>CALAQA010000134.1:0-14193 GCA_937889065.1 uncultured Alistipes sp.
CATCAGGCGCGAAAAGACATCCATCGTAGCGACGTTCAGCTGGCGCTCCTCGATAATCGTGGGCGAGACGTAAGCCGCCTGAATTGAGTTAAAGTCGTGCAACTTAAGGCTGCTTATGCCGTAATGGCCACGAGCAAATTTTTCAAATTCGTTCATATTGTGAGTAAGTTTTTTCTTCTTTCCCGCGCGCCATTCCACACCGAACAGCGACGAGTAAATAAATCAAAATTTGGACTCTGCAAACATTAAGCCCAGAGTCCAAATTTCGAGTATTTTAACACTTTTGCGACCTAAACACCTATTTATATATAGGCCCCAGCTTTATATATTGACCTCAACCCGTTTATATAAAAGCCTCCTGCCCATTTATATAATAGCCCTCGGCCCCTTTATCTATAGGCCCCCCGGCCGCCAGCGTTATGTTATTACATCTCCTGTGCCAGCTTAGCGAACTCCTCAGAGGTTACAGACTTGTTGGTTACCTTGATCTTCGACTTAACGTACTCTACAACCTTCAACTCGTAGAGCTTCTCGTAGATCTTCTGTGCCTGCTCCTTGTTCTCAAGGATCTGCTTAGCGAAGTTGGTGAGCATCTCCTCGGGTGCCGAAGGCATACCGTACTGTGCGAACTGAGCCTTAGCGAACTCCTTAGCCTCGGCCTCGATCTCCTCGGGAGATACGGTCAGCTCGTAGGTCTGGATGAAGTGCTTCTGGATGTAGTTCCAAGTGAACATCTTGAGGAATGCGTCGAAATCCTTCTCGATGTCCTCCATCGAGAACTTACCCTCGTTGATGGTGTAGAGCCAACGCTTCAGGAAGGCAACGGGCATCTCGAGGCCGGCCTTCTTGATGAGGTAGTCACGCAGCTGAATGGTGAAGAGGAAGTCGCTCTCGCGCGACAGCTCCTTCTGAATCTGCTCGTCGAGCATCTTATCAAAGGCCTTCTCGTCGGTGATGTCGCCGGCGGGGAAAGCCATCTTGAAGAACTCCTCGTTGAGCTCCGGCTCGGCGAACTTGCGAATCTTCGTGATCTCCATCTCGAACTCGGGGTTGATCGAAGCCAGCTCCTCGGCCTTTACTTGCAGGATGGCGGCACGCTGCGACTCGCTCTTGTAGAGCTCGTTCACGTTTACGTGCATCTTGTCGCCCACCTTCATACCCAGGAAGGGCTTGCGCTCCTCCTCGCTCATCGAAATCAAACCTACGTAGGCATCCTGAATCTGCATATCGCCATTGTCGAGCGTTACGGTCAGCGCCTCGTCAGCCTCTACGACATCGACGTCGGCCAGGCGGCCGAAGCGACGCAGGTAGTTCGAGCGGTAGTCGGCGTGCATCTGCTTGTCGATCTTGATGCGGTGATAGGTCACCTTATCCTTCTCCGAAAGCTCCAGCTCGAGCTTCGGGGCCTCGCCAATCTCAAACTTGAACTCGAAATCAACGTTGTTCTCGAAGTCGAAGTCGCCCTGCTCCTCCGAGGGAATCACGTCGCCCAGGTAGTCGATCTTCTCGGCCTGGAGGTACTCGAACACACCGTTCGAGGCCTTGCGGTAGCTCTGCTCGGCTACCACGCCCTTGCCGTACATCTTCTTGATGATACCCATCGGCACCATACCGGGACGGAAACCCGGAATATTGGCCTTGCGACGATACTCGCGCAGTGCCTTCTCTACGTCGGCAGCGTAATCTGCCTCCACAACCTTCACGCTCAGGATCGAAATACCACCCTCGCGTTGCTCACGTACAATGTTCATAGTTAATGTGTTATATTTGTTATTCTCTTGTTTTGCCACTAAATCGGGAAGCAAAGGTACAAAAATTATCGGTTTTTCGGCCTGCTATACCATATATTTTTAGGAAAAAACCGAGAAATGTATCCATTTTAGATTCGTTTTAGTACCTTTGTATCGGTAAAATATGTTTTCAACCAAGCAATGAGATACTTTTACACCCTGGCTTTGGGGTTGGTTCTGGGCCTGACGGCCTGTGCCGGAAGCGGCTCCAAAGCGCTAAAACAAAGCACACAAGGCCCCGTCGAGCCGACCCGATACACCTACCGTGTCGTTGCCCAATATCCCCACGCCGTGGAGGCCTACACCCAGGGGTTCTGCTTCGGCGGCGACCGTCTGTGGGAGGGCACGGGCGAATACGGACGTTCGGAGCTGCGCACCCTCGACCTCGAACAAGGCAAACACACCACCCACCACCGCCTGCCCCGTCAGGAGTTTGGCGAAGGGGTGGCCTACCTCAACGGACTGATTTACCAGCTGACCTGGGAGTCGAGCATCTGCCACGTCTATGATGCCGCCACGATGGAGAAGGTGGCCGACCGCCGCTATGCCGGCGAGGGGTGGGGACTGACGACCGACGGCGAGAAGCTCTACCTGTCGAACGGCTCGGCAAACATCTACCGCATCAACCCCGAAACCTTTGCCCGCGAGGCGACCATCACCGTTACGGTCAAAGGGCAACCGGTACAGTATATCAACGAGTTGGAGTGGATCGAGGGGCGCATTTGGGCCAATGTCTATCTGACGGACGAACTGCTTATCATCAACCCCCAAACGGGCGTTGCGGAGGGCATTGTCGATTTGACGGGACTGCTGCCCGCCGCCGAGACGCTGCCCACGACCGATGTATTGAACGGCATCGCCTACAACCCGCTGACCAAGCAGCTGTTGGTGACGGGTAAGCGTTGGCCGAAAATCTACGAAATCGAACTTGTAAAGCAATGACAAAACGACTCGATAAAGCACTCTCGGAGCGTATCCTGCTGCTCGATGGCGGCTTCGGTACGATGATGCAGCAAAACCACTTCACGGAAGAGGACTACCGTGGCAGCCGTTTTGCCGTCCACCCCGTCGAGGTGAAGGGGTGTGGCGATTTGTTGTGCCTCACCCAGCCCGAAGCGGTGGTGGCCATCCACGAGAAATACCTCACGGCAGGTGCTGATATTATCACCTGCAACTCATTCAATGCCAACCGCATATCGCTCTCGGATTACGGTCTTTCTTCGTACGCGCGCGAGATAGCCGCCGAGGCGGCCCGTCTGGCCCGTCGCACGGCCGACCAATTCACAACCCGCAACCCCCAAAAGCCCCGCTTTGTAGCCGGCTCGGTAGGTCCCACGAACCGTTCGTTGTCGGTCTCGGCCGATGTGGAGAACCCCGCCGCCCGACAGATTGATTTCGACACGCTCAAAGCGGCCTATCGGGAGCAAATCGAGGGGTTGAAAGAGGGCGGTGCCGATATTATCCTGATCGAGACGGTCTTCGACACGCTCAATGCCAAGGCGGCCCTGATGGCTCTCGAGGAGTCGGGTGTCGATCTCCCCGTAATGGTCTCGGGAACGTTGGCTGACCGCAGTGGTCGCACCCTCTCGGGGCAGACGGTCGAGGCCTTCGTCACCTCGCTCTGCCACGCTCCGCTGCTCTCGATTGGTCTGAACTGCGCCTTCGGAGCGCACGACCTGCTCCCCTACCTGGAGCGAATGGCTGCGTTGGCGCCGTGCCGCATCTCGGCCCACCCCAATGCCGGTCTTCCGAATGTGATGGGGGGCTACGACGAGACCCCCGAGATGTTTGCCGAGGAGGTGCGCGAGTACCTCAAGCGAGGGCTGATTAACATTGTCGGCGGCTGCTGCGGCACCACGCCGGCACACATCTTCGAATTGCAAAAAATCGTGGGCGACTACACGCCCCGTCCCCTGCCCTCGGCCGACCACACGTTGCGCCTGAGCGGTTTGGAGCCGTTGGAGGTGACCCCCGAAAAGAACTTTATCAATGTTGGCGAGCGCACCAACGTGGCCGGCTCGGCCAAATTTGCTCGCCTCGTTCGGGAGAAGAACTACGAAGAGGCCCTTTCGGTGGCTCGTGCCCAGGTGGAGGCCGGAGCGCAAATCATCGACGTATGTATGGACGACGGTTTGATTGACGGCGTGGAGGCAATGACCACGTTCCTGAATCTGATTGCCTCCGAGCCCGAGATTGCCCGCCTGCCCATCATGATCGACTCGTCGCGTTGGGAGGTCATCGAGGCGGGTCTGAAATGTACGCAGGGCCGTGCCATTGTCAATTCCATCTCGCTCAAAGAGGGCGAGCAACACTTCTTGGAGCAGGCCCGCCGCATCCAAAGCTACGGCGCAGCGGTGGTTGTGATGCTCTTCGACGAGAAGGGGCAGGCCGACACCTACGATCGCAAGGTCGAGGTGGCCGAGCGTGCCTATCGCCTGCTGACCGAGCAGGGGTTCCCGCCCGAGGGGATCATCTTCGACCCCAATATCCTGGCCGTGGCGACCGGTATTGCCGAACACGACAACTACGCCAAGGCCTTCATCGATGCCACCCGCACCATCAAGGAGCGGTGCCCGCACGTCAAAATTTCGGGCGGTGTATCGAACCTCTCGTTCGCCTTCCGAGGCAACAATACCATACGTGAGGCGATGCACTCGGTATTCCTCTACCACGCCATCGCCGCAGGTATGGATATGGGCATCGTCAATCCGCAGCTGCTGCGCCTCTACGACTCGTTGGAGCCCGAGCTGCTGGAGCGTACCGAGGCCGTCATTCTCAACTCGACACCCGATGCCGCCGAGCGACTGACCGAATATGCCCAACAACTCAAAGGGCAAAAAGTGACCGAGACCCCCATTGACCGTTGGGGCGAACTTCCGTTGGAGGAGCGTCTGCAAGAGGCAATGCTCAAGGGGCTGACCGACCACATCGAGGCCGACACGTTGGAGGCCTACCACCGCTGTGGCTCCCCCATCGAGGTGATTGACCGCTTGTTGATGCCCGCCATGGAGGAGGTGGGTCGCCGCTTCGGAGCAGGCAAGATGTTTCTGCCGCAGGTCGTAAAGAGCGCCCGTGTAATGAAGCGTGCCGTGGCGGTGCTGACCCCCTACATCGAGCAGGGCGATGCACCCCAACAGCGTGCAGGACGCATTCTGTTGGCCACCGTCAAGGGCGATGTACACGACATCGGCAAGAACATCGTATCGGTCGTGATGGCCTGCAACGGCTTTGAAATCAAGGATCTGGGCGTGATGGTCGAGGCCGATGAGATTGCCCGTGAGGCCCTTGCGTGGCAGGCCGATGCCGTCTGCCTGAGCGGACTGATTACCCCCTCGCTCGACGAGATGATCAACGTATGCCACAGCCTGCAACGACACGGACTTTCGTTGCCCGTTGTGGTGGGAGGTGCCACCACTTCGGCTCTCCATACGGCCGTGAAGATGGCCCCCGAATATGCGGGGGTGGTGGCCCACTCGGCCAATGCCAGCCAAAACAGCCTCCTCTTGCAGCAACTTTTGGGCAACGACCGTGAGGCCTTCATCGCCCAACTGCAAGCCGAGCAACAGGCGCTGCGTGACCAATTTGCAGCCACCGAAGCACAGCGTAACCTCGTCTCGTTGGAGGAGGCCCGCCTAATCGGTCGCCAACAGACAACCCACACCCCCATCGAGCCGCAACACGTCGGCCGACTGATGTTCCACGATGTGGCCATAGGCGATGTCGAGCCGCTCATCAACTGGAGTTTCTTCTTCGCCTCGTGGGGGTTGGCAGGTCGCTATCCCGACCTCTTCGACCACCCCGAAAAGGGCAAGGAGGCCCGTCGGGTCTGGGCCGATGCACAGGCGTTGTTGGCCGAAATTCGGGAGCAGAAGCTGCTCACGCTGCAAGGCGTAGCGGCCATCTACCCCGCCCGCTCGGAAGGAGACGACATTATCATCACGGGCAAGCGTCGTGAGGTGCGCCTGGCGATGCTGCGCAACCAAAACCCCAAAGAGGGGTGCCGTTCACTGGCCGACTATATCGCCACGGAGGGTGACCATATCGGTTGCTTTGCCGTGACGGCCGGATTGGGGTTGAAAACCCTCACCGAACGCTTCAAGGAGCAGGGCGATGAGTACCGTGCTCTGATGGCCAAGCTCTTGGCCGACCGCCTCACCGAGGCCTTTATGGAGTATGTTCACCGCTTCATCCGCCGTGATATGTGGGGCTACGAGACGGGCGAGCAGCTCACCCCCGAGCAGATTTTCAGCGAGCAGTACCGGGGTCGTCGTATGGCCTTTGGCTACCCCGCCACCCCCGACCACTCGCTCAAACGGGAGGTCTTCGACCTGCTGGCTGTCGAGGTGATGACCCAGATGCGTCTGACGGAGAATTGGATGATTGACCCCGGGGAGGCCCTCTGCGGCCTGCTCATCCCCGATGGCGAATACTTCGCGGTGGGTCACATCACCGAGGAGCAGGTAAAAGATTATGCGCTCCGTCGCTCGCTCGACGAGAAGACAATTAAGAAACTGATACCCAACAACCTACTATGAATGTAGCAGAACTGATACAGGAGGCACTCCGCACCCACGCCACCCGCTTTGCCTACGAGCTGCTGCCGCCGCTCAAGGGGGCAGGTATGGAGGAGCTGAGCTCCAACATCGACCGCCTGGCCCCCTACGACCCGGCCTACATCACCGTCACCTACCACCGTGAGGTGGTCAAGGAGCGACGTCTGGCCGACGGCAGTGTAGAACGTCGCATCGCTCGTCGCCGTCCGGGCACGATTGGCATCGCCTCGGCCATCCGCCAACGCTATGGCGTGGAGGTGGTTCCCCACCTGATTTGCGGCGGCCACTCCCGTGCCGACATCGAAGATGCCCTCATCGATATGGACTTCCTGGGGCTGAACAACGTATTGGCCCTCCGAGGCGATGCTGTGGCGGGCGAAGCGGCCTTCCAGCCCCACCCCGAAGGGTACAGCCATACGGTCGATTTGGTACGCCAGATTGCCGCCATGAACCGAGGCGAGTTTGTCGATGGCGAGGTCGATGAGGGGCACCACACCCGCTTCTCGATTGCCGTAGCGGGCTACCCCGAGGTGCACGGCGAGGCCCTCTCGGCCGAGAGCGATTTGCACTACCTCAAAGCAAAGGTCGATGCCGGTGCCGACTACATCATCACGCAGCTCTTCTTCGACAACAGCCGCTTCTTCGACTTTGTCGAGCGGTGTCGCAAGGCGGGTATCGAGGTGCCCATCATTCCGGGCATCAAACCCCTGGCCACGGCACGTCAGCTGACGCTGCTGCCCCAGATTTTCAACTGCCACATCCCCGAGCCGCTCCGACGAGAGGTGGAGGCACACGCTGCCGACAAGGCCGCCGTGCGCCAAATCGGCACCGAGTGGGCCATCGCCCAGAGCCGTGAACTGAAGGCGGCCGGCGTGCCTGTGTTGCACTACTATTCGATGGGTAAGGCCGATAACGTCATCGAGATTGCCCGAGCCATCTTCTAAATAAAAAACGCTATGGACCAAGTGATTGCATTCCGACGGCACCTGCATCGCCACCCCGAACTCTCGTTCCGAGAGGAGGCAACGCGCGACTACATCCTCACCCGCCTTTGCGAGGCAGGCATCGAGGCCCGCATTGTGGCCCGCACCGGAGTGTTGGCAACGATTCGGGGTCGCCACACCGCCCCCGAAGAGCGACGAGCCGTTGTGCTGCGTGCCGACATCGACGCCCTGCCCATCGACGAGCAGAGCGGGCTGGAGTACGCCTCCGAAAATGCAGGGGTGATGCACGCCTGCGGCCACGATATGCACGCAGCGGTGCTCTACGGTGTGTTGTGTCGTCTGGCCGCCAACCCCGACTTCGAGGGGACCATCTTCGGACTGTTTCAGCCCGGCGAGGAGTGTAACCCGGGGGGTGCCTCGCAGGTACTTTCGGAACACCCCTTCGATGGGTACGACATCCGAGCCGTCGTGGGCGAACATTGCGAGTGGCAACTCGAGGTGGGGCAGATTGGCTTGAAAGGGGGCAAATATATGGCTTCGAGCGACGAACTGCACTTCACGGTGCGGGGGCGTGGAGGGCACGGTGCGATGCGCCACCTGCTGATTGACCCCGTCGTGGCGGCTGCCGAGTTGATTACCCGTCTGGTGGCCCTCAACAGCGAAGAGCAGGTCTTGTCGATGGGTCTGGTGCGCTCCGAGGGGGCGACCAACGTCATCCCCGACAGCGTCACCCTGGCCGGTACACTGCGCACCTTTGACGAAGCGAACCGCCAAGCCCTCCACCGCCAAATCGAGGAGATTGCCTCGACCATCGACCGAACGCACGGCACCACCATCGAGGTGGAGATCAACCACGGCTACCCCGCCGTAGTCAATGACGAAAGGTTGGTCGAGGCGGCCCGCTGCGAGGTGGAGGCATTGGGCTACGAGGCGACCCGTGAGGAGCGTCGCCCGCTGGCCGAAGATTTTGGATACTATACACTGCACTACCCCGCCCTCTTCTATCGCCTGGGGGTCGGACGAGAGTCGGGTCGTTCGCACACGGCCACCTATGCCCCCTCGGAGGAGGCACTTCCAGTAGGTGTAAGGTTGATGGAGCGACTGGCAAAAAAACTGATACAACGATGAAAAAAGAGAAAAAGAATGGGCGCAACCGCGACCGTGCATCTCTGATTATCAACCTCTTCAGAGAGTTCCCGAACACCAAATTTTCGCTCAAGCACCTGGCGGCCGCTTCGGGTGGTGCGTCGCGTGACGGACAGCGTGAGACGCTGCAAATCTTGGACCGCCTCTACGACGAGGGGGTCATCGAGGAGTGTGCCCGTCACAAATACCGTCTGACGAATCGCCACCTGCCCCACCACGAGGGTGTGTGCGATATGATTGCCAGCGGTTCGATCTACGTAAAGGTCGAGGGGCTGGAGCAGGATATTTTTGTCCATCAGCGCAATACGCAAGGTGCGTTGGAGGGCGACCGTGTCGAGGTGGTGGTAATGCACCGAGGCCGTGACGGTCGTCTGGAGGGCGAGATTACCCAAATTTTGGAGCGTAGCACCAAACCCTACGTCGGCATTGCCGAGGTGGGGGCTCACCAGATTTTTGTCCGCACCGACAGCCGCCGTATGCCCTACGACATCTACCTGCCGAAAAAGCGTTACCCCGAGGTGCGTGATGGCGAGAAGGTGGTGGTGCGCATCATTGAATGGACGCCCGGCTCGAAGAGCCCCGTCGGCGAGCTGATCGAGCGACTCGGTATGGCGGGCGAGAACAACACCGAGATGCACGCCATCCTGGCCGAGTACGGCCTGCCGTACCACTTTGAAGAGGCGGTCGAGGAGGCGGCCCGCAACATCCGAGGCGAGATTACGCAAGCCGAGATCGACCGCCGTCGTGACTTCCGTAACACACTGACCATCACCATCGACCCCGCCGATGCCAAGGACTTTGACGATGCCCTTTCGCTTCGCCGTGTGCGTGACGGCGTTTGGGAGGTGGGTGTACACATTGCCGATGTAACGCACTACGTGCGTCCCAACTCGACCATCGACCGTGAGGCCGTAGCCCGAGCCACCTCGGTCTATCTGGTCGATCGCACCATCCCGATGCTGCCCGAGCGACTCTCCAACGAGCTGTGTTCGCTGCGTCCCAACGAGACAAGTCTCTGCTTCTCGGCCGTCTTCACGCTGAACGAAAATCTGGAGATTTTGGAGGAGTGGTTCGGTCGTACGGTCATCCACTCCAACCGCCGCTACGCCTACGAGGAGGCACAGCGCATCATCGAAACGGGTCAGGGTGACTATGCGGAGGAGATTTTGACCCTGCACCGTCTGGCGCAGGAGCTGCGTCGCCAACGCTTCAAGAGCGGAGCAGTGGCCTTCGAGAGCGAGGAGATGCGCTTCAAGCTCGACGAGTCGGGTCGTCCCATCGAGGTCTATTTCAAGGTGCAGCAGGAGGCCAACCAACTCATCGAGGAGTTTATGCTCCTGGCCAACCGCCGTGTGGCCGAGTTCTGCGCCCACCGTATGGGCGAAAAGGGGCGCAAGATACCTCGCACAATGGTCTATCGTGTGCACGATGTCCCCTCGACCGACAAGCTGGACCGCTTCCGTGAGTTTGCCCTTCGCTTCGGCCACGTCTTTCGTGCCTCGAAGGGGCGTGCCATCGCCAAGGAGCTGAACAAACTGCTCGACAGCGTCAAGGGCAAAGCCGAGTGCAACGCCCTCTCGACGATGGCCGTACGTTCGATGGCCAAGGCGGTCTATTCGACCGATAATCTGGGCCACTACGGTCTGGCCTTCCCCTACTATACCCACTTCACCTCGCCCATCCGCCGCTACCCCGATATGCTGGTGCATCGCCTTTTGGCACACTACCTCGAAGGGGGCACCTCGGCCGACAAGCGGGAGCTGGAGGCCCTGTGCGAACACGCCACCGAGCGGGAGATTTTGGCCGCCGATGCCGAGCGTGCCTCGATTAAATACAAGATGGTCGAGTTTATGAAGGAGCACCTGGGCGAGGAGTTCGAGGGTACGATTTCGGGCTTGAGCGAATGGGGTGTCTATGTCGAGTTGGAGGGGACCCACATCGAGGGTATGTCCTACCTGCGCGACATCGAGGGCGAGTGGTTCGACTTCGACCCCGAGCGCTACGAACTGCGTGGCCAACGCACGGGTGTACGCCTCACGTTGGGCGACAGAATGCGTGTCAAGGTGGTGAAAGCCGACCTCGAAAAACGCCAGCTCGACTTCGAGGTGTTGGCCTGGAGCAAAATACGCAACTAACGCAATATCAAAGATGTACAAGATAACGCTCACCATTCCCACCTTCAATCGTGCAGGGGAGCTTCCCCTGCTCTTGGAGTCGGTGGCCCGACAGACGCTCGACCCCGCACTGTGGGAGTGCATCCTCATCGACAACCACTCGACCGACAACACAGCCGAGGTGGTCGAAGCGTTCTGCCAAGCCCACCCACAACTGCATATTCGGCGGGTGGTGGAGCCGATGGCGGGGGTTTCGTATGCCCGCAACCGAGGCCTACGGGAGGCCACGACCGACCTGGTCTGCTCGGTGGATGATGATGAGCGCATCAACCCCCACTTTTTGGCCGCCTACCTCGACTTCTTCACCTCCCACCCCGAAGCGGTGGTGGCCGGAGGAAAGATCATTGCCGAGTATCCCGATGGCCGCCCCCGATGGATGAGCCGTTGGACCGAGCGACCGATTGCCAACCCCATCGACCTGGGCGAGAAGATTCGCCCCTTTCCCCGAGGGATGCTGCCCGGCGGAGGCAATATGGGTTATCGGTTGTCGGTGGCCCGCCAATTCGGTTTTTTGACCGAGCTGGGACGCACGGGCGACAAGCCGCTGGGCGGCGAGGAGAACGACTTTTTCCTCCGTCTGCAAGAGGCCGGACACACCCTTTGGTACCTGCCCGGGGCTGTCATCCGCCACATCATCCCCCAACAAAAGCTCACCGATGAGCGTTTCCGTGCGTTGGCCTACCACATCGGCATCAGCCAGGCCATTCGTGCCCGAATGCGGGGCGAATACCTTGGTTTGCGCCTTCGTGAGGGGTTGAAGTGGGTCGCTACGTTGCTGTTGGGCTTTACGATGCACCCCCGAAAATGGCAAAAAGTGGTGGTGATGCGTCGTGAAATCAGCCGAGGAATCGCCCAAAAGGGGGTAAAACAGCCTCTGAAGGGGTCGAAATAAGTATAAATACTTACTGCGAAGGAGCAAAAAAGCGGTAACTTTGGTTGCTTAAAGTGGCGTAATGTCACGCAAGAGAGAAAACGATTCATAAAACTTAATACACAACAGAGATTATGGTAGATATTTTTGATCGCCTGGAAAAGAATGCCGGTGGCCCGATTGGTCAGTACATGGGTTATGCACACGGCTACTACGCCTTCCCCAAGCTGGAGGGTGAGATTGGTCCCCGTATGAAGTTCCGTGGCAAGGAGATGCTCAACTGGAGCTTGAACAACTATCTGGGTCTGGCCAACCACCCCGAGGTGCGTAAGGCCGATGCCGAGGGTGCCGCCAAGTTTGGTATGGCTGCCCCGATGGGTGCCCGTATGATGAGTGGTCAGACCATTTATCACGAGCAGTTGGAGCGTGAGTTGTGCGCCTTCGTTGGTAAGGAGGATGCCTTCCTCTTGAACTTCGGTTACCAGGGTATGATCTCGATCATCGACTGCCTCTTGACCCCCCGTGACGTAGTGGTCTATGACGCCGAGGCTCACGCCTGCATCATCGACGGTCTGCGTATGCACAAGGGCAAGCGTTATGTATTCGGCCACAACGACATCGACTCGCTGCGCCTGCAGTTGCAGCACGCAACGGACCTTGCCGAGGAGCAGAACGGCGGTGTGCTCGTCATCACCGAGGGTGTATTCGGTATGAAGGGTGACCTGGGTAAGCTGGACGAGATCGTGGCCCTGAAGAAGGAGTTCCAGTTCCGTCTGCTGGTCGATGACGCTCACGGCTTCGGTACGATGGGTCCCCAGGGTCGTGGTACGGCTGCCCACTTCGGCGTAATCGACGGTGTGGATGTGCTGTTCAACACCTTCGCCAAGTCGATGGCCGGTATCGGTGCCTTTGTGGCCGGTCCCCGTTGGCTCATCAACCTCTTCCGCTACAATATGCGTTCGCAGCTCTACGCCAAGTCGCTGCCGATGCCGATGGTAATCGGTGCCCTGAAGCGTATCGAGCTGATTCGCAACCACCCCGAGATGCAGGAGAAGCTCTGGACGATCGTACGTGCCATGCAGTCGAAGCTCGTGGAGAACGGCTTTGACATCGGTGTAACGAACTCGCCCGTAACGCCCGTATTCCTGAAGGGTGGCGTTCAGGAGGCTACCAACCTGGTGGTTGACCTGCGCGAGAACCACAACGTATTCTGCTCGATGGTTATCTACCCCGTAATTCCGAAGGGCGAGATCATCCTGCGCATTATCCCGACGGCTGCCCACACGCTGGAGGATGTCGATTACACGATCGAGGCCTTCAAGCAGGTGCGTGAGAAGCTCGAGAACGGTACCTACGCCTCGATGCCTATTCCGCTGCGTGCCGACGAGGGTTTCAAGGTTCGCTAAACCAACCCGAGAGACCAAATCAGCTTTGGGGGGAGTGAGAAAAATCACTCTCCCCTCTTTTTTTATATAGGTGAAGGGGCTCGGGAGCGTGTTTTTTCATTTATAATTCATATCTTTGCAGGTTAGAAAGATAACTACAAAAAAGAGCATATATTTTTATGGCAAAGGAACTGAAAGATTTGACCAAGTCGGACGACAACTACTCGCAGTGGTACAACGACCTGGTAATGAAGGCCGGTCTGGCCGAGAACTCCGCCGTGCGCGGTTGTATGGTCATCAAGCCCTATGGCTACGCCATCTGGGAGAAGATGCACGACGCCCTGGACGCTATGTTCAAGGAGACGGGCCACCAAAACGCCTACTTCCCCCTGTTTATCCCCAAGTCGTTCTTCTCGCGTGAGGCCAACCACGTGGAGGGCTTCGCCAAGGAGTGCGCCGTGGTTACCCACTACCGCCTCAAGAATGACCCGGAGGGCAAGGGTGTGGTGGTCGATCCGGCTGCCAAGTTGGAGGAGGAGCTCATCGTTCGTCCCACCTCGGAGACCATCATCTGGAACACCTATAAGAATTGGATTCAGTCGTACCGTGACCTGCCCATCCTTTGCAACCAGTGGGCCAACGTGGTACGTTGGGAGATGCGTACCCGCCTCTTCCTGCGTACGGCCGAGTTCCTCTGGCAGGAGGGCCACACCGCCCACGCCACCCGTGAGGAGGCTATCGAGGAGGCAGAGAAGATGGTACACGTGTACGAGCGCTTCGCCCGTGAGTGGATGTCGCTGCCCGTCATCGTAGGCCACAAGTCGCCCAACGAGCGATTCGCAGGTGCCGAGGATACGCTGACCATCGAGGCCCTGATGCAGGACGGTAAGGCACTGCAAAGCGGTACGTCGCACTTCCTGGGTCAGAACTTCGCCAAGGCTTTCGACGTGCAGTTTGTCAATAAGGAGGGTAAGCAGGAGTATGTTTGGGCCACCTCGTGGGGTGTTTCGACCCGTCTGATGGGTGCCCTGATTATGGCCCACTCGGACAACAACGGTCTGGTGCTGCCTCCGAAGTTGGCCCCCATCCAGGTGGTGATGGTGCCCATCTACAAGTCGGCCGAGCAGCTGGAGGCCATCTGCGCCCGCTTCGACGAGATTGCCCGTGAGCTGAAAAAGCGTGGCATCAGCGTCAAGATCGACGACGATCCCCGGGCAGCCTACTTCCGTCAAGCACTGAACGGCAAGTATATGCGGATGGCCCTGATCCTGAAACTGCTGGCAGACGCCAAAGAAAACCCCGTGAAGGAAGCTATCGACACTTCCGACCT
>CALAQA010000135.1:0-8983 GCA_937889065.1 uncultured Alistipes sp.
GCGCACACGCTCCTCCAGGGGCGACATAACCGCAAGCGTAGAATCGACCTCATTCTCAAAGCCAGCTTCAAAGAGGATTGCACTCTCCAGCACCACATACTCCCCCGTCTGCTCCTCGGCCCAACGCTCAAAATCGGCAATGACGGCCGGATGGACCAGCCCATTCAAGGCCTTCAGTTCGGTCTCGTTGCCAAAGACCCGCTCGGCCAGATAACCACGATTCAATACCCCTTCGTGATAGGCAGCCTCGCCAAAGCGGGCCGTGAGGGCCTGTTTCAGCTCCTCGCTGTTGTTCATCAGCTCCTTGGCCGCTGCATCGGTGTCATAGACCGCCACCCCACGGGCGGCAAAAAGGCGGCATACGGTGCTCTTGCCGCTACCGATACCGCCTGTAACTCCTACCTTAAACATCACTTCTTGGGTTGGTTGATTTCGGGGACATCCCCAATCGAGATAATTTTGATGTCGGTACATCGCACCGAAATGGCATTCTGCAACGATTGAGGCTCGATGATCACCTTGCCGTAATTCTCCTCATCGTAGGAGCAGGCCGAGCGCAACTCCGACAGCGGAATACGCAGGCTCTTGTCGTGATAGACCCGATAGCCAAACAGATTGGTACCGATGCCCTCGACCACGCAGGTGACCTCGAATTTCTCGCCGTCGATATTGATGCGGAAGGTCTGCTCGGTGGTATAGGTGTAGCTCAACTTGGCAATGTACCAAAGGATGAACGAGGCCACCAGCATCACAATAAATACGGGCGACACCGAACGGCGAATCCACTTTAAGAGGTTATCGAAATTCATAGCGAGTAAAAATGGGCAACTATTTTAGGCAAAGTTAGCAAAAAGGTTCGAGAAAACAACCCCAACCCACCGAAAAAAAAGCCCGCTCCCACCATTCGGCAGGAGCGGGGCTATTATATATAGGTGTATTGAACCTACTTCTTGAGGGCCTTCTTCTTGTCGGCGCGCGTCATCAGGTCGTAAGCAACGGGGGTAGCCACGAAGATCGTAGCAGCCGTACCGATGCAGACACCCAGAATCAGGGCGAAGATGAAGCCACGGATGGTCTCACCACCGAAGAGGAAGATAGCCAGCAACGTTACGAGCGTCGTAGCCGAGGTGTTGATCGTACGCGACAGGGTCGAGTTGATGGCGTTGTTCACATTCTCCATCATCTGGCGCTTGGGATAGAGACCCAGGAACTCGCGGATACGGTCGAATACAACCACCGTATCGTTGATGGCGTAACCGATGATGGTCAGGATGGCGGCGATGAAGGCCTGGTTCACCTCCAGATTGAAGGGGAGGATGAGGTAGAACATCGAGAAGATACCGATGATCATCAGGGCATTCACAGCCAGTGCCAGCGTAGCACCAAGAGCCCACTGCCAACGCTTAAAGCGCAGGGTGATGTAGAGACCAATGGCGATGAGCGAGAAGATTACCGAGTAGATGGCGTTCCAGGTGGTATCCTTGGCAATCGAAGGACCAATCTTGTCGGCATTCAAGATACCGTTCTGGTCGGTCTGCGTGTCACGGAACTGATCGAAGGTAATCTCGTACGAGTAGAGGCCCTTCACAGCGTTGTAGAGAATCTCCTCCACCTCGGCCGTAGCCTCATCCGACGTATCATCGTAGCGATACTGCGTCACGATACGCATCTGATCCTCGCCACCATACTGCTTTACCTCGTAGCTTACCGAAGCACCGTCGGCATTCTCGATCTTGGCAAACTCGTCAGCCAATGCAGCACGAACATCCTCGGCCTGAACAGCCTTGTCGAAACGAACTACATAGGCACGACCACCCGTAAACTCGGCACCCAGGTTCAGACCCAGCACACCAAACGAGATGAACGACAGCGCCAGAACAGCAGCCACAATCGTGTAGGCCATCTTACGCTTCGAGAGGAAGTCGATCTTGGTGTTGTTAAGGAAGTTCTCCGACCACTTGCGCGAGAAGGCGATCTCACCCCACTTCGACACAGCCCACTCGATCAACAGACGCGTAATAAATACAGCGGTGAAGAACGAGGTTACGATACCGATAACGAGCGTCGTAGCGAAGCCCTGAACAGGACCCGTACCGAAGATGAAGAGCACGATACCGGTGATGATGGTCGTCAGCTGACCGTCGATAATTGCCGAGTAAGCCTTCTTGAAACCATCGGTGATAGCCAGCGAAAGGCCCTTACCGCCACGCAGCTCCTCCTTGATACGCTCGTAGATAATCACGTTGGCATCCACAGCCATACCCATCGTCAGTACGATACCGGCGATACCGGGCAGGGTCAGCACAGCGCCGAACGAAACCAGCACACCCATCAGCAGGAATACGTTGGTCAAGAGGGCGATATCGGCCAACCAACCGGCCGTCTTATAGAACAGACCCATATAGAGCAGTACGAGCAAGAAGGCAATCACGAACGACAACAGACCGGCGTTGATCGACTCCTGACCCAGCGAGGGACCTACTACGGTATCCTGGATAATCTTGGCGGGAGCGGGAACCTTACCCGACGAGAGTACGTTGGCCAAGTCCTGTGCCTCCTGAATGGTGAAGTTACCCGTAATCTGCGACGAGCCACCCTCGATCTTGTTCATTACGTTGGGGGCCGAATATACATAGCCGTCGAGCACGATGGCGATGGCCTTGTTTACATTCTCACCCGTCAGGCGAGCCCACTCCTGAGCACCCTCGGCGTTCATAGCCATCGTAACCTCGGCCGTAGCACCCTGCTGCGAGTACTGCTCACGAGCCTCGGTAATCACCGAACCATCCAGCGGAGCCTTGCCGTTGGTCGTAGCCACACGGATGGCGAAGAGCTGGTAGCGACCATCCATCATAGCGTCGCCCTTTACGGCCCACTTGAAGGTTACATCCGAAGGGAAGAGCTCACGCACCTGGGGCATAGCCAGGTAGGCCTCCACCTGGGCCATATCGGCCTTGTAAGCGGCACCTACGGCAGCACCACCGGCGAAGTTGGGATCCAGAATGGCGAACAGGGGGTTGCGCTCACGGTCGAACATCGACGACTGAACCTCCTCCTCAACGGGCTGCTCACCAATCTCGGCCAACAGGCCCTCGGCCTCGGCAGCCGGCTCCGTAGCAGCGGCCTCCGCAGCTGCGGGCTCCTCCGTAGCGGTCTGCTGCAACGAGCGGATCAGGCGATCGGCCTCGGTCATAATGGGCAGCATCTCACCGGCGCTGTAGGTGGTCCAGAACTCCAACGAAGCGGTACCCTGCAACAGGTCGCGCACACGCTGCGGCTCCTTTACACCCGGCAACTCCACCAGAATGCGGTGCGAGTTGGGCAGACGCATAATGTTGGGCTGCGTTACACCGAAGTGGTCGATACGGCTGCGCAGTACGTTGAACGAAGCGGCGATAGCGGCCTCGGTCTCACGCTGCAACACCTTCTGTACCTCCTCGTTCGAGCTCTCCAGCGTGATGTCGCTGCGCTCGGGGCTTACGAAGATAACAGCCAATGAACCACCGTTGGTCTGGCGCTCGTAAATCTCAACGAAATCGGCGATGTAATCCTTCGACGTACCGCTCTTCAGGTTGGCGTTGGCCTCCTCGATGGCGGCAATGAAGGCGGGATCCTGGGCGCTGTCACCGGCCAGAGCCTTGACAACATCCTCCACCTGAACCTCGAGCATTACGTTCATACCGCCCTTGAGGTCCAGACCCAGGTTCAACTCCTTCTCCTTGCACTCCTTGTAGGTAAACGAACGGATGCCCAGGTTATAGACGGGCAGGTTCTGTACCGAATCTAGGTAGTGCTGTTCAGCCTCGGCCTGCTCGGCGAGGGGGAACGCTGCGGCATACTCGGCCGCCTTCTTCTCTACGCCACGCGTCTTGAACGTGAACGAGAGCTGGTAAACACACGCCAGCGCAAGCAGCACGGCGATGAGTTTAATAAAACCTTTGCTTTGCATTTGTAATTGAATTTGTTTGTATTGTTGTTATTTTTGTTCTGATTTGTCGTTCCAAACCATAATAGCACGCAAAGATAGAAAAATAAAGTGAAACGAAAAAACTACGGCCTAAAAAATTGCTCGTTTCGGACGGTTTCGGCACAATAGTGCGGTGTTTTGCCCGTTTTGGGTGCTTTTTTTCCACGAAATGTTGTACATCGGCCCAAAATCCACTACTTTTGTAGAATGGACTTTCAGCTTTCATCCACATACGCTCCGCAAGGCGATCAACCCGAAGCCATCCGAGGATTGGTCGAGGCCATCGCCTCGCAGGAGGTACGCCACGTGACGCTGCTCGGCGTGACCGGGTCGGGTAAGACCTTCACGGCGGCCAACGTCATCCAGTCGCTGAATCGTCCGACACTCGTGCTGAGCCACAACAAAACCCTTGCTGCTCAGCTCTATAACGAGTTCAAGAACTTTTTTCCTGAAAACGCCGTCGAGTACTTCGTATCCTACTACGATTACTACCAGCCCGAGGCCTATCTGCCCACCACCGACACCTACATCGAGAAGGACCTCTCGATCAATGCCGAGATTGAGCAGTTGCGTCTGCACACCGTTGCCACGCTGCTCTCGGGCCGACGGGATGTGATTGTCGTATCGAGCGTCTCGTGTCTGTATGGGTGCGGCAGCCCCGAGGATTTCCACGCTACAGCCATCCGCCTCTCGGTGGGCGATGTCATCACCACCTCGGTCTTGGCACGTCGGCTGGTCGAGGCACTCTACCTGCGCACCGAGACGGAGTTGCAACCCGCCACCTTCCGCATCAGCGGCGACACGGTCGATATTATGGCCGCCTTTGGCGAGTTCGGCAACCAATGTTTTCGTATTCTCTTCTTTGACAACGAGATAGAGGCCATTCAGAGCATCGACCCCGCGACCGGTCAGCGCATTGCCACGCTCGATACCGTGACCCTCTACCCCACCAACCTCTTCGTAACGACCAAGGAGCGCATCGACCGTGCCCGCAGCGAGATTCAAGACGATTTGGTGGCACAGATTGCCTACTTCGAGCAGCAGGACCGCCCGCTCGAGGCCAAGCGCATCAAGCAGCGTGTGGAGTACGATTTGGAGATGATTCAGGAGTTGGGCTACTGCTCGGGCATCGAGAACTACTCCCGCTACTTCGATGGGCGTGCCGCAGGGACCCGCCCCTTCTGTCTGCTGGACTATATGCCCCAAGACTACCTGATGCTCATCGACGAGAGCCACGTCACCATCCCCCAGGTGCGGGCGATGTTTGGTGGCGACCGTGCCCGCAAAGACAACCTGGTGGAGTATGGCTTCCGCCTCCCCGCCGCAAGGGATAACCGTCCCCTCACCTTTGCCGAGTTTGAACGGCTGCAAGGGGCCACCATCTACATCAGCGCCACGCCCGGCGATTGGGAGTTGCAACGCAGCAACGGCCTGGTCGTAGAGCAGTTGATTCGTCCTACGGGGTTGGTCGATCCGCCGTTGCGCATCGCCTCATCGGCCCATCAGATTGACGATACGTTAGAGGAGATTGAGCGTTGCATCCGCCTAGAACAGAAGGTGTTGGTCACGACCCTCACGAAGCGTCAGGCCGAAGATGTCTCGAAACTTTTGGACCGCACGGGCATCCGCAACCGCTTCATCCACTCGGATGTCGATACGATGGAGCGAGTCGAGATTTTGGAGGAGCTGCATCAGGGAATGATCGATGTGTTGGTGGGTGTCAATCTGCTGCGTGAGGGTCTGGACCTGCCGGAGGTTTCGCTGGTGGTTATTCTGGATGCCGATCAGGAGGGATTTCTCAGAAATGTGCGCTCGCTGACCCAGATTTCGGGTCGTGCCGCCCGCCACGTCAATGGTGAGGCCATCTTCTATGCCCACCGCATCACCGGCTCGATTCGTCAGACGGTCGAGGAGTCGAATCGCCGCCGTGACAAGCAGGTGCAGTTCAACTTTGCCAACGAGCTGCTGCCCCGCTCGGCCAGCCGCAGCGGCTCGGGTCAGAGTTCACTCATCGCCAACCACTCGACCAAGGATATTGATCTCACGGCTCGTCGCCTCACCGAGGAGCACTACACGGTGGCCGCCGATGTGGATGCCCCCTACGAAGCCTCGCCCGTCGAGGAGGCCATCGATGTGTTGATTGCCCGAGCCAAGGAGGCGATGGAGAAGGCGGCCAAGGAGTTGGATTTCATTGCCGCCGCCGAGCATCGTGACCGTATGTATGCCCTGCAAGCGATGCGAGACGAACAGCTGAAGCGTTAAAAAAAAGGGTTGCCCGAGGCCTTCGCCCCGAGCAACCCGCTCATTAACCTAACGCTAAAAATCCTTACAAAAACCTAACTTTTTTCACTTAACCTTACACCTACTTTCTTTCGTTCGGGATTAAAGTACCGTCCCGTCGGCAGCTATCTTGACATACGAGTCACGATCGTTCTGCTCCATCTCCACGAGGTAGTAACTTACGGTCGGCTCCTCGATGTGCTTCACATCGTCGATGTGATAGGCGGCATAGTCGGTGGCAAGCAGTTGCTTGACCGGCTCGGGCAACTCGTTGGTGTGCAGCTCGGTAGCCGTTCGGAGCCACTCGCCCGAGGGAGCAAAGTAGAGGTCACGTCTCACCTTGCCATCCAAAATCTCCACCTCGGTCGTTCCACGCTCGCCGTCAATCTCCAACACACGGGCACCGGGATAACGGTTCTCGATCCAACCCTGCACCACGCTCACCAGCGTTTGGGGGATGAAGTCGGCATAGTCGTAGCCTGCTTCGGCATCCTCAACCACCTTGACCAACACCCCGTCGGCCGAATAGTAGAGGTCATAATCCACCTCACGGCCCGCACTGTTACGGCCCTCGACCTCAACGACATAGAGGGTCTCCATTGCATCACGCACCAGGCAATCGACATCGTCCATCTCCATCGCTGCGTACTCGCCGCTACGGAAGGCCTGCTGTACCGCCTCGGGCAGCTCCGCAAAGCGCATATCCTGCTCGGTCATATACCACAGACCCGTCACGTCGAACCACGCCTTGTGGTCGGTCGGCATATCGAAGTCTGCCACCACATAGCCGCCACGGCTCTCCCAGGTGATGTTGCGGGCCTCGGGGTACATCGCATACATCGTCTCCTGCACAGCCACCGAAGGCTCGTTGATGCGGTAACCGCCATCGTCACTCTTCTCGCACGATGCCAACAGCGCACCGGCTGCCAACACCCCAAAAATCATCTTTTTCATATTCTTCTGTTTTTTACGTTTGTTACATTAGTCGTCTATATCAACAAGTTGCATTCGACTGTCGAAGGTCAGTTCCAAGCCGTTACTCAGGGTGGCCTCCCAGCCTCGACGCTCCCGCTTCAATTCGCGTACCCGAGCCTCGGGGTAACGGGCCGCAATCGCCTGACGCATCTTCTCGGGAATCACCCCCTGCGGCACATCGGTGTAACGGCAATCTATCTCGTACCACGATCCGTCGCCTCGGAACTCAATCTTGGTGCTGTTCATCAAGACCACCTCGTAGTGGTGCTCGAAGAGTTCGCGATCCTCCTTGGCCAGCGAAACCTCCACATTGGGGAAGTGGGCCTCCAAGAAGTCGAGCGCACGAGCAGGAAGCTGCTCCTTCGAGATGGGGCGATCGTTGGCTGCCACGGCGGGCAGAAGGGCCATTACGGCGACAAGGGTCATCATCAGCTTTTTCATGGTGTAATCGGTTTTTTGGGTTCTGTTTCACTTTTTCTACTGCAAAGGTCGGAGGGGATTTTGTAGCGAATTTGAAATTTTCGCCCATTTTGCCTTTTTTTTCAAAAAAATCGCAAAAAAAATCGGGTCATCCGTGTTGGACAACCCGACGAAGGCGGTTAGAAGCGCAGGCGGAAGCAGTGCCGCTGCCGCTCGAAGCGGTACGCTATATCTATATGGTAGTGGTTGCAGATGGCCTTGACCAACGCCAGCCCCAATCCCGTAGAGCCTTCCCGCTTGGTGTGGCGGTAGAAACGCTCGAAGATGCGCTCCGCATCGAGCGGCTCACTGCCCGTGTTGGAGATCTCCAACTCCCCTGCTCGGCATATCACCTCCACCTCGGCCTGCGGCTCGGAGTGGATATAGGCGTTACGCAGCAGGTTCGAGACCAACACCGAGGCCAATGTTTCGTTCATCCGAACCGTAAAGTGGGGCGGCAACTCCATTCGGCAACCAATCTGCTGCTCCTCGTAAATCTCGCCCAACAGCTCCTGCTCACGGCGCACGAGTGCCACCAAATCGACCTCGCTGCTCTCGGGCACCTGGCGATTGTCAATCTTGGTCAATAGCAACAGGTCACGATTCAGGCGCACCAGGTGGCGCTGTGTCTGCAACAGGCGGTAGAGTTCGGTCATCTGCTCCTCGCTCAACTCGAAGTGGCCCAACATCCACTCGATTCGGTTGCCCAAGACCGCCAGCGGGGTCTGCAACTCGTGCGAGGCGTTACCCACAAACTGTTTCTGTCGGTCGTAGAGCAGTTCAGCACGGTGGGCCATCTGGTCGGCGGCCTCGCTCAACGGCAAAACTCGGCAATATCGCATCCGCTCGGCACCGGCTCCACAGCGTGACCCGGGGTGTAGTTATCGACCCATCGCAAAAGGCGATAGAGGGGAGCCATTCCACGCCGAAAGACCAACATCGTGACCGCTACACCCACCACCAAAAGGAGCAACGAGAGGAAGATGACCCAATAGAGGATGGTCTCTTTCAGGTCGGCACGCTCGAAGGTGGGGGTCGCAACACGCAGTTCGTACCACCCCGCATCGGGTGCTCGAAAGAGGGTCGTCAGCACACGGGCAGGCTCCAACTCCTCCTTCTCGGCAATATAAAAATCGGCATCCTCGAAGCGGATATGGGGATGCGTGGAGGCGTAGGCATCGTCCACACGACGCAGCGTATAGCTGTTGTTCGAGGCGATGCTGCTCTTCGGGGGCAACTCCTCGCCCGCCAAGACCATCACCACCAACCGATCGGCCACCAACTCCAGGGCATCGTCGGCCT
>CALAQA010000136.1:0-13385 GCA_937889065.1 uncultured Alistipes sp.
GTGAGCAGTTCGACCAGGTGGTGGTCTCGGTGAAGTCGAGCAACACCCGTGTGATGGTGGCTGCCTACCGCCTGCTGGTGCGGGCAATGGAGCAAGAGGGGATGACCTATCCCATCCACCTGGGAGTTACGGAGGCGGGCAACGGCCTGGAGGGGCGCATCAAGAGTGCCGTAGGCATCGGTGCGCTGTTGGCCGACGGCATCGGCGACACGATTCGTGTATCGCTCACCGAGGCCCCCGAAAACGAGATTCCGACGGCACAACTTTTGGCCGACTACTTCCGTGAGCGGAAGGGGGAGTTCGAGGTGGAGCACCCCGAGCGTTATTCGCCCTACGCCTACCGCCATCGTAGTAGCGTGCAGGTGCCCCTGACCCACGACGAGTGGGATGGCAAGATGCGCATCATCGAGGCTGTGAGCCAGAATCCGACGGCCGAGTTGCGTGCCGCCATTTTGAATTTGGAGGTGGAGAATGAGCCGGTGATGATTCGCCGTAAATATGCCGATTCGTCGCTCGAAGAGGTGGCTGTCAAGGCGGCTGCCGACTTTGGCGGGGTGCTGCTCGATGGACTGGCTGACGGCATCTGGATCGATGCGCCTCACCTCGATGCGGCCGAGCTGAAGGAGGTCGAACTGATGATTTTGCAGGCGGCTCGTCTGCGCTTCTCGCACACCGAATACATCGCCTGCCCCTCGTGTGGCCGCACGCTCTACGATATTGAGAAAACGCTGGCTGTCATTCGCTCACGCACGTCGCATCTGAAAAACCTGCGCATCGGCGTGATGGGTTGCATTGTCAATGGTCCGGGCGAGATGGCCGATGCCGACTACGGTTATGTGGGGGCTGCTCCCGGCTGCATCACCCTCTACAAGGGGCGTGAGGTGATCGAGCGCAACATCCCCGAGGCGGAGGCCCTCGATCGGCTGATTGCCTTGATCAAGGCCAACGGCGATTGGATGGACGAGTAAAAACGAAAAAAACGGCCTTCGATTCTGTGAAACGTATCCTTTTACCGGCAGCCTATCTGCCCTCGATTCACTACTTCTGTGCCCTTCTGTCGGGCAACTGCATCATCGATGTGGGCGAGCACTTCATCAAACGCTCGGAGCGCAATCGTGCCCGCATTATGACCTCGGACGGGGTGATGGAACTCTCGGCCCAGGTGGTCAGGGCCAACCGACCTCGCCAGCCGATGCACACCATTCGTCTCGACTACTCGAAGCGGTGGCAGAAGCAACATTGGGGGGCGTTGGTGGCCGCCTACAAGGGGTCGCCCTACTTCGACCACTATGCTCCTCGTCTGCAACGCTTCTACGAAGAGGAGTGGTCGTCGCTCGTGGAGTTTAACTTGGCTATTTTGAGCGAGTTGTGCGCCATTGCAGGTGTCCCGATGCCCGAGATAAGCCGGAGTTACGTTGAGGCCGCCGAAGGCGATGTGGATCTGCGGCCCAAACAAAACGGCTCGGCGTTTTACACCGAGCCTTATGTACAGGTCTTTGCCGATCGGCAGCCCTTTGTGGGCAACCTCTCGTTTATCGATTTGTTGTTTGCTGAAGGGCCTGCCGCGGTTGCAGTCTTAAAGCGTTGCCAACCTGCATGGTGACACCGTCACCGATGCCTCCGGCCGAGACACGCACCTGCGTATTGCCACGCAGACGCAACGTGTCACTGTGGTATTGGCAGGGGGCTACCTCGTGCAACTGCACCGAATCATCATTGACCAACAGCAGCGGATCGGCCTCCGAGGAGTAGATCTTGAAAAATTGCTCGCTGTCGTCACGCATACGGAAACGGCGGTCCACCAGATGGACCGTCTTTTGTTTTTTGTTCCACAGCGCACGATAGAGGTAGAAGGCATCCTTCTTTTCGCGGCGATCGAGCGTGATGAGTCCATCGCCACTCAGGCTGTAAGGACGACGTGCCGAGCCATACTCGAAGAGCGACTCGATCCACACGCCCCAGAAGAGCGAGTCGGTGGCCAGGTGGGCGTTGTATTCCTCGTGGAAGCGGGTCTGACGGCTCTCCGAGAGCCAGTTGGTGCGCTGCGTCTGGTGGGTCTGGCGGACATTCATCCCCAGGAAACCCTCGCCGCCGTAGCTGATGGCCGAGTGCAGGTGCGACCATTTGCGTTGCAGCTGATCACGCCACACCAACACATCCTCGGTTTGGCCACGCTGCCAACCCACATCCTGACGCCATACAATCAGGTCCGTGATGAAGTTAATCGGGCCATCCTGATCGCTCAGGGCCACCGTCGGACGCAGCGGGTCCAACTCGTGGAGCTTGTTGTTGAGCATCTTCAGGTACTTCAACATCTGGTCGTCACGAGGCATCAATCGTGAGAAGAGTCCCCACATCGCCACCGACGGGTGGTTGAAGTTCTGCACCACAATCTCGGTGAGCTGCTCCAGTCCGTTCTGCTCGAAGGCGGGCGTCGAGAAGTAGGCCATATCGCCCATAAAGGGGGCACGTTGCAGCGGCGAGTCGATCCATACCAACAGACCGAGTTGGTCGCACAGGTCGTAGAAACGCTGCGAGTGGGGCATCACGGCCGAACGGATGGCCGTTGCACCAATATCCTGCACCGTGCGCAGGTCGGCTTGCAGGTCGGCCTCCGTAGTGAGGGTGCCCAGCGCATTGTCGTGGTGCAATACCACGCCACGCAGCCTTGTCGGGGTGTCGTTGATGGCCAGCCAGCCGCTCTTTTCGTCAATCGAGATGGAGCGGAAACCGGTGTAGAGGTGAATCTCGTCACGGGCACTCTCGTTCGAGAGGCGCACCATCACACGGTAGCGGTTGGGGCTGTCGGGGCTCCACAATTTCGGCTTGTCGAACAGGAACGGGATGCCGACCCGCTCGGGGTTGCCCATCACACGCTGCTCACGGCTATAGACCACCTTCTCCAACTCGTTGTAAATCTCGAGCGTCAGGGTGGCAATCGAGTTGTGGTGCATCAACAGACGCACCTCCACCTCGCCCTCGATGCGCTCGGGTGTAACGAGCGAAGGACGTACCAACACACCGTCCGACCCGTAGTAGAGGGGCGAAATGGCAATGTCGTCGGTGACAATGAGTTCCACATCCCGATACAGACCGCCGTAGAGGTTTACGTCGGTCGATACGGGCGACACATCCGAACGGAAGGTGTTGCTCACGACCACCTGCAACAGGTTATCCGAGCCGAAGCGCACGAAGTCGGTAATCTCGAACGTGAAGGCCGTGCCACCGCCTCGGTGCTCGCCCACGTGGCGGCCATTGACAAAGAAATTGGCCACGCTCTGGGCGCCGTAGAACTTCACAAAGAGGCGTTTCGACGACCACTCCTCGGGCAGAAAGACATCTCTCAAGTAGTTGGCCGTCGTCTCGTTGAATTGGGCACCGGCCTGCGGGTCGGTGTTCCACGAGTGGGGCAGGGTCACAATGCGGGCATTCTCGCTCTCGTTCTCGTGTTTGAAGAAGAACTGCCAGCCGTCGTTCAGGGAGTATATGTCGCGTGCCGTCAGCGGTAAAAGGCTGACCAACAGCACTAAAAGGGCAATGATTTTACGCATAATCTTCGCTTTTTTTGGGCCGAAGCCCATTATCTCGCTACAAAGGTACGATAAAACCGCCAAAAATAGAACGCTTACCCCTATAAATAGGTGGTAAGAATCGCACTTTTTGTTGGAAAACCCGCACCTTTTTGCTATCTTTATCCCGAAAAAAGAAACCTAAAAACAAACAGCGTATGAATATCATTGATTTGGTCATCGGGTTGTTGCTGCTTATCGCCCTATTTAACGGTTGGCGACGTGGCTTTATTATGCAGGCCTGCTCGCTGGTGGCCATCGTGGCCGCCATCTTTCTGGCTGCCGAGTTTGGCGAGGCGGTCGGTACGGCACTCAATTTAAGCCCCTCGCTCCGTTCGATCGGCGGTTTTGCCGTGGTGCTGGTGGTGGCACTGATTGCCATCTCGATTCTTTCGCGTGTGGTGCGGGGCCTGCTGCATTGGGTGGGTTTGGGCATCTTCGACAACCTGCTGGGCGTGGTGATTGCCGTAGCGAAATATATGTTGGTAGTCAGCGCTTTGCTGATGGTGCTCGATAGGTTTAACCTCGAAAAGCGACTCATCTCGGAAGAGACCATCGCCACATCGCGCACCTACCGCCCCGTCAAGGAGTTGGCCGGCAAGGTGCTTCCCTTCTTGGAGCAGGTGATGGATGGTGTGGATGACATCAAAAAGGAGGAGCCGACCAAAGAACAGGCCTAAGGGATGATGGAACAGCAGTTTTCGGGCGTCGTGGTGCGTGCGACGGGCAGTTGGTACGAGGTGCTTTCGGATGGGGAGCGCCGCCAATGTCGTATTCGTGGCCGTCTGCGCCTGAAGGGAATCCGCTCGACCAACCCGGTGGTGGTGGGCGATCGGGTCGAGTGTGTGACCGATGAGCAGGGAAGCCACCTCATTACGGCCATCGTACCCCGCCAGAACTATGTCATTCGTCGTGCCTCGAACCTCTCGAAGGAGAGCCACATCATCGCCGCCAACATCGACCAGGCCCTTCTGATGGTGACGCTGCGCCACCCCGAGACGGCCGTTGAGTTTGTCGATCGCTTTCTGGTAACCTGCGAAGCCTACAAAATCCCCGTTACGCTGCTCCTTTCGAAAGCCGACTTGCAGTCCGAGGAGGAGATGGCCGCCTTCCGTGAGATCTACGAGCCGATCGGCTACCCCGTGATGGCCGTTTCGGCCTCGACGGGCGAGGGGGTGGAGGAGGTGCACCGCCTGATGGTGGGCAAAACGACCCTCTTGTCGGGCAACTCGGGTGTCGGCAAATCGACCCTCGTGCAGCGCATCGACCCCTCGCTCGACATCCGCACGGGCGAGATTTCGGATGCCCACCACAAGGGCCGCCATACGACCACCTTTTCGACGATGTATCCCCTCTCCGAAGGGGGCTATCTGATTGATACACCGGGCATCAAGGGCTTCGGCCTGATTGATATTGCCAATGCCGAGTTGTGGCACTACTTCCCCGAAATGTTGCACTTCGGCCGCGAGTGCCGTTTTTATAACTGTACCCACACCCACGAACCGGGCTGTGCGGTGGTGGCTGCGATGGAGGAGGGCGAGATTTCGCCGATGCGCTACGAGAGCTACCTGAAAATGATGGATGATGACGACAAATACCGAAAATAGAGCCGCCGAGTGGTTTGACGAGCGTATCGACTACCTCGCCACCTTTATGACCGAGGAGCGTTTTTCGCTCTTTCGTCGTACGTTGGCCTCCCGCACCAACTATATGACCATCTTGGCCGAGAATACCTTTCACCCCCACAATGCGGCGGCCCTGATGCGCCACTGCGAGGCCTTTGGCGTGCAACAGATGCACACCATCGAGACCCGCTGCACGTTCGATCCCTCACGCAACATCTCCCGAGGCTCGGACCGCTGGATTAACCTCGTGCGCCACCAATCAACGGCCGAGGCACTGGCTGCCCTCAAGGCCGAGGGCTACCGCCTGGTGGCCACCACACCCCACCGTGAGAGCTGCACCCCCGAGACGTTCGACGTAACGAAGGGTAAGTTTGCTCTTATATTCGGTACCGAGCACGCCGGTATTTCGGACGAGGCAATGGCGGCCGCCGACGAGTATCTGCGCATCCCGATGTGCGGTATGGTCGAGAGTCTGAATGTTTCGGCTTCGGCGGCAATCCTGATTTATCAACTCACGCAACGTATTCGCAGTCAGGTCGATGGCTGGGCGTTGAGCGAAGATGAGCAGCGTCGCCTGCTCTACGATTGGACCCATCTGAGTGTGAAGGATGCGGCCCGCATTTTGGAACGTAAATTTGGCGAATAGACGATGAATACCATCCTCAGAAAACAGTTTTTGAGCCACATCGGCCAAACCTCCCCCTCGCCGATGCTTATCGAGGTGGAGCGAGCCGAAGGGGTCTTCTTCTATACCCCCGAGGGGAAACGTTATTTCGATCTGGTGGCAGGTGTCTCGGTGAGCAACGTGGGCCACGCCAACCCTCAAGTGGTGCGTGCCGTGCAGGAGCAGGCCGCCCGCTATATGCACGTGATGGTCTATGGCGAGTTGGTCGAGACACCGCAGGTGCAGTATGCCACCCGCCTGGCCGAGTTACTGCCCGGCAATTTGAGTTCGGTCTATTTCCTGAATTCGGGTGCCGAGGCTGTCGAGGGGGCCTTGAAGTTGGCCAAACGCTATACGGGTCGCACCGAACTCATCTCGATGCGACGTGCCTATCACGGCTCGACGCACGGTGCAATGAGTGTGATGGGTCAGCCCGAGGGCGAGGAGTGGAAGCAGGCCTTCCGCCCCCTGTTGCCCGATACGAAGGCGCTACGCTTTAACAATTTCGAGGATTTGCAGCAGATTACCTCCCGCACGGCCTGTGTGTTGGTCGAGCCGGTGCAGGGTGAGGCGGGTGTGCGCCTTCCGGCTACGGGGTATTTGGAGGCGCTGCGCCGTCGTTGCGACGAGGTGGGTGCGCTGCTCATCTTCGATGAGATTCAGACCGGTATGGGGCGTTCGGGCGAGCTGTTTGCAATGACGAAATATGGCGTGACGCCCGACATTGTCTGCCTGGCCAAAGCGCTGGGTGGCGGGATGCCTTTGGGAGCCTTTGTGGCTCGTCCCGAAGTGATGAATACGTTGCAAATCGACCCGGTGCTGGGCCATATTACCACCTTTGGCGGCCATCCGGTCTGCTGTGCGGCGGGCTTGGCGGCACTGGACTACTTGACTGATAATCGGGTTGTTGAAGAGGTCGAGCGCAAAGGCGCACGCTACGAGGAGCAACTCAACGGACACCCTGCGGTGGTTGAGATTCGCCGCTCGGGATTGTTGTTGGCCGTCGAGTTGGGTCGCTCGGATCGCCTCTATCGCCTGATGGAGATCTTTAAGGAGGTGGGCATTATGAGCGATTGGTTCCTCTATTGCGACACGGCCTTCCGTATCTCACCCCCGCTGGTGATTACCGACGAGGAGATTGACCAAAGCGTGGTACTGATTCGTCAGGCCCTCGATCGACTGATTGAAGAACTTATCTAACAAAAAACAACTGCAATGAAACAATGGATGATTGCTGTGTCGGCCCTCTTGATGGTGGCCTGCACGACGGCTCCCGAGGGGCCCGAGACGGTGGATTGGCTGGTGGCCGAACTCCCCGCCGTAGATAGTGTGATGGGTGCCCCGACGCTCATCGATACGAAGTTGGGCAAGGCGGTCCACTTCAATGGCGAGTCGGATGCCTACTATTTGGGTGTGAACCCCCTGCAAGGGATGGAGGAGGTGACCGTTGAGGTGATCTTCCGCCAGGATGCCGATGCCGCCTTCGAGCAGCGCTTCCTGCACATGGGTCAAATCAAGGGCGAGCGTATTATGTTCGAGACCCGTGTAAATCCCGACAGCACCTGGTACCTCGATACCTATATCCGCCTGGATGGTCCCGAAGATTTGGTCTTGATTGACCCTGCACAGCCCCATCCGACCGGTCGTTGGTACAACCTCGCGATGGTGGTAAGCAACGGCAAGGCAACGAGTTATGTCGATGGCCAGGAGCAATTGCAGGGCGAGATCCCCTACCGTGCCATCAATACGGGCATCTCGTCGGTGGGTGTACGCCAGAACAAGGTTTGCTGGTTCAAGGGTGACCTGTACCGCATCCGCATCACCCCGCGTGCCTTGACCTCCGAGGAGTTCTTGACAGACCAAAACGCATTGAACTAACACTTATGTATTATATCGGAGCACACGTCAGCGCAAGCGGCGGGTTGGAGAATGCCCCCCGCAATGCCCACGCCATCGGGGCAACAGCCTTTGCCCTCTTTACGAAGAATCAGCGTCAATGGTTAGCCAAGCCACTGACCGACGAGGAGTGCGCCCGCTTCAAGGCCACCTGTGCCGAGCTGGGCTACACGGCAGCGCAGATTCTGCCTCACGACTCCTACCTCATCAACTTGGGCAACCCCGACGATGCCGCCCTCGAGAAGTCACGCGAGTCGTTCATCGAGGAGATGCACCGCTGCGAGCAGCTGGGGCTGGATCGTCTGAACTTCCACCCGGGAAGCCACCTGCGTCAGATTTCGGAGGAGGCCTCGTTGGACCGCATCGCTGAGAGCATCAACCTTGCCTTGGAGCGCACCCGAGGCGTGACGGCCGTCATCGAGAATACGGCAGGCCAAGGGTCGAACCTCGGCTATCGCTTCGAGCACCTTCGCTATCTAATTGATCGTGTGGAGGATAAATCGCGCGTGGGCGTCTGCATCGACACCTGCCACTCCTTTGCGGCGGGCTACGATTTGGCCACCCGTGAGGCGTGCGAGCAGACCTTTGCCGAGTTCGACCGTATTGTCGGATTTCAGTACCTCCGGGGTATGCACCTCAATGATGCGATGAAACCGCACGGCAGCCGTGTCGATCGCCACACGCCGCTTGGTGAGGGAATGATTGGTTGGGAGTGTTTTCGTTATATCTGCACCGATCCCCGTTTCGAGCAGATTCCCCTCATTTTGGAGACCCCCGATGAGAGCCGTTGGGCCGACGAGATTGCCCAACTCAAGAACTTGTAAGAGAAAGAGGAGAGCGATTTGCTCTCCTCTTTTTTTGTGGTCATCAGGGTGCGCCCTACTTGTGCTTGTAGCGTGAGGGCGAGACCCCGGTGTGTTGTTTGAAGTATTTGCCAAAGAAGCTCTGGGTCGAGAAGTTCAGGGCGTTGGCAATCTCCTGGATGCTCAGCTCGGAGTAACGCAACATCGTCTTGGCCTCCAAAATCACCGCCTCGTCAATCCAGCGGGCGGCGGTCTTACCACTCACCTCCTTGATGGCCGATGAGAAGTATTTGGGGGTGATGTTGAGCTGTTCGGCATAGAAACTAACGTTGCGTTCCCGACGACAATGTTGCTCCAGCAGCTCCATGAAATCGTCGAAGATGACCTCGCAACGGCCCTGCTTGGGGCGGCTCTCCTTCTCACGGTTCGAGATGTCGGCAATCAGGTAGAAGGCCGTCTTGAAGAGCGAGTGTACGATCTCGGTACGGAACTGCTCCATCTTGCCTGCCAGGAGGCGTTTCATCAGTTGGAAGATGCCCAAAATCTCGCTCACATCGCTCTCTTGCAGCTTCAGTACGGGTGACTTGCGGAAGTGCATCAAGAGCGGCAGCGACGAGGAGAGTCCCATCTGAATTTTATTCAGAAAACTCTTCGAGAAGGCCAAAAAATAGCCTGCGGCATTGGCCGTCGAGTGCTCGGTACGGATAATCGAGTTGGGGGCCAGGAATACGATCGTGTTGGGACGAATCGTATAGCTCTTGGTGTTGAGCTGGATGGTAGCCTCGCCCGAAAGCATAATGATGGCCGAGAAACCATCGACCGACTTGGCGGCCAACTCGCTGGGGTTGTATTGGGCCGTGATGGCCGAGAACACGAGGTCGTCTGTGTAGTAGGTCACATCGGCCAGGCTGCGTTTGATGCGTGAAATCGATACTTTATCGAAACTGCGCGTTGCGGTATAGGTATTAGGTTTCATCATCGTGTTATATTGGGTTAATGTACTTCGGTTTTGGGGGCGCATTGAATGCGCAGGGCACCTGCCAGGCAGCGAATCGACAACGGGAAGTGAACACCCTGCTGTCCATCGACATCGGTAGGCTCGTCAATGGGTGAGGTAATCTCGATGTGTCGGGCGTGGATTTTGCGCACCGATCGGGGATTACCTCCCAATAGATAACGGACCATATCCCAGCACGATAGCAGCAGGTTGCGCTTCTCCAACAGCAGGCAGTCGAAGTGGCCGTCCTGCACCGACGAACGACGTGCCAGGTGGAATCCGCCTGCCGTCTCGCCATTGAAGATGAGTGCCATCAGCGTATTGAGGGCGAAGGGTTGGCCGTCGGCGGTGATTTGAAGCGGTATGTTGTGCATACGTCGTAGCTCCTTCAACCCCTCGGCGATGTAGGCCAGCTTGCCCCAACGATGTTTGTTCTCGTCGGTGGTACGCTGCGAGGTGGTCGTAAACAGACCGAACGAAAAGATATTGACAAAGTAGAGGTCGTTGGCAATGCCGCAATCGACTCGCTCAATCACTCCCGTAGCAATCTGCCGGGCCGCCTCGACGGGGTCGGTGGACATCCCGATGGCTCGGGCAAAGTCGTTGGCCGTGCCTGCGGGGATGATGCCGAGCGGAATATCCAGGCCCAGCTCCCGCATCCGATTCAGTGTGAAATTGACCGTTCCGTCGCCGCCGGCCACCACCGCCAAATCCACCTCTTCACGCCCCCGAAAGGGGTTTTGCGAAAAGTCGATTTTGACCGGTTCGCAGTCGTAGCCGTGTTCGCTAAAGCAGGCTAGAATCAACTCCAGTTTTTCGGCGATGCGGCCACGACCCGATTGGGGGTTGTATAGGAAAAAAGCACGCTTCATAGTCGGCCTATGTTAAGTGTTAATCGGTTGCTAATCAATTTTTAACTGTTGCATTGCGGGGCTCCATACCTCCTGGTAGCCCTCGCCCTTTTCGTCGGCCAAAATCAGGTAAATGGCCATCTCGGGGTGCGCCTCCGTAAAGGCCAAAGCCTGTTTGTCGCCCATTGCCATCAGCATCGTGCAGAGGGCATCGGCTTCGGCGCAACTCTTCGCTGCGACGGTGGCCGACAAGAGGCGGGAGAGGCGGCTGTAACCCGTCGTGGGGTCGATGGTGTGGGCCACCTTGCGCCCCTCGCTATCGAGGTAGAAACGGCGGTAGTTGCCCGACGTGGCCAACGCTCCGTCGTGGAGGGCGATGCGGGCCGTGAGCGACTCGCCGTTGGTCATATTGCCATCGTAGGGGGTCTCGATGCCGATGCGCCACGCCCCGCCACTGCGGTTCAGCCCTCGGCAACGCACCTCGCCGCCAATATCGACCAGGTAATGGGCAATGCCCTGCGCTTCGAGCCATTCGCCCAGCAAATCGACCGTATAACCCTTGGCTATCGAGTTCAGGTCCAGCGCTATACGTGAGTCCTCCTTGAAGAGTCGGCCCTCCCTGACGGCGATTTTTTCGTAGCCCACAAAGGCCAAAATCGAATCGACGTCGGGGGCGGTTTCTGCCTCCTTGCCGGCAAAGCCCCACGCCTTGACAAGCGGTCCGACGGTGATGTCGTAGGCCCCTTTCGAGAGGCGGGAAATCGAATCGGCAAGGGCGATGTTGCGGGCAATGTGTCGATCCACCGAGTCGGTCTCGTTGCGGTTGAGGCGGTTGAGGAGCGAGTTCGGCTCGAAGATCGACATCGAAGCCTTCGCCTCCCGATCCAACGCCATCGCTCCGCGATACAGCTCGCCCTCCTGCGTGGAGGTGGCTGCCACGATTTGCAGAGTGGTACCCAGCATCACCCCTTGTACCTGACGGTAAGGGGTCTGCGGGGTGCAGGCAACAAGTACCGCAACAAGCGCTAAGGCGAAGTATCGCAATAGATTCGACATCGGAAATGGACTATTTTTCTGCAAAAGTAAGCAAAAAAACGCTTCATTGGTCATTTTGTCGGGTTAAAAGCGAACATTTTACCAACAAAATTCCCTTTTTGAATGGTTTTTTAGGTGGAAAAATGTTCAAAATGCCCTGTTTGGACCCCCTTTGGTTTTCGCTTTGCGGCTCACGCAAAAATTGTTCCGCTTTCAATCCCGAAAAAAAAGGCGAAAAAGGGGTGTTTTTTTTCGCTTTTAATTCTTAATTCTCAATTTATTTCGTACCTTTGCCGAACGCTCTGGCGCTATTCCGTGTAAGGGGAATGCGTCGTAGAGTGGAACTTAAATAATCAATTCTACTTTTATGGCTTATTTAACAGCAGAGAAAAAGCAGGAGCTTTTTGGTCAGTACGGCAAGTCTAACACGGATACGGGTTCACCCGAAAGTCAGATTGCCTTGTTTTCGTACCGTATTGCCCACCTTACAGAACACCTCAAGAAGAACAAACACGACTTCGGTACTCAGCGTGCCATGTTGCGCATGATCGGTAAACGTCGTAAACTTCTTGAATATCTGAAACAAGTCGATATCGAGCGTTACAGAGCTATCGTTAAAGCTCTTAACCTGAGAAAATAAGACTTTTCAGTTTATGCGAAACGTAAAGGCAGATTCAATGTCATATTGGATTTGCCTTTACTACGCTTAAATATCAGGCGAAAATTCAACTTTGGAAGTGATATAAAAAAACAAACACAACATGTCCCAAAGGGGGACATAGTAAAACAACAACATCATGATGTATAATGCAACCAGAAAGGTAATAAAACTCGGTGACGACCGTGAAATTATTATCGAAACAGGCAAACTTGCCAAACAGGCAGACGGCTCGGTGGTTATTCAGCAAGGTGATACCATGCTCCTGGCAACGGTTGTTGCAGCAAAGGACGCCAAAGCAGATTGCGACTTCATGCCCCTGCAAGTAGATTACAAAGAGAAATACGCCGCAGCAGGACGTTTCCCCGGCGGTTTCCTCAAACGTGAGGCTCGTCCTTCTGACAACGAGATTCTCGTTTCGCGCCTCATCGACCGCGCATTGCGCCCCCTCTTCCCTTCGAACTACCACGCAGAGGTATTCGTGAATGTTTATCTCATCTCGGCCGACAAAGATATTCAGCCCGATGCACTGGCCGGTTTGGCAGCTTCGGCGGCTCTGGCCGTTTCGGATATTCCGTTCGAAGGCCCCATCTCGGAGGTTAGAGTATCAAGAATTGATGGTAAACTCGTTATCAACCCCACATTCTCGCAGAATGTAAATGCCGATATCGACCTGATCGTGGGTGCAACCTACGACAACATCCTCATGGTTGAGGGTGAGATGAAAGAGGTTTCGGAGGCTGATATGCTCGAAGCCATCAAATTTGCTCACGAAGAGATCAAGAAACACTGCCTCGCGCAGATGGAACTCTCAAAAGAGCTGGGTAAGGACGTAAAACGCGAGTACTGCCACGAAAACAATGACGAGGAACTTCGTCAGCTCGTTATAGCAGAGACCTACGACAAGGCCTATGCAATCGCAACCAGCGGAACCGCAAAACATGAGCGCAGCGAGAAATTCGAGGCTCTCGAAGCAGAATTCTGCACCCGCTTCACCGAGGAGGAGTTGGAGGAGAAAGCTCCCCTCATCAAACGCTACTTCCACGACGACGTGATGAAGAAAGCAATGAGAAACATGATTCTTGACGAAGGTCTACGTCTTGACGGTCGGAAGACCGACGAGATCCGCCCCATCTGGTGCGAGGTTGGTTATCTGCCCGCAGCTCATGGTTCGGCAATCTTTACCCGTGGCGAGACCCAGTCGCTGACCACCGTAACCCTCGGCACCAAACTCGATGAGAAGATGATCGACGAGGCATTGGTACAGGGTTCGGAGCAGTTCGTTCT
>CALAQA010000137.1:0-13379 GCA_937889065.1 uncultured Alistipes sp.
ACAAAACACTTCCCCTTCAGCGAGGAGGTTGCTCGCGAGATGGCACAACGATATGGAGAGCAGAAGCGTACAATAACGCTTGCCAACGATATCTCGCTCACGTTTGTGCGTATTCCAGCAGGAACGTTTGTTATGGGTAATAATCGCCGTGGCGCAGGCAATGCACCCGAAAGCGTAGTAAAGATTTCGAAGCCTTTCTGGATGTCAGCAACCGAGATTACCAACGCACAGTATAATACCGTATTCCCCGAACACGACAGCCGCTATACGGCTCAGTTCTGGAAGGACCACGTTGGCCCCGGCTATGCAGCCAATCGTCCTGAGCAACCAGTAACACGTATCACTTGGCAGCAGGCAATGGAGTTCTGCCAGCAGATAAGCGAGCGTTGCGGAGTTGAAGTTACACTTCCGACAGAGGCTCAATGGGAGTGGGCTTGCCGCGCAGGTAGCGATGCAGATTTCTGGTATGGTGATTTGAATAGCGATTTCTCGAAAGCCGAGAATCTGGCAGACAAACAGTTGTGCAAGATGGCTGTTTCGGGCATAGACCCACAGCCCGTATCGGAGAAGTCGTGGGTATATCAGTACTATACATTTATGCCGCGCGAAGATAGCGTTGATGATGGCACAATGACCATCGCTGATGTGGCGAAGTATACTCCCAATGCGTGGGGCTTATATGATATGCACGGCAATGTGGCCGAGTTTACCCGCCGCTTCAACGCCTATGTCGAGGAGCATATCGACCCGCAGATGCTCATTCCGCAGGTGGATGCCGACAGTGAGTTGCTCTTCTCGGAGATTACCCCCGAGTTCCGCCACCACCTCAACCGCTTCCAGCCCTTCGGCCCGGGCAATATGTCGCCGGTGTTTGTCACCCGCAGCGTGAGCAACCACGGCGATGCCAAGTTGGTGGGTCTGGAGCGTGAGCACCTGAAGATGGATCTGATTCAGCGTCAGAAGCCCAACACGAAGATTCCGGCCATCGCCTTCCAGCAGCCGACCCACTACGATTGGGTACGCAGCGGCCGTCCGATCGATGTCTGCTACCAGATTGTCGAGAACCACTACCGAGGGATGGTCACCACCCAGTTGCGTGTGCGTGACATCAAGCCGGTGCGCTAATCGGCCGAACGTGTAACGAAAAAGCCTGCCCCCAACGGGGTAGGCTTTTTTGGTTGTTTTTGAGGGAGCTGTTTTAGCGTTTCATCCCGTAGAGCATACGCCCCACTACCAGCGTCAGAATGGCCAATAACATAGCTGTAAGGGGTTTTAGAGCCAATCTTGGGCGAAACGACAAATGGTGTCGGCAATCAGGCGATGCCCCTCGCGATTGGGATGGATGCCGTCGTCGCAGAAGAGGCTGTCGCAATGGCGCACCGAGAGGAAGGGGGTGGTGATGTCGATGATGGGCACCGACGTAAGGGCGGCCAACTTAAAGAGCTCGAGGTTGTACATCTCGTGCCAGCGGGTGATGTTCTCGACCGCTCCGTCGAGCCATTGCAGCACGTTGCGACGCCCCTCGTCGGTAAACTTCTCCGTAAAGCGGTTGAAGTAGCGATCCGAGAGGATGGGCGGCAGTGAGAGGATGACGGGGGTTGAGCCGCACTGCTTGATGGAGCGAATCAGCTCGTGGTAGAGGGCCGTGAAGCTCGCCAACGGCGTGACGGGGTGGTGTTCGGCGGTGGGGTCTTGGGCGATGGCACTCCAGGGGTGGTCGCAGTCGTTGCCGCCAAATTCGAGGGCGACGAATTGCGAGTGGGCCACCTCTTGACGGCGACGCTCAAGCTCTTTGAGTCCGTGGCGGATGGTGCTGCCGAAGCGGCCAAAGTTTTGGATGTTCAGCCCCAGCGAGGAGCTGCAACGCATCGAGAAACTATCGTCGAGCAGGGTGTATCGGGGCGAGGAGGGGTTAGTGCTGTTGTCGAGCACCACGCCTCGCATAATCGAGTCGCCAAAGGCAGAAATCGTACGTAACATAGAATCGGAGTTTTCGGTTTGCACTGCAAAAGTAGTGCAACCTCTGACGGTGGGGAAATAGGCGTGACCGACACCCAAAAAGTGTGACGAAACGGTTGTTTTTGGGACGAAAGTGCGGTTTTTAGGGATGAAAATGCTATATTTGCACATTCGTCACACCTTAAATTGGGACCAATATGTCACTCGCAATGCCCGAAGATTTTCGCAAAAAGAGCTCGCAGGCGATTCATATCGTCGCCCTGCCCCTCTCGTTTTTGGTCTTTATGCTCATTTACCGCCCCTTCTCCATCGAGGAGCAGTTGCAGTTGGGTCGCTTCTCGTTTGGCGTGAATCTTACGCTGGTGAGTTGCATCCTGCTCGGCACGACGGCACTGATGCGGGGGCTGTTCTACCTGTTGCGTCGTCGCATCGATCGGCTCACCTATTACTTTTGGTGCCTGCTCGAAATCTCGGTCGGTGCCCTCTTTGTGGCCCTCTACGTCTGGCTGATGAGCCGCCGAGTGGATCCCTACTTTTTGGTGGTGGCTCGGGCCTATGGGTGGATCTTTCCGGTGCTGATTTTCCCCTACACCATCATCACGCTGGCCCTCTACCTGAACCACGCCGTGCGTCGGGGAGGCGAGCCGAGTGAGGGGGAGAAGATGCGTTTTTACGACGACCGCAACAACCTGAAGTTGGTCGTTTCGGTGGCCGATGTGCTGGCCATCTCGGCCGAGGAGAACTACATCAAGGTGCACTACCTGGCCGAAGGAAAGTTGAAGAGTTACTTAGTGCGCTCGTCGATGAAATCGATCGAAGATGTCTGCCTGCAAAAGGGGTTGGTGCGTTGCCACCGCTCGCACTTCCTCAACCCCACCCACATCAAGACCTTGCGCAAGGAGCGGGAGCGGATGATTGTGGCCGAAATGAAGGTCGAGGGGGTCGAAATCCCCGTCACGAAACGTTACTACAACGACCTGGTCGAGCGACTGTAAAAGAAAAAGGGTGTCCCAAACGGACACCCTTTTTTGTTGGTTTAGAGGCGGTGGATATGGGCCTCGCGATCCCATTCGGGCAGCGGGGCGGGTGTGAAGGTGGTGTAGCCGATGGCGATGGCACACAGCACCTTATACCCCTCGGGAATGGGCAAAAACTCCCGCAGAAACTCGTCGGCCTTCTTCCCTTCGGGTTCATCTTTCAGACAGGGGCTGCCATCGACGTGGACCCAACACGAGCCCAGCCCCTCATCGACACAGGCCAACTGCAACGTGGTGGCCGAGATGGCGGCATTGATTTGCCACTTGTCGGTCACCGTATCGTCGCCCATCACCAGGATGGCCAGCGGGGCACTCTTCATAAACGACGAGCCGTAGTCGCGCATCAGGGCCATCTTCTCGATCAACTCGGGTTGGTCGATGACCATCAGGTGGGTCGAGTGGGAATTGCGTGACGAGGGGGCCGAAAGGGTCACCTCCAACAGGCGATCAACCACCTCGCGGGGGATGGGCTGCGCCTCGTATTTGCGGATCGAACGCCGCTTGTTCATCAACTCTTTGAATTCCATATATTTTCGTGATTATTCGTGAATATTTCGTGCTATTTGCGTGGAGTTCTAATCGGCCGTTTCGCTAAAATACCTCTTGCAAGATGCGTACCGACTGCACGGCATTGATGCTGTCGAGGTGGTAGCCAAAGTAGTTGAGCATCGCTTCGAGGTAGGCCACTCGTTGCATTCGATTCAGGGGCAGCGTCTGTAACTCGGTGGCCGAAATCGAGAGCAGTTGTTCCATCAGCGAGGCCTCCTCGGGGGCAATAAAGAGCGAGTGGAGCGGCCGAATGGGGCAATACTCGCCCTCCTTGATGTCGAAATAGCACCCCGGCAGGTAGTCGCCCGAGGGGTAGAAGCCCAACAGGCGGCTCAGGTGGGTCAGAAACCAAAGGTGGAAGTTGGCCACCCCCGCCTCCATCGTGTCGAGTGCCTCGACCGACCGCCACACAAAGTCGAAGAGGGGGTCGTTCTGCTCCGACTCCTTGACCAGGCGATAGATCACCTCGGCCATAAACATCGCCATCGTCGATTTGCGCACATCGAAGGGGATGCCCCGCAGCAGAAAACCGCTGCGCACCTCCTTGAAGCGGTGCATCTGGGTAGATTGCGCCGGCTCCAACCCCTCGAACTCGACGGGAAAGATGGGTTGAAAGAGGGCCAACTTCGACCCCTTGCCCGAGCTGCTGCGCACCCCCTGCACCATATAGCTGCGCCGACCGCCGACATCGGTCAGCAGTTGCACGACCATTCCTCGGTCGCCATATTTGAGCGTGTGAAGTACAATTCCACGCCCTTTGTAGCTCTTCACGCTGGCGGAATGTTTGGTATTATTATGTAAAATTGATACCTTTGCAGGAGACAAATTTACACAAAAGTTTAGATATTTCGATGGCTCAGCACCTGAAAAAGTGGGAGACGGCGGCTCGGCGCTACCGCACCTACATCAAAGTGGAAAAACGACTCGCGGAGAATACCGTCGAGAGCTATATGCGTGACCTGGCGCAATTGACCCACTTCATCCTTCACGGATGGGATGTGCCGCCCCAGCAGGTGGAGCGTGAAATGATTGAGCGTTACCTCGATTGGCTCTACGACGAGGGGCGTGAGAAGAGCTCGCAGGCCCGCCAGCTGAGCGGCATCCGCAGCTTCTTTAACTACCTGCTCCTCAACGACGAGATTGACGCCTCGCCTGCCGAGCTGATCTCGGCTCCCAAGCCCGCTCGACGGCTGCCCGATGTGCTGACGACCGAGGAAATCGACCGCATCCTGGCCGCCATCGACACCTCGACCCCAAAGGGCATTCGTGATGTGGCGATGTTGGAGCTGCTCTATTCGTGCGGGTTGCGTGTCTCGGAGTTGGTGTCGTTGCGTCTCGGCGACCTCTTCTTCGGCGAGGGCTTCATTCGGGTTGTGGGCAAGGGCGACAAACAGCGTCTGGTCCCCATCAGCGATGTGGCTCGTGAGCGGGTGATGCGCTATCTCGACGAGCGACAGCCTGCACGTACGAGCGAGGAGGTCTTGTTCCTCAACAACCGAGGTAAGGGGCTGACCCGAGTGATGATCTTCACGATTTTGAAGGAGGCGGCCCGCCGTGCCGAGATCGAGAAGCGCATCTCACCCCACACCCTGCGCCACAGCTTCGCCACCCACCTCTTGGAGGGGGGTGCGGGCATCCGTCAGGTGCAGGAGTTGTTGGGTCACGAAAATATCCTCACTACCGAAATCTATACCCACCTCGACAGCGAGCACCTCCGCACGACAGTCGAGGAGCACTTACCTCTGTAAGGGAAAAGATATGGTGCGGGCATCCAAATAGGTGGCAGGGCCGATGCCCCACAGCGAGGCTTGGCCGTTGGTTATAACCAAGTGGCGGCCAATCGTAAGGTAACGATTATCAATCAGGTACACGGCTGGCGACGAGCTTCTGAGTTGCACCACAATGCGTTGCGGAAGGACGATTTTTTCGGGCAGAGGGCGTCGTTTCGTTTCCCGGTGCAGTGGCTCGCTCCACCGCAACGGCTGAAGGGCCGAGTCGGGCAGTTGCAACCGCTCCAGACGTATCTTTTCGACAAACGACGAGCCCGAAAGGGTGTCGCCCGACCCCTCCTGCCCTCGGGAAACACCCCACCACAAAAGACCCAAAATCACCAAAACAGCCCGTTTCATACCCCGAAACGGCGCAATCACCGTGCCACTTTTCGACTATTATAAATAGGTATTTTAGCGTATTGCACGACCCATTTGTTTTTCCGACCTTTGTCATTGATTTTGAAGCAATATCAAAAAGCAAAAACAATATGAAGAAACTTTTACTTTTAGTGTGTCTGGTCGGCGCCATCGGCGTGAATGCCCAGACGATGACCGCTGAAGAGCAGGAGGCTCGTATTCAGCAGCTTACCGAGGAGGTAAACACCCTCAAAAAGAAGGGCACCACGTGGGATAAGATTACCAAGGCACTGCCCAAAATTTCGGGTTATGTGATGGGTCGCTACACCTACAACGGCGACGAATCGACCTTCCGTCTGCGCCGTGTGCGTATCTCGCTGGCCGGCGACATTACCCCCAAGCTCGACTATAAGTTCCAGGCCGAGCTCTCGAGCTTCAAGCTCCTCGACGCCTATTTTAATTACAAGCCCTTCGATGAGCTGAAGATCAAGGCGGGTCAGTTCAAGGTCCCCTTCACCATCGAGAATACCGACTACACCCCCACCAAGATGATTCTGATGGACCACCCGATGGTCTTGGATCGCCTGGTAGGTTCGTCGGAGAAGATTGGCGAGACGACCCTCAAATCGACCGGTCGTGAGTTGGGTATCGACCTGCACGGTACGCTCTTCGACGGGGTGCTGAACTACGACGTGGCCGTCTTCAACGGTGCCGGTCTGAACACCACCGACAACAACAAGTCGAAGGATGTGGTGGCTCGCCTCAAGCTGACCCCCGTCAAGGGTCTGACCCTCTCGGGTTCGTACTACTGGGGTGAGTATGGCAAGGAGTTCTACGCTCGTGAGCGTTTCTCGGTGGGTGGTGTCTATGATTGCACCTCTTTCGTAGTGCGTGCCGAGTATGTAGGCGGTGTGACGGGCTTCGAGAGCGGCGAGATCGACTCGGAGGGTTGGTATGCCCTGGCCGGTTGGCGCTTCAAGGAGGGTAAGTGGGTGGTAGCTGCCCGCTACGATACCTTCACCGAGAATACCGATATGCGTTCGGCTACCGAGCAGACCAACTACACGCTGGGTCTGGCGTGGAAGCCCCTGAAGTTCCTGCGCCTGCAGGCCAACTACGTACACGAGGATATGGCTGTAGGCCACCGCAACGTGGGTATGATGCAGGTAACCGCTTCGTTCTAAATCGACAAGAAAAAGTAAATCAATACGACTATGAAAAAATTTTGGGAAAAACTCCTCGTTGAGGATTGGGTGGTAGTGATGCTGTCGGTGCCTCTGCTGCTGCTGTGTGCGCTGGGTCAGTACCTGCCCACGATTTCGATTCCTTCGAATATGTTGGAGGCCGGTGCCTGGGGCAAAATCGCTATGCTCTTTGTCATCGCCATCGTTACCCTCTTTGCCGGTAACAAACTCTTGAGCCGCCCGATGAAGGGTATGCTCCTCTCGTTCATCGTGGTATTTGCCATCGCCGCCCTGGCTATGTGGATCGGCTCGAACAAGTACATCAAGAGTGAGCTGGGCCTTGAGCCGGTATTCTTCTCGGTGATCTTCGGTCTGATTATCCGCAACGCCTTCCACATTCCCGAGTGGCTGAAGCCCGCCATCCAGAGCGAGTTCTACATCAAAGTGGGTGTGGTTTGCCTCGGTGCCACGATTATGATCAGCGACGTGCTCAAATCGGGTGCTGCCGGTCTGATGCAGGCCTGCATCATCGTCACCATCGTTTGGTTCTTCGCCTACATCGTGTCGCGTAAGCTCTTCAAGGTGGAGCGTGCTACGGCAATGACCCTCTCGAGTGGTGTGACCATCTGCGGTGTTTCGGCTTGTATCACGGCTGCCGGTGTGGCAGGTACGGACAAGAAGAGCCTGTCGTACATCGTTTCGGTGGTGCTTATCGTGGTTGTTCCGATGATCTACCTGATGCCTTGGTTGGCTAATCAGATTGTTCCGCTGCTCACGTCGAATCCCGAGGTGCAGCAGGAGATTATGGGTGCTTGGATCGGTGGTACGATCGATACGACGAGTGGTGTTGCCGCCTCGTCGGAGATGGCCGGTGAGCTGGCCAACAGCACCGCTATTGTGGTTAAGGCTACGCAGAACGTACTGATCGGCGTCGTTGCCTTCTTCATCGCTCTGTACCTCTCGACGAAGGGTGAGGGCGGTAAGTCGCAGCGTCCGTCGCTCAAGATCGTTTGGGATAAGTTCCCCAAATTCATCCTCGCCTTTGTAGTGGCTTCGCTCGTCTTCTCGCTCCTCAAGGAGGCCGACCTGCTCACCCTGAATGCCAAGGGTAAGCTCATCGAGACGTCGCTGGCCAAGACGATGTCCACGCTCTTCTTCTCGCTGGCCTTCGTCTGCATTGGTCTGGATACCCGCCTGAAGGATATTGTCTCGAAGGAGAATCGCTCGACGCTCTACGCCTTCCTGACGGCTCAGGCCTTCAATATCGTTGCGACGTTCCTCGTAGCGTGGTTAATGTTCGGTGTTGTGAAGCAGATGTGGATGTAATCCCCGCTGTGTAGCAACGAAAAGGTGACCCGTCAGTGGCGGGTCACCTTTTTTGTTTTGGATATTTAGAACGCAGAGCCGATTTGGCTTACAGCCCTCGGTTTTTCAGCAGGGCGTCAATCTTGGGGGCACGGCCTCGGAAGTTCTGATACATCGTCATACCGTCGTCGATGCCGCCCGGCGTGAGGACATAGCGGCGGAACTTATCGGCTACCTCCTCGTTGAAGATGTCGCCCGTCTCCGAGAAGGCCTCAAAGGCATCGGCATCGAGCACCTCGGCCCACATATAACTATAATAGCCGGCCGTGTAACCGCCACCCATCGTGTGGCTGAAGTTGGTCATACGGTAGCGGGGCAGAATCTGCGAGGGGATGCCACGCTGCTTGAGGGCCTGCTCCTCGAACGTCATCACGTTCAAATCCTCGGGAATCTCCGTCAGCACGTGCAGGTCCATATCGCTCAGCGAGGCGGCCACATACTCCACCGTAGCGAAGCCCTGGCCGTAGCGGGCGCTCTGCTGCAACTTCTCGACCAGCTCCAGGGGAATCGTCTCGCCCGTCTGATAGTGCTTGGCATAGACGTTGAGCACCTCCGGCTCGAAGGCCCAATGCTCGTTGATCTGCGACGGCAGCTCGACAAAGTCACGCTCAACACCCGCAGCACCGTTGTAGCGCACGTCACGCATAAAGCTGTGGAGGGCGTGGCCGAACTCGTGGAAGAGGGTCTCCACATTGTCGATGCTCTGCAAGGCGTAACCCTCGGCATTGGGGGTGGTCATATTGCAGCAGTTCACTACAATGGGAATCACACGCTCCTCGCCCTCGTAACGCTGCCCACGGAAACTCGTGCACCAGGCTCCGGCACGCTTCGAGGCACGGGGGAAGGGGTCGCTGTAGAAGATAGCCAGGCGGGTGCCGTCCTTGTCCATCACCTCGTAGGCCTTGGCCGTCGGCTCGTAGGAGGGAACCTCCGAAGTGATCTCGTTGAAGGTCAGCCCATAGAGCTTGCCTGCCACGTGGAAGATGCCCTGCATCACGTTGCCAATCTCGAGGTAGGCACGTACCTGCTGCTCATCGACCGAGAATTTGCGCTGCTTGGCCTTGTCGAGGTAGTACATATAGTCCCAACCCGCAGGCTCGAAGTTGCCACCCTCGCGGCGAATCTCCTCACGGATGTCGTCCAGCTCCTCCTTGGCCTTCTTCACGGCGGGGGTCCACACCTGCATCAGCAGGTCGTAAACCGCCTCGGGGGTCTTGGCCATACGCTGCTCGAGGGCCATTTGGGCGTAGTTCTCGAAGCCCATCAGGCGGGCCTTCTCCAGACGCAGGCGGACAATCTCGGCCGAGATGGCCTTGTTGTCGTAGTCGTTGTCCTGGTTGCCACGGTTGTAATAGGCCTTATAGACCCGCTCACGCAGCGCACGATTCGAGCAGTATTGCAGCACGGGGTTGCAGCTCGGACGCTGCATATTGAACATCCACTTGCCTGCCTGACCCTGCTCCTCGGCCATCTTGGCGGCAGCGGCGATGTTGGCCTCGGGAAGACCTGCCAACTCGGCCTCGTTATCGACCACCACGAAGGTGTTGTTGGTCTCATACAGCAGGTTCTGCGTGAAGTTGAGCTGCAACATCGCAAGGCGGCTGTTCAGCTCACGCAGGCGAGCCTTCTCTTCGTCGTTGAGGTTGGCACCGCTATTGACAAAGCGGTCGTAGATGTTCTCCAACACCTTCTTCTCCTCTGCGCTCAGCTGCTCGGCAGCCTGATTCTCATAGACCTTCTTGACACGCTCGAAGAGGGCCTCGTTGAGGTAAATATCGTCGCTGTGGGCCGAGAAGAGGGGCGACAGCTCCTTCTCCAAGGCTCGGGTCTCGTCGGTCGAGTTGCTCGACGAGAGGGGGCTGAAGGTACCACGGGCACGGCTCAACAGGCGGCCGCTTTGGTCGAGGGCGGCAATGGTGTTGGCGAAGGTCGGCTCGTCGGTCGAGGCGAGGATGGCCTCAATCTCGGCCTTCTGCTCGGCCATACCCTGCAACATCGCCTCACGGTAGTCCTCGATGGTAATCTGGGCAAAGGGGGCGATGCCGAAGGGGGTGTCGAACTCCTCCAGCAGCGGATTCTTGCTTTGGTTTGCACACCCTGCGGCGGCAAGTGCTACGGTGGATAGCAGCATCATTTTCATCGTTTTAATCATCGTATTTGGGTTTTTGGTTTCTCATTGTTTCGGGGACGGTTACAGCTTGCCTTTGCGGGCCTCCTCCATCAGTGCCCACGGAATGTGGCAGTAGCCGCCGGGGTTCTTCTCGAGGTAATCCTGGTGGTAATACTCGGCCGCATAGAAGCACTGAATGTGCTCGACCTCGACCACCAGCGGCTGATCGTAGCGCTCGGCCACACGGTCATAGACCGCCTGAATGGCGGGCAGCTGCTCCTCGCGGGTGTAGTAGATGCCCGTGCGGTAGCGGGTCCCCTCGTCGGCACCCTGACGGTTGCGTGAGGTGGGGTCGATGGAGAGGAAGTAGAGCTCCAACAATCGCTCCAACGGGAGTATGTCGGGGTCGTAGAAGACTTGCACCGTCTCGGCGTAGCCTGTTTGGTCGGTATAGACCTCCTCGTAGGTGGGGCAGTTTCCTTGGCCGTTGGCGTAGCCCACTTGGGTCGTAAGCACCCCCTCGATCTGCTTCAGAAAGTGCTGTGTACCCCAAAAACAACCGCCGGCCAGATAGATTTCGTGTTGCATAGTTATAGGTTATCCGCAGTGAAAATAGCGACGAACAAGGGTAAGCATATCCACCTCGCCGTTGTCGATTTGGTTGCGAAGATTCTTGTCGTCGAAACTTCTTAGGCGGGCGATGATGCCATCAATCATAGCGGGCGAGAAGACCCCATAGGCCTCGTAGATGGCACGTTGGCGGGCCAAAGCCTCGGCCGAAGCGGCACAACTGTCGGGCAAAGATTCAAGTTTTGCCAAACGGTCGGCGTGTTCCTTTTGGTGGATGTTCACATTGACATAGGTTGCCTCGGCCACCTCCAGGCCGTTCTCCATCTCGAAGCCGTGACGACAAGCCACCGCCAGACCGGCCAGGAGTTGATACAAATCGGCCGAGCCATCGGGCGAGCGCATCTCGACCGTCTGCTTCTGTGTGGTGTTGTAGCTCGAGGGCTCCTCCAAGGGGTTGGCCAGACGACACATATCGCTCTTGGCTGTCCATCCCAGCGGCACACGCACCAGCACCGAGCGGTTGCGGTCGCCCCAGCAGATGTTGGTCGGAGCCTCCTGGTGGGGCACCAGACGGAAGTAGGAGGTGGGGTTGGTGTTACCAAAGGCGGTAATCGAGGGGGCCAGCACCATCATACCGGCAATGGCACGGCGAGCCGTGGCGGAGAGTGCACCACCCTCAGTCATCTGATTTTTACCCTCCTTGACAATCCGCATATGTATGTGCAGCCCCGAGCCCGCCTTGCCGGTCGTAATCTTGGGGGCAAAGGTGACATCGTAGCCATACTCGAGGGCCAGGTTGCGGATAATCCACTTGGCCACCATCAGTTGATCGGCAGCCTCTTCGGCAGCCACAGGCAGAAACTCAATCTCATTCTGCTCGTAGGTCATTCCGTCGAGGGTGAAGTTACCCACCTCCGAGTGGCCGTATTTGATTTGACCGCCTGCTTGGGCTATGTAGGCCATACATTTGGTGCGGAAGGCGTTGAATTTGGCATAGGGGGCCGACTCGTGGTAACCCTTCTGGTCGGTGGCGGGGAAGAGACCGCGATCGGGGGCAATGACATAGTACTCCAACTCGCCCATCGCCTCAAACTCCATACCGGTTACCTCGCGGAAGGCACGACAGGCCTTGCGGAGGGTCTGTTCGGGCGCACTTTCGAGCGGCTCACCATCCTTGTTGAAATAGGAGCATAGCAGGGCCAAGGTGGGCAACTCGGCAAAGGGATCGACAAAGGCGGTGCGGAAGCGGGGCAACACATAGAGGTCGCTGCTGCCGGCCTCGATAAAGGGGAAGAGGCTCGAACCATCGACACGCTCGCCACACGAAAGGATGGTGTCGAGGTAGTCGAGGTTGTTGATGACAAAGTTCAGCGTCTTGAGTCGTCCGTCGCCTGCCGGATAGATAAAGTTGACCATACGGATACCTTGTTCGCAGATGAAGCGAATGATATCGGCCTTGGTAAAGTCGCGTGCGGGCTTTTGCAGATAGGCCACCACGGGGTTGGGGTTCAACACTTGTTCGTTGTTCATTGCTGTAAGTTTTTTATCTCACCCTACAAAGATAGCGATTTTCTCGAAATATGCAACTCAATGCTGCGCACCTCCTGAGGCGGTTTGCCGGTGGTCGGGTGTATGGAATGGTTGGCAGAGGTGTGAGTTCGTACAGCGATTGCGGGCGCTTCGTACAGTGGGCCGAAAAATTGTTGCGATGCCGAAAAAAACCACTCATCTTTGCCTTCGACAAATCGACCGGATAATCCTTAAACCTTTCTGTTATGACTCAAAAACCCCTTCTTTGGAGCACCGTGATGTTGGCCGTGGGTGCTGCGGCCGTAGTGGGTCGTGAGGCGTTGCAACTTCCCCGTCCGCTCCCCGAGTTGCGTGTGGGCGAAGAGCTGATGGCGGTGCGGCTCTGCTACGACGACTACCGCTCGACCGAACTGCGGGGCGAGGTGCCGATGAGCTACCTTGTGGCCTACGGCGAACTGTTGCCCCAACCTTTCAAGCGTCGCCTGGAGCGGCTGCCCGAGGGGGTCACCCCCTTCGAGAAGCGGGATGGCGGGGTGCGGGTCCTCAACGAAGGCAACCTCTCGGTGCGTGTGCTCTATCCCGACGATGAGGAGGCGGGGATGATTGTGCTCGAATGGCCCCTCAAACGGCAGGGGTGTACCCTCTCGTTCTGTATCGAGGGGCTGGGGGTGGACGATTTGGAAAAATTGGTGCGTCTCGAGCGATAGAAAACAGGTCATTAACAACTCATTATTCATAAATCTTACGTAACCTATGAAGCGATTTTTACTTTTGGCCCTCCTCTTGGTGGGGGCCGCCAACCTCTGCTCGGCACAAACGGTGTCACTCAACGAGATTCGTTTCGGCAACTGGACCGACGACGATTGGTACGACTATCTTAAACTCTTTGCCAATTTTTTCCGCCTTGCGGGGTATACTGGTTTGATGGTGATGATCGACGAACTTG
>CALAQA010000138.1:0-9473 GCA_937889065.1 uncultured Alistipes sp.
AGCTACACGCCCAACGAATAAAAAAACACCACGGAAACCAAATTTCCGTGGTGTCTCATTTTTGCGTATTTTATAGTAGTGCACACTTCGCTTTGAAATATGCGATTCTCAGCCCGCAAACTCCCCCAACCTAATCCCACAGCCATTTGAACGAATACATACATTATGATAAATTATAACTACAAATAAAAGCGAGGAGCATTTTCCTCGCTTTCGTTTTAGTGGCACTCTGCTACTTCTTGTAGTCGAACACAGCGTCGAGCTTTTGCCAGTCGGCATTGGTTACCGTGCCTCGGATGCCTTTGTACTCGAAGATCATCGTGCCCTCGGTGGCCATACGGATTTTGCAATCGACGCTGCCACGCTTGAAATCGGCATCGCCCAGGTTCTGGTCACGGAACCACTTGTACTCGCTCTTGGCACGATTCGAGAGTTTCGAGGGGACAAAGCGCATCAGTCGCTGGAAGGTCTTGAGCGAAATCGTGAAGTTCATCGCCGCATTCGTATCGCTCGACACCTGAATCATCGTCGTCTTACCGGCAGCCAGCAGAGCCGTCGTCAGCAGCACAAAAGCTGCGGTCATCAACCATTTTTTCATCTTTAATTGGGTTTTATTCTACCACAAAGCTACACAACATCCGGCAAACGTGCAAATATCGCCCCTTTTTTTGTATCTTCGCCCTATGAAACGATACCTATTATATATAGCACTCATCCTCTCGGCGGCCGGTTGCAGTCCAAAACTCGCTGCCGACGAACCGACCATCTACGTCACCATTGCACCCCTGCGTTCGGTGGTAGAGCGCATCGTGGGTGACGATTTTCGAATCGAGGTATTGGTGCCCGCAGGGGCATCACCCGAGACCTTCGAGCCTTCGGCACGGCAATATGTGGCACTCAACGAGGCCCGTTGGATCTTCTCGACGGGGCTGATCGACTTTGAGACTACCCTACTCCATCGTCTTGAAAATCAGACTAAAATCATCAACCTCTCGGAGGGCATTGAGCTCATTGCCGGGAGTTGTTCGCACGCCCATCACCACCACGACGGGCAACATCATCACGGTGTAGATCCACACATTTGGACCTCGCCTCGTGCCCTGAAACAGATGGCCGAAAACAGCTACCGAGCTATTGCTGCGGCCTATCCCGATTCGGTAAAATATGCCGACAATTTCGCTCGTTTATCCGCTGATATTGAAGCACTTGACAAACGCACCGAGGCGGCATTGCAGCAGTCCGAGGTCAAGATGGTGGTGGTCTATCACCCGGCCCTCACCTACTACGCCCGTGATTACGGCTTGCGGCAGGAGGCCATCGAGCAGGAGGGAAAAGAGCCTTCGGCACGAGCCCTGGCACGCCTGATTGCGATGGGTCGTGAGGCGGGTGTTGGGCGCATTCTCTACCAACGTCAATACCCCCGCTCGGTCGTGGAGACCGTAGCCCGAGATATGGGAGCCGAGGCGGTGGAATTTGATCCGCTGGGCGAAGATGTGATTGCGACCATTGACAGTATTACCTCGCTAATTATCCGAAAATGAAGCTGATAGAATTGCACGACGTAAGCGTAAACTACGACGGCTACGGAGCTGTTCGTGGGGTAAATCTCACGATCGACTCGACCGATTTTTTGGGAATCATCGGACCCAATGGCGGCGGAAAAACCACCCTGGTAAAGGCTATTCTGGGCATGGTGGCCTACGAGGGGCGCATCGACTATGCCCCCGAGCTGAGCCGTGGCAACGAGCGTTTGATTGGCTATATGCCCCAAATTTCGGAGTTCGACCGAGCCTTTCCCATCTCGGTAATGGAGGTGGTGCTCTCGGGTCTGCAGGGCAGCAAGGGGCTGTTTGGCCGCTACACGAACAAGGATCGAAAGAAGGCGATGCAGCTACTGAAGGAGTGCGGCATCGAGGCGTTGGCCGACCGCCCCATTGGCGAGATTTCGGGGGGTCAGATGCAGCGTGCCCTGCTATGCCGTGCCATCATTGCCGACCCCAAGCTGTTGATTTTGGATGAGCCAACCAACTTTGTCGATAACCAATTCGAGCAGACGCTTTACCGCATCTTGCGCCGTCTCAACGAGCAGATGGCCATCGTGATGGTATCGCACGACGTGGGTACGATTTCGAGTGTGGTTAAGGAGATTGTCTGCGTCAATGGTCACGTGCATCGCCATCGCTCGAACATCATCTCGGCCGAGCAGCTGGCCGCCTACGATTGCCCCATCCGCCTGCTCTCGCACGGCCACGTTCCCCACACCGTGCTGGAACACCACCCGGGAGATGGGTGTTGCAAATAAATTTGCAACACAATTCAAAATGCAAAATTCAAAATGTAGAATTCAAAATTGTTCGAAAACAACCAAAAAAGGAGGGCACACTACCCTCCTTTCATTGTAATACCCGAAAATTACCTATCGGGGACAACGACCACGAAAGTCTTGTAAAAGAGCTATTTTTAGGCACACAAAAAGGCGAAGAGCGCAGCATACTGAGCGTATGTGAGCATCTTCGCCTTGAAGTGTAACGCCAAAAGAGCCTTTTAGAAGGCTTTCGCCTTACTTGGCCTCGTTAATAGCCGACAACTTCTCAAACAGTGCGCTGAAACCGGCATTGATCTCGGCACGCAGCAGTGCGTAGTGCTTGCGAACGAGCGACTTGTTGTGCGGCTCGGCGGGATTCATTGCCTTGGTGAAGAACTCGTTGCGCAGAGCAACAGCCTCCTGCATCACGGCTACAATCTCCTCCTCTTTCGAGGGCTGGAAGCAGATGGCCATATCGCAATCAAATACGACCTCCTCCAGGCAATAATCAATCTGTTTCTTGAGCGTTCTTAAATTTGCCATATCGTTTTTAATGTTTTAGAGTTTCGCTACGACAAATATATAAAAACATTTCGAAATCGGCAAGCAATTAGTTAATAATCTGTTTCGCCCGGCATCGCCACAATAATCCCGACCGTTTCACGTACCAACAGCTCCTCGCAACAAGGGTCGGTCGGAGTGGTTTTCTGCGTCACCGCTACACTTTTGGGGGCCGGTGTCGGCGTGGGTGCAGGGGCAGGAGCAGGTTGCGGCTTGGGGATGCGGGTGCGGGTCTCGACCATCTTTCCCTGGGTGTAATCGACCTCGACGGTCACTCGGCGCAGAGGAGGCAGCAGATTGTGCGCCAGGTAGTTCCACGCTTCGGGGTGGCTCTTCAGTGCACGTTCGACCTCAAGGGGCGAGTGGTTACCCGACAGCACCTCCAACACATAGGCCTTGTCGGCCATATCGGACTTTTCGACCGCCTCACGCAGCGTCGCCCAGGGGCTTACCTCCGAACGGCAGACCACCTTGGCAGCCGCCAGATGGGGCGTATTTTTCTTTAGGTAGGCCGAGAAATTCTCGGCTCGGGCCTTGGCCAGCCGTTCGTTGAGCGACAGCGGGCCATCGGGCGAAGCGTAGCCCACAACCACCACCTGTTGGGCGTGGTGCAGGGTATCGTCGAGCTTGACGGCCAACTTTTTAAGGTCGTCCAGCTCCTCGCCATTCTCGCCCAACGTGGGGCTCAGCGTGGCATTGCCGATGTGGTAGTGGAGGCTGAAATCGGCCTCGGCGGGTTGTTGCACCCGATAACTTTTCAGTTGATAGTCGCCATCCACCCGCTCCGAGAGCAGCACCGAATCGGGCTGTACGGCGTGGGATTGGGCGGCAAGGCGTTGCCACGAAGCCATCGAAGCAACGAGCAACAGAGGTAGCATAATGTGTTTCACGTCGTCTGTGTTTTTAGGAATAACTACCCCACCCAGCTCGCAATTTCCATACCACACCCCACAAAAAAAGTCCCCGACCGATGGTGCGGTGGGGACTGAATCACTGTTGCGACAGATTTCGAACTACTCCTCGCTCTCGTCGGTGGGCAGCTCAAACTTCGTAAAGCCGGCCTTCACCAGGATATTGAACCACGAGAAGCACTTTTTGATGTCCGACAGGTGAACACGCTCACGGTCGTACTCGGGGAGCACCGCAGCGAAGGCCTCCTGCAACTCGGCAGCCGAAGCCTTGTGGCTGATGGCCTCCTTGCCCTCGGTCGAGGCGTAGATGCGGGTAAAGACCTCTGCCAACGGAATATCGTCGCCCTCGGTGTACATCGAAATTTCGGTCAGTGCGCTCACGCGCGAGGTGGCCGAGGCGTTCTGACGCTTGCCGTCGATAAGCGACTCCACAATCACGCCACGCTGCGACTGGGCTACATATTTGAAAAGTCCGGGCTGGCCCGAGATGGCCAAAATCTCTTTCAGTTCCATAGTGTTAATCTATTTTTTCGTTTTTAATATGAATATCCATTTGCGGGAAGGGGAAGCGGATGCCCGCCTTCGGCAGTTCGTTGTAGAACCGCTCGTTATACTCGAAGAAGACATCCCATAGATCGGCATTGTTCACCCAGGCACGCACCGTCAGCTTGACACTGCTCTGCTCCAAAGCGCTGACCCACACCACCGGAGCGGGATCGGCCAAGACACGTTTATCGGCCTTGAGCAGCGTCAGGATGGTCTGGCGAGCCACTGCGACATCGTCGCCATAGCTAATCGTCAAGGACCAATCGACTCGGCGGGTGGTGGCCGTCGAGAAGTTGTCGATGATGCCCGTAGCGATGACGTTGTTGGGGATGTAGATGGTCTGGTTATCGACCGTCGTGATGACCGTCGAGAAGAGTTTGATTTCACGCACCGTACCCGACTGCCCCTGCGCCGTGATGTAGTCGCCTACACGATAGGGCTTTACGACCAGAATCATCACGCCGCCTGCAAAGTTTTGAGCCGTGCCGCTCAGGGCCATACCAATGGCCAGCGTAGCAGCCGAGAAGATGGCAATGAGCGACGTCACGTTCACACCCAGCGTCTGCACCACGACCAACAGCAGCACGATGACAAGTGCCACACTCAGCGTATTACGAATGAAGGGGCGCACCGAAATATCGACCTCCTTGCGCTCAAAGAGGCGGTCCAACAGACGCAGCAGACGGCGAATCAGCCAACGACCCACCACAAAAAAGAGCAGGGCAATGACCAATTTGAGGGCTACCCAGATGGCCTGCTCGGTCAGGTGGGTGAGCATATCGCCCATATCGAGATTCATCAGACGATCGATCGATTCGGCAAACTTCTGCTTCTGCACACTGTCGGGCAACATCAGCGGCAGGCTATCGGTCGATTGCAAAAAATGGTGCATAGTAATTGTCTTCGCAGTTAAAATTCGCCACAAAAATAACGAAAAAAAAGATAAGATACTTATCTTTGTGTTACAATTGCATAAAAAGCGACCCGAAAAGGCCATAAAACGAAGAGACACAACCAACAAAAATGAACGGGGTGCGACACATAATTCGGCAAACAGGGCTCTGCTTCGTGGCAGCCCTGGGGATATGCGGGTGCTACAACAGCGGTTTCGACGAGGCCGACTACCCCAGTGCGCCTCCCGCCACGACCACCTCGCTGCGGGCCTTCGTGACGGCTCATCGAGGTGGAGCGGTGCGCATCGAAGAGCCGATTGTGGTGGCAGGACGGGTGACCTCGTCGGATCGTGCAGGCAACTTCTATCGTCGTTTAGTCGTTGAGGATGAAGGTGTTGCATTGGCCATAAAAGCCCGACTCGACGGGCTGCACAACGCCTATCCCGAGGGTATGTGGCTGACCATTGCGATGGAGGGGTTAGTTGCCGAACGACAATACGGCATCCTGCACATCGGCAGCGAAGGGAGCGAAACGGGCTATCTTACGGCCGATTATATCCCCTCGAAGGCGGCCCTCGACGACCACCTTTTCCCAAGCAACGACATCTCCCCCATCGTCCCTTACAACTTGCAACTCAACCAATTAACGCCCTCATTGGCAGGGCGTTTGGTGCGTATCGACGGGTTAGCACTCGATGCCGAGGAGCGTTCGGAAGAGGAGGTGGTTGTGTGGAGTGGCGAACATCGTTTCTACGGTGCAGACTCGCTCTGTGTGGGCTGTTATGTCCGCCCCTATGCCGACTTTGCCGACAGGCCCATTCCCAATTCAAACGGCTCATTGACAGGTATTTTGGAGTATAATAACGGTGATTATACGCTCGTTCCCCGTGATACAGAAGATCTTGATTTTTAGCCTCGTGTGGCTGCTATTCGGATGCAGTTCGGCCACCACGCTCGACTACGACGACGAGCAGGTTCCGCCCGAGCGCAACTCGGTGGCCTACCTGAAAGCATTGGGCAGCAAGGGCGAAGTGCGCCTCAGCGAGGAGCTTGCGGTGGATGTGGTCATCACGGCCAACGACCGCCACGGCGAGTGGTCGGAGGCCATCGTTGTGGAGGACGAAACGGGCGGCATCACCATTGCCGTGCAGGGGGCGGAACGCTACCGCCACTACCCTTTCGGAGGTCGTTTGCGCCTCTATTGCAATGGGCTGATGCTACGGAATTATGGCGGAAAAATCGAACTTTGCCGTGAAGCCGACACCTACGGCCAACGGGGTTTGAGCGAGGAGGAACAGGCGGCACATCTTCATCCTTTGTCACTCGCCGAAGCACCTATTCCACAATCGGTTACAATCGACCAATTAAACAATCACTTGATAGATAGGCTGATTCTTTTGCAGGGCGTTGAATTTATCGAAAAGGGAGCTTGGTGCGACACCGATCCGCTCACCCAAACACCCCTTGCGACCAAACGTCTGATTCGTGATGCCGAGGGGCGCACCCTCTCGGTTTATGTGGCCGCCACCTGCCATTATGCCAACGAGCCGCTCCCCGAAGGCAACGGCTCGTTGTGTGGTATTTTAGACTATTTCGGGGGCGAATTGGCGCTGCGAGTCTCGAACTTTCAGGTCGATTTTTAACCCCTGATTACCCATTATTCGCTCGTCACGCCCCCGCAACTCGCTTACTCCTGCAAGGCCTGCCACAGCATATCCTTCAGACGCTGCACATTCAGACCCGCCACCGACGAGATAAATACGGAGGGAACACCCTCGGGCAGTTCGGCCTTCATCTCCTCGATCAGCTCCTCGTCCAACATATCGCACTTGGTGATGGCCAAGAGGCGTTGCTTGTCCAACAACTCGGGGTTGTACTGGGTCAGCTCGCCCAACAGAATATCGAAATCCTTGCGGATATTCTCCGAGTCGGCAGGAATCATAAAGAGCAGCACCGAGTTACGTTCGATATGGCGTAAGAAGCGGGTACCGAGACCCTTACCCTCGTGAGCACCCTCGATGATACCGGGAATGTCGGCCATCACAAACGACTTACCCTCACGCACCTCGACAATGCCGAGGTTAGGCTCCATCGTCGTAAAGGCGTAGTTGGCAATTTTGGGCTTGGCAGCCGAAACCACCGACAGCAAGGTCGATTTACCCGCATTCGGGAAACCCACCAGACCCACATCGGCCAACACCTTCAGCTCCAGAATGAAAGCACCCTCGTCGCCCTCCTCGCCGGGCTGGGCAAAGCGGGGCGTCTGATTCGTGGCGCTCTTGAAGTGCCAGTTACCCAAACCGCCACGACCACCCTGCAACAAGACGAGTTGTTCGCCGTGCTCGGTCACCTCGCCCACATTGACCAACTCCGTCTCGCCCGTCTCTTCGTTCTCGACCAGACGTTTGGCCACCGTACCCAGGGGTACGGGGATGATGATGTCCTTGGCATTCTTACCCGTCGAACGGGCACCACCGCCACACTCGCCATCCTCGGCAAACTGGTGACGCTGGTACTTGAGGTGAATCAGGGTCCAATACTGACGATCGCCCTGCAAGATGATGCTGCCACCCTTGCCGCCATCGCCACCATCGGGGCCACCGAAGGCAACAAACTTCTCACGACGGAAGTGGGCCGAGCCGGCACCACCGTGGCCCGAGCGGGCAAATATCTTGACGTAATCTACAAAATTCGAACCTGCCATAATGCTTGATTTTGAGGCACAAAAGTAGTCATTTTTTTTAAGAAAAGCAAACCTGCGCTCGTCGGGCCGTTTTTTTGACTATCTTTGTAGTTACTAACCAACTAACCCACTATGAAAAAACTGTTTGTTTTACCCCTTCTGCTCCTGATGGCGGCGTGTGGAGGCGATAATAGTCTCGACGACCCCACACCCAACCCCGCCGACCGCCCAAGCAACGTAAAATTTGTGGTGGCACAAGACGGCACGGGCGACTACACCACCGTGCAGCAGGCCATCGATGCCATCCCAAGCAACAGCAAGAGCCGCCAGATTATCTACATCAAGGCGGGAACGTATAAAGAAAAACTCGCTGTACCTCAATCAAAAACCTTCTTAACCCTTATTGGTGAGGATGCCGCCACGACCATCCTCACCTACGACGACTCGTCGGGCACGCTGCTTCCGTCGGGCAAGGAGATGGGCACGCAGAACAGCGCCTCGCTGACCATCTCGGCAACCGATTTTCAGGCACAGGACCTCACCCTCTCAAACACCCACATCAACAACACCGGTTCGGGCGATCAGGCGGTGGCCGTGGGTGTCTATAACGACCGTGCCACCTTCTACAACTGCCGTTTGATGGGCTATCAGGACACCTTCTATGTGAAGAACAAGGCGCGTGTCTATTGCCAAGATTGCTACATCGAGGGCAATGTCGATTTCATTTTCGGCGATGCGGTGCTGCTCTGTCAGCGTTGCCAACTGCACTGCAACCGCCACAACAGCGTCATCACCGCAGCTGCCAGCCACACGGGCAGCCGCTTCGGTTTCTGCTTTTTGGACTGCCGTCTGACCCACATCACGGGCAAGGATTTCAACGGTAAGACCTTCTCGAACTTCCACTTGGGACGCCCCTGGAAGCAGGATGCACGGGTGGTTTTCCTGCGCTGCGAAGAGCCTTCGACCCTGAACACAGCCGCCTGGTGTCGTATGTCGGAGGGGGTTGATGCAGCCCTCTTTGGCGAGTACAAATGTACGGGGGCAGGGGCTGCTGCGGACCGATTGGCCAAGCGTGAGATGGGAGGCCGTCAGCTGTCGGACGAGGAGGCCGCAGCGTACACCCTGCAAAACATCTTCTCCAAGGCGACCAACCCGTCGAAATACAACGCCGATTGGACGCCCGATGCGAAAATTACGCTGAAATAAGAAAACCGAAAGCCCCTCAAAACGAGGGGCTTTTCGTTAGAAATTGTACGACACGGTCACCATCAGGCGACGGGGATTGCCATACATATAGCGGGTGGCTTGGGGCAGACGACCCATCGCCGAATCGACCCCGACGGCCTGTGTGCGCAACGATTCGTAGCCATAGAGGGGATATTCCGCACCCGTAAGATTCATCAAATGGAGCGAAAAGAGGAGCGACGAACGCTCAAACCACACCCGCTTGAAGAGCGAGGCATCGACCGTCAAACCATCTTTGAGTCGTTCCTGAGCGACAAAGGCATCGAAAAATTCGGGCGTAAGGCCATTCTGACGAGCCACACGATCGGTGCGGCGCAGTGCCACCGGAT
>CALAQA010000139.1:0-26852 GCA_937889065.1 uncultured Alistipes sp.
GCGCATTGGGGGTGTAGATCTCCTCGCCCTTGCACTCCACCTCAAACGACTCGCCAAGCTTGGCAAGCAACTCGTCGGGGGTCAGCCCGTTCAGATCCTTCACCACACGGTTGTAGTCGATGATTTTGAGCTGCGAAGCGGGGAACGTGACCGCGAGGAAGTAGCAATACTCCTCGTTGCCGGTATGGTTGGGATTCTTCTTCTCGCACTCGGCACCCACACGGGCAGCAGCAGCCGTACGATGGTGACCATCAGCCACATAGAGCGCAGGAATAGCCGCAAACAACTCGGTCAGACGATCGTTCGTCTTGCGGTCGCGAATCACCCACAGCTGGTGGCCGAAACCATCGGCTGCCGTGAAGTCGTACTCGGGCTCGCCCTTGACCACCTCGGCCACGATGGCATTCACCTCCTCGTCGTCGGGGTAGGCGAAGAAGACCGGCTCGATGTTGGCCTGCTGGTTGCGCACGTGAATCATACGGTCCTCCTCCTTATCGGGGCGGGTCAGCTCGTGCTTCTTGATGGCACCCGAGAGGTAGTCCTCGTAGTGGCAGCACATCGCCAGACCATACTGCGTACGACCCTCCATCGTCTGGGCATAGACGTAGTAATACTCCTCCTCATCCTGACAGAGCCACCCTTCGGCCTGCCAACGTTGGAAGTTCTCGACCGCCTTCTGATAGACCTCCTCGGAGTGCTCATCGGCGATGGGCGTGAAGTCGATTTCGGGTTTGATGATGTGCAGAAGCGAACGCTCCGTGGCCTCGGCTTGCGCCTCCACCGAGTTCAATACATCGTAGGGGCGCGATGCCACCTCCGAAGCGTACTGCTTGGGAGGACGAATGGCCGCAAAAGGTTTGATTTTAACCATATTTAGGTCCGTTTTTTAGGGTTTCCTATTTATTTACCTGGAAGCGGGTATTGCCATTCACCAGATAATCGACCACCTGACGGGCAGCCGCCAGACCGGCGTTGATGTTGGCCTCGGCCGTCTCGGCACCCTGCTTTTTGGGGGTGGCGAAGAAGCGCTTACCAAACAACTCGGCCATCTCCTCCGCATTGGCAGGGGCGATGTCGGTGATGTACTTCAAATCCTCACGCTCGGTCATTGCCTGCTTGATGCCGGCCTCGTCGATAACCTCCTTGCGGGCCGTATTGACCAGCGTAGCACCCTTGGGCATCGACATCAGTTTCTCGTAGCCAATCGAAGATTTGGTCTCGGCCGTGGCGGGAATGTGTAGCGAGAGGAAATCGGCACGGGCATAAAGCTCCTCAACGGTGGCTACGGCCTCCACACCCTCGGCGGCATAAACTGCGGGATCGGTGATAAAGGGATCGTAGGCAATCACATTCATACCCAGAGCCTTACCCTTGCGACCCACCAACTTACCCACGTTGCCGTAGGCGTGGATGGCGAGCGTCTTGCCCTGAATCTCCGAGCCTGTACCCGGGGTGAAGCGGTTGCGGGCCATATAGATCATCATCGCCACAGCCAACTCGGCCACAGCGTTCGAGTTCTGACCCGGCGTATTCATTACCACGATGCCACGCTTCGTGGCCGCCTCCAAATCGACGTTGTCGTAACCGGCACCGGCACGCACCACAATCTTCAGGTTTTTGGCCGCCTCGATCACCTCGGCCGTCACCTTGTCGCTGCGAATGATCAGCGCATCAACCTCGGCCACAGCCTCCAGCAGCTGCGCCTTGTCGGTATATTTCTCGAGCAGGCATAGCTCATAGCCGGCCTCCTCAACAATCTGACGAATACCCTCAACCGCCTTCTTGGCAAAGGGTTTCTCGGTTGCTACCAATACTTTCATACTAATTCACTCTATTTGGCATATTTCGCAGCAAAATCCTGCATACACTTCACAAGCACCTCGACGCTCTCCTTCTTCAGGGCGTTGTAACACGAAGCACGGAAGCCGCCCACCAGACGGTGACCCTTGATGCCCACGATGCCCTGCTGCTTGGTGTACTCCATAAACTCGGGAGCCAGCTCCTCGTAGCCCTCGGCCATCACAAAGCAGATGTTCATCAGCGAGCGCGAATCCTTCTCAACGGTACCCTTGAACAGGGGGTTGCGGTCGATCTCGGCATAGAGCAGCTCGGCCTTCTCGACATTGCGACGATAAATCTCCTCCACGCCACCGATGCTCTTCAACCACTTCAGGCTCTCCTTCAATACATAGATGGGGAATACGGGCGGGGTGTTGAACATCGAGTTGTTCTCGACGTGGGTCTTGAACGACACCATCGTCGGCAGGTCACGCACGATTTTGTCGAGCATATCCTCACGGATGATGACAAACGAAACACCTGCGGGGGCGAGGTTCTTCTGGGCACCGCCGTAGATCATCGCATATTTCGACACATCGATCGGACGCGAAAGGATGTTCGAACTCATATCGGCAATCACAGGCACGGGCGAATCCAAATCGACGTGGTACTCCGTACCGTAAATGGTATTGTTCGAAGTGATGTGCAGATAATCGACATCCGAAGGGATCTCGAACGAAGGGATGTAGTTGAAGTTCTTATCCTCCGACGTGGCGATTACCTCCACCTCGCCGTAGCGCTTGGCCTCCTTGATGGCCTTCTTCGACCAAACACCCGTATTGACATAGGCGGCCTTCTTACCCAGGAAGTTGGCAGGTACCTCGTAGAAGAGGGTACTTGCGCCACCACCCACATAGAAAATCTTATAGTTGTCGGGAATGTGGAGCAGTTCGCGGAACAACGAATCAGCCTCCTCCATGACGGCATCGAAATCCTTGGTGCGGTGCGAAATCGAGAGAATCGAAATACCCGAACCGTTGAAATCCTTAATGGCCTCGATGGCACTTTCATACACCTCATCGGCCAGCAACGAGGGTCCTGCATTGAAGATGTGCTTTTTCATAATCAAAAATGGGGTTATGCTGTTTGCAGCGGTAAAAATTCTTTGGTTACCTCAACAAATATAGTCATAATTTTCTAAAAATACACCCTCCGTAGTGACTTTGTGAAAAAAATTGAAACAGAGGGGCCGTTTCGTCGCAAAATTGAATAGTTTTTTGTATTTTTGCTGAAATTTCAAACACGTTACCTATGGTAAAATCAATGACGGGCTTCGGCAAAGGCGAAGTCCTGTTTGAGCAAAAGAAGAAAATCACGGTGGAGATTCGCTCGTTGAACTCCAAACAACTTGACCTGAACCTGCGTATGCCGGGCATCTACCGCAGCTCGGAGTATGAATTGCGCTCGCTCATTGCCCGTCGGGTGCAGCGAGGCAAGGTCGATGTCTTTGTCTCGATCGAGAGCCAGGAGGTCGATACCCCCGCCAAGATCAACAACGAATTGTTCCGTGCCTACCTCTCGCAACTCAATACGGCCCTCGGCTCGGCCAATATGGAGGTCAGCTACGAGACGTTGCTGCCCGTAATTATGCGTATGCCCGAGGTGGTTTCGACCGAGCAGGAGTCGATTTCGGAGGAGGAGCAGAAGGCGCTGTTGCAGGCTGCCGAGGCAGCTTGCGACCAACTCGACAGTTTCCGCATTCAGGAGGGCCAAATTCTGATTACGGACCTGCTGAAGCGAGTCGATTTGATCGAGCAGTACAAGGAGCAGATTACGCCTTTCGAGAAGCAGCGTGCCGAGACCATCCGCACCCGCATCCTCGACCATCTGCGTCAACTGCAACTCGAGCCCAATATGGAGCGTCTGGAGCAGGAAATGATTTTCTACATCGAGAAACTCGACATCACCGAGGAGAAGGTACGCCTTACGAACCATTGCCGCTACTTCCGCGAGGTGGCTGCCGAGGAGGAGGGCGTAGGCCGCAAGTTGGGCTTCATCGCTCAGGAGATGGGCCGTGAAATCAATACCACCGGCTCGAAGGCCAACGAGACCAACATCCAGATTCTGGTAGTTAAGATGAAGGATGAGCTGGAGAAGATTAAAGAACAGGTACTCAACATCTTGTAACAATGGGAAAAGTTGTGATTTTCTCGGCTCCGAGTGGCTCGGGAAAGACCACCATCGTGCGTGCGCTGTTGGAGCGATACAACCAATTCGAGTTCTCGATTTCGGCCACCAGCCGTACCCCCCGAGGTGCCGAACGTGATGGGGTAGATTACTACTTCCTTTCGGCCGAGGAGTTTGCCGAGAAGGTGGCTCAAGATGCCTTTGTGGAGTGGGAGGAGGTCTATGCAGGCACCTCGTACGGCACTCTGAAAAGCGAGGTCGAGCGCATCTGGTCGAAGGGCAACATCATCCTCTTCGATGTGGACGTAATGGGTGGTATCAACCTCAAACGCATCTTTGGCGATAAGGCCTGTTCGATCTTCATTATGCCCCCCTCGATCGAGGAGCTGCGCCGCCGTCTGGAGGGTCGTGGCACCGACTCGGCCGAAACCATCGAGAAGCGTATCTCGAAGGCTTCGTTCGAGCTGCCCAAGTCGCCCGAATTCGACCACACGGTTATCAACGACCGCCTGGAGGAGGCCATCGAGGCCACGTGCAAAATCATTGACGGTTTTCTGCAATAAGGCGATGAAACAGCGTGTAATGCTCTATTTCGGCTCGTTCAACCCGATTCACAACGGGCATATTGCGTTGGCCGAATATGTCATCGAGCAGGGGTTGTGCGATATGGTCACCCTGATTATCTCGCCCCAAAGCCCCTACAAGTTGGAGGCGGAGCAGGCAGCCGAACTCGCTCGCTTCGAGATGGCCGAGTTGGCCTGCCAGGGGTCGAAATATCCCGACCGCATCGTGCCTTCGGCCATCGAAATGCTGCTCGAAAAGCCCTCCTACACCATCAACACGTTGCGCTACCTGGAGGAGGTGGCAGGCGATAGGATGGAGTTCTCGATTTTGATGGGTGGCGACCAAATCGAAGGGCTGATGGGGTGGCGAGAGGTAGAGAAAATTCTCGAATATCCCATCTACATCTACCCCCGTGAGGGGATGGCCCCGCCGGAGAGGATTCCGAGCCAAAAGCTCACACTGATGGCCGATGCACCCACGCTCGACATCTCCTCGACCCGCATCCGTGAGGCCGTAAAAAACGACAACCCTGTTCACGAATGGATCCACCCCAAGGTGGCGTGGTATATCCGTGACCATAAATTGTATAAATAGCAACCCATGCAACGACTCAACATAGCCCTGTTGGCAGGTGGCAACTCCTCGGAGAGAGCGATTGCCCTGCAGAGTGCCGCACAGATTTACGAGGCACTCGACAAAACGCGCTACCGTGTCATCCTCATCGACCTGCACCACCGTGATTGGTGCCACACGGCCGAGGATGGAACGAAGTGGCAGGTAGATAAAAACGACTTTTCGATTACCATCCACGACGAGAAAATCCCCTTCGACTACGCCTTGATTCTCATTCACGGCACGCCGGGCGAGAATGGTATGTTGCAGGGCTACCTCGAGATGATGGAGGTGCCGTTCAGCTCCTGCTCGATGACCTCGTCGGTCATCTCCTTCGACAAGATGACCACCAAGCGCACGCTCGCAGGGTCGGAGATCAATCTGGCCCGTGAGGTCTTCCTGCGTCGAGGAGAATGGTGGGACAATGATTCGATTATCAACGAGTTGGGGCTTCCGCTCTTTGTCAAGCCCAACGCCAGCGGCTCGTCGTTCGGCGTCTCGAAGGTGACAGCCAAGGAGGAGTTGACGAAGGCTATCGAGTTGGCCTTCACCGAGAGTGACGAGGTACTTATCGAGGAGTGCATCACGGGCCGTGAGATGGGCTGTGGCGTGATGATTTGCGGCGGCAAGGAGTACCTGTTCCCCATTACGGAGATCATCGCCAAGCGTGATTTCTTCGACTACGAAGCCAAATACACGGCCGGTCTGTCGGACGAGATTACCCCGGCCGACATCACCCCCGAAATCAAGGAGAAGCTGAACCGTATGACGCTTGAGGCCTACCGCCGTTGTCGCTGTTCGGGTGTGGTGCGCATCGACTTCATCGTTACCGAGGCGGGCGATCCGTACCTTATCGAGGTCAATTCGATTCCCGGAATGAGTGGTGGCAGCATCGTTCCCAAGCAGGCCCGTGAGATGGGCATCTCGCTGGGCGAGTTGTACGATATTATTATTGAAGATACCTGCAAGCGATGATTGAGATTGACGATAAAATTGTGAGTGCCGACCTGCTGCGTGAGGGCTTTCTGTGCGACATTAAGCAGTGCAAGGGCATCTGCTGCGTAGAGGGCAATGCCGGTGCGCCGCTCGATATGGAGGAGGTTGATACGCTCGAAGAGGAGTGGGAGAACTACCGCCCCTATATGACCGAGGAGGGTATTGCCGCCATCGAGCAACAGGGCTTTATGGTCATCGACGAGGATGGCGACTACACCACGCCGCTGGTCAATGATGCCGAGTGCGCCTATGCCTACACCGAGAACGGCATCACGCTGTGCGCCATCGAGAAGGCCTGGTTGGAGGGGAAGACCCATTTCCGCAAACCCATTTCGTGCCACCTCTATCCGATTCGACTGATGCACTTCTCGAACGGCACAATTGGTCTGAACTACCACCGTTGGTCGGTCTGCGCCTCGGCCCGTCAGTGCGGTGCCAAGATGGGGGTACCGGTCTATAAATCGCTGCGTGAGGCCATCATCCGTCGCTTTGGCGAGGAGTTTTACGCCCAATTGGAGGCTGCTGAAGCATTAATCAAAAGCAACAAATAACGAAGATGAAGAGATACCTGATAACCCTTTTGGCGGTGTGGTGTGCCGCTACGGCCCTGGCGCAGGAGAATCCCGCCGATACGGTGGCCGAGCACGACATCCACGAAGCCATCGACTACTCCTCGAAGGAGCGCATGAAGGCCGAGCTGGCCGACGAACAGGCCCGCATCGACTCGCTGTCGAAACTCTTGACCCCCGCCCAGGCCGCCACGGTCGATTCGATTGTGGCCATGCGTCTGCGTCTGGCCCGCAAGCGGATTGAGTCGGTTCCGGCCCTCGATTCGCTGGCTATTTTGGACACACTGCCCTCGGGCGACGATGCGGTCGATGTGGTACTGTTTGCCAACGGCTCGTGGCGTTATGTCCGCAACCGTGCGGTAGCGAAGGACAGCACCATCTTCGAGAAGTATTGGGATACCGAAAAGCTCTTCCCCTACAAGGATGTCGAGTATTCGTCGCTGCCCAAGTCGCTCGTGATTGATTTGGTCGATTCGACCAACGGCTACCATACCCCCTACAAGGCGTCGCCCATCCGCAGTCGCTACGGTCCTCGTCGTGGCCGTGCCCACCAGGGCGTCGATTTGGTCCTCAAGACGGGTGAGCCCATCTACGCCACCTTCAGCGGTCGTGTGCGTATCTCGCAGTACAACCGAGGCGGCTACGGCAACCTGGTCGTCATTCGCCACGACAATGGCCTGGAGACCTACTACGGCCACCTCTCGGAGCGTATGGTCGAGCCGAATCAATGGGTCGAGGCGGGTCAGGTGATCGGTCTGGGCGGCTCGACGGGGCGTTCGACGGGGCCCCACCTGCACTTCGAGACCCGCTACTACGGCCAATCGTTTGACCCCGAGCGACTTATTGATTTCAAATCGGGCACGTTGTGCCGTGAGACCTTCCTCTTGAAACGCAGCTACTTCAGCATCTACTCCCGAGCCAGCCAGGATTTCGAGGACGAGATTGCCAACGAGGAGCAGGACAAGAAGGAGCAGGCCGAGCGTGAGGCAATGCGCTACCACAAGATTCGTTCGGGCGACACGCTGGGTGCCATTGCCCGCAAGTACGGCACCACGGTGGGTAACATCTGCCGCCTGAACGGCATCAAATCGACCACCATCCTCCGCATCGGACGCACGTTGCGAGTTAGATAACAAAAACGGCCCTCCTTTTTGGAGAGCCGTTTTTCTTTATTTCGAGTAATCTCTTGCACCGAAAATCATCGAGCCGACACGCACCGACGTAGAGCCGCAGTCGATGGCGATGGGGTAGTCGTCCGACATGCCCATCGAGAGGGTATCGAACTCCTCGCCGAAGAGGGGTTTTAACTCTTCGAAGACCGAACGCAACGCCTCAAAGTCGGAACGAATCACGGCCTCATCTTCGGTATTGGAGGCGATGCCCATCATACCACGCACACGCAGATGCTTTAGGCGTGTAAACTCGCCGCCCGCAACCACCTCGCGCAACTCACTCAAATTCCACCCCGTCTTGCTCTCCTCTGAAGCGATGTGCAACTCCAGCAGACAATCAATCGTGCGGTTGCATCGAGCGGCCGCCTCATCCAAAGCTACGGCCAGACGCCAACTATCCAACGACTCGACAAGCGATATGAAGGGGGCGATATACTTTATCTTATTGCGTTGCAGGTGGCCGATCATATGCCACTCAATATCCTTCGGCAGTGCCTCGTATTTGGCCTTCAGCTCCAACGGACGGCTCTCGCCAAAAAGGCGTTGGCCTGCACGGTAGGCCTCCTCGATGGCCTCGACGGGATGGGTCTTCGAGACTGCCACCAGCTGCACCCCTTCGGGCAACGTGGCACGCACGGCTGCTAATTGGTCGGTTACAGACATAGGTTTTAGCGAATTTTGACCCTCAAAAGTAACAAAAATTTTGCAGTTGTTGGCTATTTCGGATTTGTTTTGTAAATTTGGCTTTCAATCAACCTTTGCAATTATGAAGAAAACGCTATTTGTATCGGTGTTGGCGACGCTGCTCTATGTGAGCGCCTCGGCCTGCACAAACTTTATCATCACGCGCGGTGCCTCGACCGATGGGTCGAATATGGTCACCTACGCTGCCGACTCGCACGCCCTCTACGGCTCGCTCTACAGCTATGTGCCGGGCAAATTCAGCCCCTATATGGATATTCGAGAGTGGGACAGCGGCCGTCCGCTGGGTCAGATTGCCCAAGCTCGGACCACCTACCGCACGTTGGGCAACTCGAACGAGCACTCGCTCTTCATCACCGAGACCACCTTTGGCGGTCGTCCCGAGTTGGAGGATCCGAAGGGCGGCATCGACTACGGCTCGCTGATCTACATCACGCTGCAACGTGCCAAGACGGCCCGTGAGGCGATTCAAATCATTGTCGAGCTGGCCAACACCTATGGTTACTGCTCGTCGGGCGAGTCGTTCTCGCTGATCGACCAACAGGAGGCTTGGATTATGGAGCTGATTGGCAAGGGTCCCAACGACAAGGGTATCGTATGGGTCGCTCGCCGCATTCCCGACGGATACGTATCGGCACACGCCAACCAGGCACGCATCACCACCTTCCCGTGGGATGACCCCGAGAATTGCCTCTATGCCCCCGATGTAGCCGAGGTTGCCCGCAAGTTCGGTTGGTTCAAGGGCGAGGACAAGGATTTCAGCTTCTCGGATGCCTACGCACCGGCCGACTTCGGTGCACTGCGTGGTTGCGAGGCACGTGTATGGGCCTTCTTCCGCACCATTGCCGACGACATGGATCGCTACGAGGACTATGCGATGGGCCACAACCCCAAGAACAAGATGCCTCTGTGGGTGAAGCCCCGCACCAAAATCTCGCCCAAGCAGGTGATGGATTGTATGCGTGACCACTACGAGGGCACAAAGATGGATATGCCCACCGATATCGGTGCCGGTGGCGAGGGTCTTCCTTACCGTTGGCGTCCGATGTATTGGACGGTCGATGGCGTTGAGTACTGCAACGAGCGTGCTACGGCTACCCAGCAGACCGGTTTCTGGCTGGTAGGTCAGGCCCGTCCCGAGAAGGTGGGCATTCTGTGGTTTGGCACCGACGATGCCGCCACGTCGCCCCTGACGCCCATCTATGTCAATTGCCAGGAGGTTCCCGAGTGCCTGAAGGAGGGCAACGGCTCGATGTTGAAGTACTCCGATACGTCGATGTTCTGGATTACGAACCGTGTGGCTCAATTTGCCTACCTGCGCTACAACATCATCGGCAAGCACGTGCGTACGGAGGTCGATAAGTGGGAGAATGCGATGCTGGAGCAGGTCAAGAAGATTGACATCGATATGGCCAACGTGGGCTACAAACCCAAGAAGGTAAAGAAGATTGCTACGGAGTTCAGTGTCGGCACGGCCCAGACGCTCTTCGAGAATTGGGTTGAGATGGACAAGTACCTGATGGTAAAATACATCGACGGCAACGTGAAGGGTGAGGACGAAAACGGCTTCATCGACAACGGCAACGGCCTCGATATTCCGGGCAAGATCGAGCAGCCGGGCTACAGCGAGCATTGGAAGCGTGTGGTAGCCAAGGACAAAGGTGAAATTCTGAAGGTTGTGAAGTAATGCACTACGATATTCTGGTCATCGGCTCGGGCCCGGGTGGCTATGTAGCCGCCATTCGAGCCGCACAGTTGGGTAAGCAGGTGGCACTCGTCGAGCGGGATGCCGTAGGTGGCGTCTGCCTCAACCGAGGTTGCATCCCCACCAAGGCGTTGATTCGCAGCGCACACCTCTATCAAGATGTCAAGGCGGCGGCCCAATACGGCGTAACGATAGCGGGGGAGGTGTCGCCCAACCTGGAGGCGATGGTCAATCGCTCACGCACCGTAGCCGAGACGATGTCGAAGGGGGTGCAGTTCCTGCTGAAGAAGAACAACATCACCCTCCTTACGGGCACAGCCCGCATTGCAGCCCACAACACCGTTGAGGTGGAGGGCGAACAATACACCGCCGACCACATCATTCTGGCCACAGGCGCACGCCCCCGTGTGATGCCCTTTATGCCGGTGGATGGCAAGCGCATCATCACCTCCACCGAGGCACTGAAGCTGAGCGAGTTGCCCCAGACAATGGTGGTTGTCGGCTCGGGTGCCATCGGTAGCGAGTTGGCGTGGTTCTACGCTGCGCTGGGCGTCAAGGTGACCCTTATCGAGTACCTGCCCCGCCTGATGCCCCTCGAAGATGAGGAGGTCTCGAAGGCGATGGAGCGTGCCTTCCGCAAACTGCGTGTCGGTGTGATGACCTCAACGACCGTGAAGGCGGCCCGAGTGGTCGAGGAGCACTGCGAGGTCGAGATCGAGGGCAAAAAGGGGGCAGAGACCCTCACGGCCGACATTGTGCTCTCGGCGGTGGGTGTCGAGGCCAACATCACGGGCATCGGTCTGGAGGAGATGGGCGTGAAGTGCGAGCGTGGCAAGGTGGTTGTGGATGAGTTCTACCGCACCTCGGTAGCGGGCATCTATGCCATTGGCGACATCATTCCGACCCCGGCATTGGCACACGTCGCTTCGGCCGAGGCCATCTGTTGCGTGGAGGCCATCTGCGGCTTGAATCCTGCGCCGATCGACTACACGACCATACCTTCGTGCATCTTCACCTCGCCCGAGGTGGCCTCGGTCGGTCTGACCGAGCAGCAGGCCATCGAACAGGGGATCGCTGTCAAGGTGGGCCGCTTCCCCTTCACCGCCTCGGGAAAGGCTACCGCTTCGGGAGAGCGTGACGGCTTCGTGAAACTCATCTTCGATGAGGAGGAGCGTCTGATTGGTGCCCATCTGGTGGGTGGCACGGTGACCGAGTTGCTGGCCGAGCCGACGCTGGCCAAGCAGTTGGGCGTGACGGCACATCAAATCGCCCGCACGATTCATGCACACCCCTCGATGAACGAGGCGATGATGGAGGCCGCCGAAGATGCGCTCGGCTGCGCAATCCACCTGTAAGAAATTTAGAATTTGAACAAAAAAAATAGCGTACCGGTCGTGGTACGCTATTTTTCATTTTAGGGGAGAAGGTTTCCGCCTAAAAAAGGAATTGAGAGGTCTATTTGAACCACTCAGCCACGTGATGACGTGCCCAGAAGTAGTACACAGCCAGACCGATCCAGCTCGTCAGGAGCACGATAACCGTAACGATTACCTTACCCACGAGGGTGATAGGCTTCTTCCAGATGTCGAGTACGCACCAGATGGCGCAAATAAGACCGGCCAACCAAATCAAAGTTCCCATAATCTTCTTGTTTTAAGTGTGTTATAAAAAATGTTAATTAGTGTGTTTTTCGTTCAAACAACTCGGCAGGGTAGCTCACATCGCTCAAGAACAGCCCTTGGGCAGGTGCTCCCGTGCTGCAACGTGAGAGGTCACGACTGCTGACAATCGCCTTAAACTCCTCCACCGTATAGCGGCCACGACCCACATCGACCAACGTTCCTACGATGGCTCGCACCATATTGCGCAGGAAACGATCGGCCCGAATCGTAAAGCACCATACGCCCGACTCGGTAATCTCCCAACAGGCCTTGCGGATGTGGCAAATGTTGGTCTTGTTGTTGGAGTTGAGCTTGGCAAAGGTGGTAAAATCCTCCTCCTGCAACAACACCTCGGCAGCCCGATTCATCGCCTCCAAATCCAGTGGCACGGGGTATTGCCAGGTGGTGTGGAGCGTGAAGGGGTTTTTGTGCGGCTCGAGGTAGTAGCGATATTCTCGCTCACGAGCCGAAAAACGGGCGTGTGCCTCGTCCGAAACTTTCGTTACCGACATCACGGCTATCGACTTGGGTAAGAGCTTGTTGAGTTTGTAGCAAAGTTGCTCCTCATCGCTAATCGGCTGCTCCACATCGAAGTGGGCCACATAGTATCGGGCGTGTACACCGGTATCGGTACGCCCCGCACCTGTGATCTCCACATCGCTACGCAGCAGGGTAGTAAGTGCCTGTTCGATGGTCTGTTGCACGGAGGGTTGCTCCTTCTGGCGTTGCCAGCCGAAATAGGGGCTTCCGTCGTATTGCAACTCGATAAAATAACGCATAGGCTCTTACTTTTCTCGACAAAGATAATCATTTTTTCGTTTATTCCACCCTGTCGATTGTTCTATTTGCGAGGTTTGATGTTCAATTTTACGGGACGAATCATATTTTCGGGCTTCATCACCTCATCCAGCTCCTCGCGCGAGAGGATGCCGTGCTCCAAAACCAACTCATAGACACCACGGCCGCTCTCCATCGCCTCCTTGGCAATTTTGGTCGAGTTCTTGTAGCCGATGATGGGATTCAGGGCAGTCACGATACCGATGCTGCCACGAATGTAGTCACGGCAACGCTCCTCGTTGGCCGTGATGCCCTCGATGCAGCGGATGCGCAGCGTGTCAAAGCCGTTCATCAAGAGGTCGGCCGACTCGAAGCAGCACTGGGCCATCACGGGCTCCATAGCATTCAGCTCCATCTGGGCAGCCTCGTCGCTCATCGAGACCGTAAGGTCGTTGCCGATGACCTTGTACGAAATCTGATTCATCACCTCGGGGATTACGGGATTTACCTTACCGGGCATAATCGACGAACCGGGCTGACGGGCGGGCAGGTTGATTTCGCCCAGACCGCAGCGAGGACCCGAAGCCAACAGACGCAGGTCGTTGCAGATTTTGTTCATCTTCAGGGCGATGCGCTTCATTGCCGAGGAGTAGGCAACCATACACGACGTGTCGGAGGTGGCACCCACCAGATCTTTGGCCAACACCACATTCCACCCCGTGAGGTCTGCAATGGCAGCAGTCGAAAGCTCGGCATAGCCCGGCTCGGCACAGATACCCGTACCGATGGCCGTAGCACCCATATTGACCGTCAGGAACTCGCGCGAGGCGTAGTCGAGGTGGGCGAGAGCATCCTCCAGCACGCTTGCAAAACCGTTGAAGGTCTGGCCGAGCGACATCGGAACGGCATCCTCCAACTGGGTACGACCCATCTTCAAGATTTGCGCGAACTCATCGCCCTTACGGCGCAGTGCATCAATAAGTTGCAACAGATGTTCACGTAGCTCCAAATGGGTAGCGTAAAGCCCCATGTGAATGGCGGCGGGGTAGGCATCGTTGGTCGATTGCGAGCGGTTCACATCGTCGTTGGGCGAGCAGTATTGGTACTCGCCACGGTTGTGCCCCATCAGCTCCAACGCACGGTTGGCAATCACCTCGTTGGCGTTCATATTGGTCGTCGTGCCGGCACCGCCCTGAATCATATCGACGGGGAAGTGCTCGTGGTGCTGACCCTCCATAATCTCACGGCAGGCTTGGGCGATGGCCTCATAAACCTCGTCGGTCAGCAGACCCAACTGGTGGTTGGCTTGGGCAGCACCCAACTTCACCACAGCCAGCCCCTTAATGAAGTGGGGATAGTCGCTCAAACGGAAATTCGAGATGGGGAAATTCTCCAGACCGCGCATGGTCTGTACACCATAGAGGACCGATTCGGGAACCTCAACCGTGCCGAGCAGGTCACTCTCGGTACGTGTGGCCAAATTTTTCATGGTTTAGTTACAATTTTTAGGGTTATATTGCGTTTTTTGTTATATTGTTTTTGCCAAAAGCAAGGTAAAGTTACTATTTATTTTTCCATCCTCCAAATTTTCCGCCAAAAAGAGCACATTCACACCAAAGATGCAGCGCGAGGGTGCGATGAAGCGGAAATAAATTTGGTCGTGCGCGCGTAAAGTATTATCTTTGCATGATTATATAGTTACTATGAAAACAGCCATTATCGGATACGGAAAGATGGGCCGTGAGATTGAACGCATCCTCGTGGAGCGTGGTCACGAAGTAGCCCTGATTATTGATATTGACAACGCCTCGGAGTTGGACAGCGAACACCTGCAAGGCATCGACGTTGCGTTGGAGTTCACCACCCCTGCCACCGCCTACCACAACCTGCGCACCTGCATCGAGAACCACATCCCGGTGGTGAGCGGCACCACGGGTTGGACCGAGCGATTGGAGGAGCTCAAGGAGTTGTGCGTGGAGCAGGGTAGTGCCCTCTTCTACGCCTCGAACTACTGCCTCGGGGTCAATCTTTTGTTCCGCCTCAACCGCCAGTTGGCCGAGCAGATCGAGCGTCTGGGTGCCCGCTACAACGTCACGATGGAGGAGATTCACCACATCCAGAAGAAGGATGCTCCGAGCGGTACAGCCATCACGCTGGCCGAGGGGGTGATCGACCACCTCTCGTCGAAAACCGAGTGGGTCAATTATGCCCCGGGCGTGGAGGGTGTAAGCCATCCGATTGCCGACCCCGCCAAGGCCAAAGCCGACGAACTTGTCATCTACTCGAAGCGAGAGGGGATGGTGCCGGGCATTCACACGCTCCACTACGAGAGCCAAGACGATCTGCTGACGTTGAGCCACACCATCAAAAACCGCCGCACGTTGGCGATGGGTGCGGTGATTGCCGCCGAGTTCCTGTGTGGTCGCAAGGGGGTCTATACGATGGATGATTTGATTGGATAAACTGAACTTACGATGAATAAAATCAAAGCCTTCTTTAAGAATAAATGGGTCGGCTTCACGTTGGCCTCACTGCTCTACATCCTCTGGTTTGTGGTGTGGACGGGTAATTGGTGGTTGCTTTTGGGTCTGGTAGTCATCTACGACCTCTACATCAGCCGTTATATCTACCGTTTTATCGGGCGTCACAACGAGGCGTTGTGCGAGCGCAGCCGCATCTACCGCACCATCTACGAGTGGGTCAATGCCATTGTCTTTGCGACGGTGGTGGCCTCGCTGGTGCACATCTTCATCTTCCAGATGTATGTCATCCCCACCTCGTCGATGGAGCAGTCGCTTTTGATTGGCGACTACCTCTACGTGAGCAAGGTGACCTACGGTCCGCAGATGCCCAACACGCCGGTGGCCTTCCCCTTCGTACACCATACGATGCCGTTGTCGCAGACCAAAAAGTCCTTCTCGGAGTGCATCAAGTGGCCCTACAAGCGTCTGAAGGGCATTCGTAGCGTGGAGCGTGGCGATGTGGTGGTCTTCAACTTCCCGGCAGGCGACACGGTGCTGTTGGAGAATCAGGCCGTCACCTACTACGACTTCGTGCGCAGCTACACCGAGCAGTATGGTGCCGCAGAGGGACGCAAGCGGTTGGCCGAGGATTATACCATCATCAGCCGTCCGGTCGATAAGCGCGAGAACTACATCAAGCGTTGTGTAGCCATTGCGGGCGACACGCTGGAGATTAAGGAGGGGGTGGTCTTTGTCAATGGCGAGGAGCAGGCCCCCATCGCAGGGGTGCAGCAGACCTACATTGCCCAGACGGCACAGCCCTTCTCGAAACAGGCGTTGGAGCGTTTGGGGGTGCGTGAGTGGTCGGGCAACGGCTCGGTCTATTACCTCTTCCTTACCGACGAGGCCGCCCAAAAGTTGCAGCAGTCGTCGAACGTCATCTCGCTGCGTCGCTACATCTACGGTCCCAACAAGGAGGTCTTCCCCCATTGGCCGACGGCCCGTTGGAGTCAGGATAGCTACGGCCCGATTTGGATTCCGAAGCGGGGCGCAACCATCGACCTTACGGTGGAGAATCTGCCCCTCTACGAGCGCATCATCACCGCCTACGAGGGCCACACGCTGGAGCTGAAGGGCGACGAGATTCTGATCGACGGCACACCCGCCACGCAATACACCTTTGCGATGGATTACTATTGGATGATGGGCGACAACCGCCACAACTCGGCCGACTCCCGTTTCTGGGGCTTTGTGCCCGAGGACCACATCGTGGGCAAGGCCTCGTTCATTTGGCTTTCGACAGACCGTGACAAGGGGTCGTTCCCCGCAAACATCCGTTGGGAGCGTCTGTTCAAAAAGGTAAAATAATGGAGACTGTGGACCACTACCTGACCATCGAAGCCCCCGTCGAGGTGGCGATGCGCGAGCGGAGCAGCAAGTTTCTGTCGTACATCTATCCCGTCGAGACCGAGGAGCAGATCAAGGAGGCGTTGGATGCGCTGCGTAAGCGCTATTTCGATGCCACCCACCACTGCTATGCCTGGCGGTTGGGACCCGAGGGCGAACAGTTCCGTGCCAACGACGACGGCGAGCCTTCGGGTACGGCCGGCAAACCCATCCTGGGGCAGTTGTTGTCGCACGAGCTGACCGATTGTCTGATTGTGGTGGTGCGCTACTTTGGGGGCACGAAGTTGGGCGTTCCGGGGCTGATTGCAGCCTACAAGGAGGCGGCAGCCGATGCCATCGAGGCGGCTACGATTATCGAGCGCACGGTCGATCGGCAGATTACCGTTCACTTCCCCTACATTTCAATGAACGACATTATGCGGGTGGTCAAGGAGCTGCAACCCCGTGTGCGCGGGCAGGAGTTCGACAACCTCTGCACGATGCACCTGACGATTCGCGAGGGGCAGGCCGACCTGCTCGAAGAAAAACTCAAAAAGGCGGGCGGAAGCATCGCCTAAACCACTATGACACAGTTCAAATCAATCTATATCAAGGGGGCACGGGTCCACAACCTCAGAAACATCGAGCTGGAGATTCCGCACGAGAAGCTGGTGGTCGTAACGGGTCTTTCGGGGTCGGGAAAATCGACCCTGGCATTCGACACGATCTTTGCCGAGGGACAACGCCGCTATGTGGAGAGTCTGTCGGCCTATGCCCGCCAGTTCCTGGGTAAAATTGCCAAACCCGATGTCGATATCCTGACCGGTCTTGCTCCGGCCATTGCCATCGAACAGAAGGTCAATACCCGCAATCCCCGTTCGACGGTGGGCACCTCGACCGAGATCTACGACTACCTGCAACTGTTGTTTGCCCGTGCCGGTCACCTTGTTTCGCCCGTCTCGGGTCGTGAGGTAAGGATTGACAGCGTGGACGAGGGGGCCGAGTGGATGCTCACGCACCTCGACCAAAGGGCCATCATTGCAGCCCCGTTGTTGTTGGGCGAGAACGAGGGGCTTATCGAGCGCCTCCTAACGCTCCACGCCGAGGGCATCCTGCGTCTGCATACACCCCAGGGAACGATGCTCATCGAGGAGTTTATGCCGACCATAACCACTCAAACCACGACCGAAGGGTTGATGGTGGTGGTCGATCGTCTGCGCATTACCGAGGGCGACGAGATGCAGATGCGCATCCGTGAGTCCATCACGAAGGCCTACGCCTACGGTGGGGGCAGTTGCGTGGTCTTGATCAACGACGAGCCGCACCCCTTCTCGACCCGTTTGGAGGCCGACGGCATCTGCTTTGAGCCGCCGACCGAGCACCTCTTCAGCTTCAACAATCCGCTGGGTGCCTGCCCTCGTTGCGAGGGGTATGGCAAGGTGGTCGGCATCGACGAGGAGTTGGTCATTCCCGACAAGAGCCGTTCGATTTACGACGACGCCATTGCCTGTTGGCGAGGCGAGACGATGCGCCGCTGGAAGGATCAGTTGGTGCGCAATGCTTACCTCTTCGACTTTCCGATACACACCCCGTACCACGCCCTCACGGCCGAGCAGAAGCGTCTGCTGTGGCAGGGAAATGGCTATTTTCACGGATTGGATGACTTCTTCCGCTACATCGACAAGGAGCGTTACAAGGTGCAGTTCCGTGTGATGAAGGCCCGCTATACGGGCAAGAGCATCTGCCCCGAGTGTGGGGGAGGCCGCCTGCGTAAGGAGGCCTTGTATGTCCAAATCGGGGGCAAAAACATAGCTCAGATTGTCGCCACGCCTGTGGCGGAGTTGCTTTCGTTCTTCCGCTCGTTGGAGTTGGATGCCCACGACAAAAAGGTGGCCGAGCGCCTTTTGAAGGAGATTTGTAACCGCCTGCAATACCTCGAAGATGTGGGGTTGGGCTACCTGACCCTCGACCGATTATCCTCGACCCTGTCGGGTGGCGAAAGCCAGCGTATCAACCTGGCCACCTCGTTGGGCAGCAACCTCACCGGCTCGCTCTACATCTTGGATGAGCCTTCGATCGGGTTGCACCCCCGAGATACCCACCGCCTGATCGGGGTCTTGAAGCAGCTGCGCGACCTGGGTAACACGGTCATCGTCGTGGAGCACGAGGAGGAGGTGATTCGTGCCGCCGACTACCTGATTGACATCGGTCCCGAGGCGGGCGTAAATGGGGGTCAGGTGGTCTTCGCAGGGCCGCTTTCGGAGTTGGAGCAGTGTAGCGGCAGCCTGACGGCCGACTACCTGACAGGCCGTAAAAGCATCACTCCACCCACCTCGCCACGAGGTTGGAGCCGACAGCTGGTGATTGAGGGGGCGAGGGAGAACAACCTGAAAAACATCGACATCCGCATTCCGTTGGGGGTGATGACCTGCATTACGGGTGTGAGTGGCAGCGGCAAGTCGTCGCTCACAAAGGGCATCCTCTATCCTGCGTTGCGCCGTATGATTCACGAGACGGGCGACCACCCGGGCGACCACGATCGCATCAGTGGCGATGTGGGGCTGCTGCGTGCCGTAGAGATGGTGGACCAAAACCCCATCGGCAAATCGACCCGCTCGAACCCCGTGACCTACCTGAAGGCCTACGATGAGATACGCCACCTCTTTGCCGACCAACCCAAGGCCCGCCATACGGGCGTGGGGGCTTCGGCCTTCTCGTTCAATGTGGCCGGAGGTCGCTGCGAGGAGTGCCAGGGCGAGGGTGTAATTAAGGTGGCTATGCAGTTTATGGCCGATGTGGAGCTGGTCTGCGAGGCGTGTGGCGGCAAGCGATTCCGAGAGGATATTTTGGAGATTACCTACCGAGGCAAGTCGATTCACGACGTGTTGGAGATGGATGTCGAGACGGCCATCCGCTTCTTCGACGAGGACAAGACAAATGCCACCTGCCGTCGCATTGTCGAGCGGTTGAAGCCCTTGCAGGAGGTGGGGTTGGGCTATGTGAAGCTCGGCCAAAGCTCCTCGACGCTGTCGGGTGGTGAGAGCCAGCGTGTGAAGTTGGCCTCGTTCCTGACGCGTGACGACAAGCGTGGCAACATCCTCTTCATCTTCGATGAGCCGACCACGGGACTCCATTTCCACGACATAAAACGGCTTTTGGAGGCCTTCAACGCCCTGATTCGTCAAGGCCACACGGTGGTCATCGTCGAGCACAACGTGGAGGTAATCAAATGTTCGGATTGGGTCATCGACCTCGGCCCCGAGGCGGGCTCGGAGGGCGGCAGGGTGGTCTTCGAGGGGACCCCGCAGGAGTTGGCCGCCTGCCCCGAAAGCTACACGGGTAAGTTCCTCAAACCAAAAACAAACGATTAAAAAAAGCATTTTCCTTTGGAAGAGTTTTCGACATACACCCTCTCGAACGGCATCCGTTGCATCCACCGCCAAGCAAAAGGCTCGGTGGCCCATTGTGCGTTGGTTGTCGGGGCGGGTACACGTGACGAAGGGGCGGGGGAGTTCGGCCTGGCCCACTTCACCGAACACGGCCTCTTTAAGGGGACCGCAAAGCGCAAGGCGTGGCAGGTAAACTGTCGGTTGGAGAATCTGGGTGGCGAGCTGAATGCCTTTACCACCAAGGAGGATACCACGTTGCACGCTACGGTGCTGCGCAGCGACTTTACGAAGGCGGTCGAGTTGTTGGGCGATGTGTTGTTCTGCTCAACCTTCCCCGATCGAGAGTTGGAGCGAGAAAAGGAGGTGATCTACGACGAGATAAACACCTACAAAGATGCCCCCGCAGAGCTGATTTACGACACCTTCGAGGATCTGATTTTCGCCTCTTCGGAGCTGGGACACAACATCTTGGGGCGCAAGGCCAACATCGCGCGCTTCACGAGCGAGACGGTGCAGCGGTTTGTTTCACGATGCTACACCACCGACCAGATTGTCTTCTCGTCGATTGGCAACTTCTCGGTCAAGGTGGCTCGTGCTGCCGCCGAGCGTTACCTAGGCGACTATGCCGCCACCTGCCGCCAATACAGCCGCCAAAAGAGCCTTCGTTCGGCCCCCTTCAACCAAACCATCCACCGCCATACCCACCAGGCACACTGCATCATCGGCTGTCAGGCCTACGACCAGCAGGACGAGAAGCGATTGGCCCTGGCACTGCTGATTAACCGCCTGGGAGGTCCGTGCGCCAACTCGTTGCTGGGTGTGGAACTGCGTGAGCGACACGGCCTTTCGTACAACATCGAGGCGAGCTACACCCCTTACAGCGACACGGGAGTAGTGGCCATCTATTTCAGCTCGGAGCACAGCCACCGTGACGACTGCATCGAATTGATACACAAACAATTGAAACAACTGCAAACCACCCCCTTCACGGCTCGGCAGTTGGCTATGGCCAAGCGGCAGTTCATTGCCCAGATGGCCATCTCGAGCGAGACGAAGGAGAACTATATGCTCAGTGCGGGCAAGAGTCTGCTGTCGCACGACGGCATCGACACGCTCGACGCCCTCTATCAGAAGATTCGAGGCTTGAAGGCGACCGAACTGCAAGAGGTGGCCGAGGAGTGCTTCTCGGAGCTTTCGACGCTGATTTACCGCTAATTAACCTACGTTTGACAATGAACAAACTCGACCAATACATCCTTTCGAACACAACTCCCGAAGAGCCGCTGCTGAGCGAGTTGGACCGTGAGACCCACTTTCGGATGGTGGCACCTCGGATGCTTTCGGGCCATCTACAGGGGCGATTGCTGACCCTTCTGACGCAGATGATGCGCCCACGGCGAGTGCTTGAAATCGGCACATTTACAGGCTATTCAGCCTTGTCAATTGCAGCAGGACTTGAGGAAGGGAGTGTGCTGCACACCTTCGAGGTCGATGACGAGCAGCAGGAGCTGATTCAATCCTTTTTCGACCGTTCGCCTCACGGCCACAAAATCGAGCTGCACATCGGCTCGGCCCTTGAGGGGGCACCGCAGTTGGGCTGTAGCTTCGACTTGGTATTTATGGATGGCGACAAGCGGGAGTATCCCGACTACTACCGAATGCTGATGGGCGATGGGGTAACGCCGCCGCTGGTGGGGTCGGGGAGCATCATCGTGGCCGACAACATCCTCTGGTCGGGCAAGGTCATCGAGGAGGTGGCACACAACGACCGCCACACCGAAGCCCTCATCCGTTTCAACCAAATGGTGGTGGAGGACGAGCGGGTTGAAAATGTGATTTTGCCGCTTCGTGACGGACTGAACATCATACGCATAAAATAACCCAATTATATGAACAAGAAAAAGTTACGCAACATTCTGATTGGCGTCGTGAGCGTCATTACAGTACTCTTGGCCGCCATTGCACTCGGTGCAGGGCCGCTGGCTAAACACTACCTCGAAAAGCACAGCAAGGAGCTGATTGGTCGGCGCATCACGCTCGACAAAATCCGTCTCAACCCCCTGAACGGCAAGGTGGGGTTGGACAACTTTGTCCTCTACGAGGCCGATGACCAACACCATTTCGCCTCGTTGGACCGTTTCCGTGCCGACATCAAACTGTGGGCGCTGTTGCGTCGCCACATCGACATCTCCTACATCACCTTCGACAGCCCTACGCTGGAGGTCTTGCAGGAGGGCAGCCACTTCAATTTTGACGATATGGTGGCCCACCTGAAGGGCGACACCACGCAGGTCGAAACGCCCAAGGCGGAGAAGAGCAGCTGGATTGTCGAGATCGACTCAATCACCTTCAACCGAGGTCGGGTGCGCTACGAAGACCGCATCGTCGAGGCGACGTGGGGCTTCAACGACCTGAACCTCTACATTCCGGGCATCTACTTCTCGGGCGAAGATACGGACGTGGGTATGGAGTTCGAGTTTGCCGAGGGTGGTCGTCTGGCCACCTCGTTAGCCTACAATATGGAGAGTGAGCAGTTCGACCTCTCGGTCGAGATCGATTCGATGATTATGTCGAGCGTGTTGCCCTACTTCCGCCAATCGTTCAACGTGAGTCGGGTAGGGGGTGCCCTCACGGCCGATGTCAATCTGCGTGGCAATCTGCGCCACGTGATGGCCTTCAGCATCATCGGCACGGCCGACCTGGACGGTTTCTCGATGCACGACGAGAAGGAGCGCGAGGTACTGTCGCTCAACCACGCTCACATTCAGGTAGATAGCGTCGATTTCATCAACAACGCATTCCGTTTCGGCAAACTCCACGCAGATGGGTTGAAGAGCCACTACGAGATTTATGCCGACTCGACAACCAACTTTACGGGCCTGCTGAAGGAGGTCTCGGAGCGTGGTCAGGAGGAGGATGCAGCGGTGGCCGTAACGGTCGATTCGACCAAGCAGTCGCAGCCCTTGAAGTTGCAGGTGGGCGAGCTGTTGCTCTCAAAGAGCAGCTTCACCTTTGCCGACAACACACTGCACCGTCCCTTCTCGTATGCCTTGACCGATGTTGCGGTACGAGGGCGTGACCTCGACCTCGACGGGATGAACACCCTCTCGGCTTCGGCAACGCTGCAAAATACGGGTGCGGCACGCGTAAAGTGGATTGGCTCGTTCAAAAGCATTGCTAATCAAAACATTACACTCAACTTATCGAACGTGTCGCTGACCGACTTTACCACCTACTCGGAGGCCTTCACGGCCCATCCCATCACGGCGGGCAACCTTACGTTCGAGAGCCAGAACGTCATCACCGACTACGAATTGCAGGGCACCAACCACCTGGACACCTACCGTCTGGCGGTCGATAAGAAGCTCAAGGAGATTGAGCCGACCCTCAAACTGCCCCTCAAACTCGGTGTCTATGTCCTCACGGACAAGCAGGGTCACATCAACCTCGACCTGCCCGTCAAGGGACGCATCGACGACCCCGAATTTTCGTACCGCAAAATCGTCTTCAAGGCGTTGGGTAATGTCCTGCTGAAGGTCGCCACCGCCCCCTTCTCGTTCCTGCGTGGCAAGAAGGAGGGCTTCTCGTCGATTGAGCTTAGCGAGCCGTTGCGCCCGCAGTTCAACTCGGAGCAGTATGCCATCCTGGACGACATCGCCGCCACGCTGAAGGAGAAACCCGAGATGCAGGTTACGTTGCGTCAGGAGGTTAATTTCAACGATGCAGTTCAACAGATGTCGCTCTACAGCCTCAAAGCCGACTATTACAAGCACCAAACCAACGACACGACCCGTATGGAGCTGTTGGACTACGAGCGCATTGCCGCCATCAAGGAGAACGACAAGGGGCTCGAAACCTTTGCCGACGAGGCGTTGCAGCGCAAGGGGCTAAGCTCGGGCAAGAAGATTGGCGACAAGGCCCACACGTTGTATGGCGACCGCTCGGAGGTGCAGACCGAGCAGCTGTTGCGTATGCGTGACAAGATGGTTTTGAACTATATGCTCTCGAAACAGCAGGTCAAGGCCGAGCAGTTCTCGGTGGCTACGCTTTCGGTGGAAAAGTTGCGCGAATACCGAGGCAAGAACCGTTACAGCATCGATATGGCCCTCGAAGGGGAGTCGGTAACGCTGACCGAGGTCGAGCCGACCGACGAGGTTACCGAAGCAGAAACGCCTGAAACCGCCCCTGCGGCCGAACAAACTGCACCGACCGAGTAGGGGATACCTATATAATATAGCACCCCGCACGCAGCGAGTTTCGAGCAAAAATTTTTGAATTAACCGGCTTTTTGCTATCTTTGTCATTAAGCGAACGAACGTAAAATCAAACCAACAAACTACTATGTTGAAACTCAAGACTTTATTAGCAGCCACGCTGGCACTTTCGCTCGTGGCGTGCTGCAACAATTCGGAGCCGACTCTCTCGCAACGAATGGTCGAGTCGCACGGCTTGGGCGACTTCTACTGCAACCGCCACTACCAGGACAGCCTCTCGCACACCGGCTGGGACTATGTCTCGGGCTTGGTGGCAGGTGCCGTGTTGAAGGCGTGGGAGCAGTATCCCGACAAGCAGGAGTACTACGATGCCGTGAAGGCCTTTGCCGACTTCTCGCTCAACGAAGACGGCACCTTCATCCAAAACACGAAGGGTGGCAACGCCCTGCGTCCCTCGAACATCGACGACCTGCCCGCAGGTAACATCTACTTCACCCTCTACCGCACCGAGTTGGAGAAGGGCAACACCACCGATGCCGAGCGTTACAAGACGGCTGCCACGATGATTCGCAACAAGCTCAAGTACGACCACTCGCGCATCGCCGAGGGGCTTCCCGGTGCAGGTGGTTTCTTCCATAAGGCCATCTATCCCAACCAGATGTGGTTGGACGGCCTCTATATGGGCTCGCCCATCTACGCCCAGTGGCAGCACAACTTCGGAGGGGAGAATGCCGAGGACAACACCGCCTCGTGGAGCGATATTGCCCACCAATTCAAGACCATCCACCACTACACCTACAACCCCGAGTTGCAGCTCAACTACCACGCCTGGTCGGCTACGCCCGAGGAGGCCAACTCCTTCTGGGCACAGCAGGAGGGCACGTTCAAGGGGTGCAGCCCCGAGTTCTGGGGTCGCGGTATGGGTTGGTACTTTGCCGCCCTGGTCGATGTGTTGGAGTTTATGCCCAAGGAGCACGCCGACTATGAGGCCGTTTTGTCCATCCTGAACGATGTAGCCGCAGGTCTGGCCCGTTGGCAGGACAAGGAGTCGGGTGTATGGTATCAGCTGCTGCGCCACGACGCTACGGTGAAGGCCGACAACGTGGGCGACACGGTGGAGGGGGAGACCTTCAACATCGGTGAGCAGCCCAACTACCTCGAGGCTTCGGCATCGTGCATCTTCACCTATGCCTATTTGAAGGGCATCCGTCTCGGTCTGCTCGACTCGGCGAAGTATCTGCCCGTTGCCACGAAGGCCTATGCAGGTTGCGTTGAGCAGTTTGTGCGTGAGATGGAGGACGGCACGATCGACATTGTGCAGAGCTGCGCTTCGGCAGGCCTCGGCCCCGCCAAGGACCACTCGCGCACGGGTACGGTGAACTACTACCTGGCCGGTAAGGATGTCCGCCTGGCCGAGAACGAAGGCAAAGCCGTCGGCACCTTCATCCTCGCCTCGCTGGAGTGGGAGAAGATGTAATTCAAAATGTAGAATTTAGAATTCAAAATTGGGGGTTGTGGTTCGCCACGACCCCTTTTTTGTTTCAAGGGAGGTGGGTTGAAAGACCTATAAGACCTATAAGACCTATAGGTCCCATATACCAAAATGAATTGAGGGTCGCAGCCAACGCCACAACCCCCAATTTTTAATTTTTAATCTTTAATTTTTAATTCAGTTTCAGGTCCTCCTTGATGGCCTCGATCTTGCCATCCAGGGCGGCCAGCACCTCGTCGTACTGCTCAACCGATGCCAGCGGAGCCTTCACACCGAAGTAGAACTTAATCTTGGGCTCCGTGCCCGAGGGACGTACCGAAACAATCGTACCATCCTCGGTAAACCACTGAAGCACATTGCTCTTATCCTCCTCGATGGGGGTCACCTTACCCGTAACCACGTCGAGCGTCTCGCTCTTCTGGTAGTCGTTGATCTTCACCACGGGCGAGCCTACGATCGTCTTGGGCGGGTTCTCACGGAAATCAACCATCATCTTCTGAATCAGCTCGGCACCCTCCTTGCCCTTGCGAACCACCGAAACAAGGCCCTCACGGTAGAAGCCATACTGTACATACAGCTCCTGCAACCACTCGAAGAGGGTCTGACCCTTCGTCTCCAGCGCCCAGGCAGCAGCCTCGGCAGCCAGCGAGCAGGCCGAAACGGCATCCTTATCGCGTACGAAGTCACCGGCCAGGTAGCCGAACGACTCCTCACCGCCACCGATGTAGGTAGCCACGCCCTCGTTGTTGCGGATGATGCGGGCGATGTACTTGAAGCCCGTCAGGCAGTCGTAGCACTTCACACCAAAGTGAGCAGCTACGGCATTGGCCATCTGCGAGGTCACGATGGTCTTCACAACAAACTGCTTGCCGTCCAACTTACCCAGCTCGGCCCAGCGGGTCAGCTGATAGCTCAAAATCAGGGCCAGCGTCTGGTTACCGTTCAAGAGGACATACTCGCCCTGCTTGTTACGCAGCGCTACACCCAGACGGTCCGAATCGGGGTCGGTAGCCAACACGAGGTCGGCACCCTGCCGCAGCGCAGCTTCTGCCCGCGTATGCTTGCGCATGATCGCAAAGTCGCCGCGCTGGACAAAATCGCCGCTCATGACGCAGATGATATAATCTGCCCCGGTTTTTTCCCGGGCGCAGGCAATATGATGGGCATGGCCCTTGTGAAAAGGAT
>CALAQA010000140.1:0-13409 GCA_937889065.1 uncultured Alistipes sp.
CGTGACGACAAAGCCCGTCTACATCAAACTCTCGCCCAACGTGACCGATATTGTCTCGATTGCCAAGGCGTGCGAGGAGGCGGGTGCCGATGGTCTGTGCCTGATCAATACGCTGCTCGGTATGCGAATTGATACGATGCGACGCAAACCGGTGATAGCCAACACGATGGGTGGCTTCTCGGGTCCCGCCATCTTCCCGCTGGCCGTGCGTATGGTCTATCAGGTCGCCTCGGCCTGCTCGATTCCCGTGATGGGCTGCGGTGGTGTGCAGACCCCGTCGGATGTCATCGAGATGATGATGGCCGGTGCTACGGCGGTGCAGGTGGGTGCTGCAAACCTGGTCGATCCCTTTGCCTCGAAAAAAATTGTCGAGGGGCTGCCCATCGAGATGGAACGCCTCGGCATCGAGCGTCTGCAAGATATTATCGGAATAGTAAAATAAAAACCCTATATAGTTATGATTCAGCGAGATGTGATTATTGCCTGTGACTTCAAGTCGGCAGAAGATACGTTCCGTTTCCTCGATTTGTTCAAGGACGAGGAGCGTAAACCTTTCCTCAAAATCGGTATGGAGCTCTACTATGCCGAGGGCCCCTCGATTGTCCGTGAGATCAAGCGTCGTGGTCACAAGATATTTTTGGACCTGAAATTGCACGACATTCCCAATACGGTGAAGAAGGCGATGGCCGTCTTGTCGCGTCTCGATGTCGATATGACCAACGTGCACGCCGCAGGTACGATCGATATGATGCGTGCCGCCAAGGAGGGCCTTACGCGTGAGGATGGCTCGTGCCCGCTGCTGATTGCCGTGACGCAGCTCACCTCGACGAGCGAGGAGCGTATGCAGCGTGAGTTGCTCATCGGTGCCTCGATCAACGACACCATCGTCAAGTATGCCCGCAACACCTACGAGGCCGGTCTGGATGGTGTGGTTTGCTCGCCCCTCGAGGCCGGTATGGTCAAGAAAGAGTGCGGTATGAATTTCTTGACCATCACCCCGGGTGTGCGCTTTGCCGATGGCGAGGTGGGCGACCAGGTGCGTGTGACGACCCCGGCCCGTGCCCGTGAGATTGGCTCGGACTTCATCGTGGTGGGTCGCCCCATCACGGCAGCTGCCGACCCCGTAGCCGCCTACCGTCGTTGTGTCGAAGAGTTTTTGAACGAATAATATGAAGCACGTACAACTGTTCTACCTGAAGAATTGCCCTTTCTGCAAGAAGGCGTTGCGCTACATCGAGGAGTTGAAGGCCCAGAAGCCTGAATTCCAAGCGATAGAAATCGAACTTATCGAGGAGTCGGAGGAGGCCGAGCGTGCCAATCAGTTCGACTACTACTATGTGCCGACCCTCTACATCGATGGGGTGAAGGTGCACGAAGGGGCGATATACCCCGACGAGGTGGAGCCGTTGTTGCGTCAAGCACTCGAATAAACAAACAAAAACAAAATAGCGTTATGGAGAAACTTATTGCCAAAGATTTGCTTTCGATTGGTGCCGTCTTTTTGCGTCCCGATCAGCCGTTCACCTGGGCCAGCGGTATCAAGAGCCCGATCTATTGCGACAACCGTCTGACGCTGACGGCTGTGGAGGTGCGTAACCACGTCGAGGCCGCTCTGGCTGAGATTGTCCGCACGAAGTTCCCCGAGGCCGAGGTGCTGATGGGGACCTCGACGGCAGGTATTGCCCACGCTGCCATCACCGCCACCATCCTCGATATGCCGATGGGTTACGTGCGCTCGGGTCAAAAGGATCACGGCCGTGGCAACCAGATTGAGGGTAAGTTGGAGAAGGGCCAGAAGGTGGTCGTTATCGAGGACCTGATCTCGACGGGTGGCTCGTGCATCGAGGTGGTCAATGCCCTGCGTGAGGCCGGTGCCGAGGTGCTGGGTGTCGCTTCGATCTTCACCTACGGAATGAAGAAGGGTCTGGATCGTATGGCCGAGGCCAACGTCATCAACTACTCGCTCTCGAACCTCGACGCCCTGGTAGAGGTGGCAGCCGAGGAGGGCTACATCAAAACAGAGGACAAGGAGCGCCTTATCAAGTTCCGCAACAACCCCTCGGACGAAAGCTGGATGAAGTAATTTTGATTTTATAGGGCATATTTCACCCCTTCTTGTTTGGCCAGAATGGGCAGTACGCATAAGTACAGCCCATCCATTCCAAACTTCGGGCGGTGCAAAATCTGCTCCTCTAAAATCAAAATTAAGGATGGCGTGAGGGGGGGAGAAACAAACCTTGTCGAGCCGTCAATCCGAATTGTTTGGCCGACCCTTGTCGCCTCATTTTGAATTTTGAATTCTAAATTTTGCATTTTCTTTACTTATGCGTCATTTGATCGATCCGACCGACCTTTCGGTACAGGAAATTCACCAAATCGTCTCGCTGGCCGAGGATATTATTGCCAACCGCGCGAAGTATCGTGAGGCCTGCAAGGGCAAGAAACTCGCAACGCTCTTCTACGAGCCTTCGACCCGTACCCGTCTGAGCTTCACCTCTGCGATGCTGGAGCTGGGTGGTCAGGTAATCGGCTTCTCGGATGCCGCCTCCTCGTCCGTATCGAAGGGCGAGACGGTGGCCGATACGGTGCGTGTGATTCGTTGCTTTGCCGACATCATTGCCATGCGCCACTTCAAGGAGGGTGCTCCGCTCGTAGCCTCGCAGTATGCAGGTATTCCGGTCATCAATGCCGGTGACGGCAGCCACGCCCACCCGACGCAGACGCTGACCGATCTTCTGACCATCAAGCGTGAGAAGGGGCGTCTGAACAACCTCACGATTGGTTTCTGTGGTGATTTGAAGTTTGGTCGCACGGTGCACTCGCTCATCAAGGCGTTGTCGCGTGAGGAGGGTATCCGTGTCATCTTGATCTCGCCCGAGGAGCTGCGCCTGCCGAGCTATATGCTCAAGGAGATGCGCGCCAACTCGAACCTCGAGTTTAGCGAGGTCCGTACCATGGAGGAGGTGATGGGGGAGTTGGACATCCTCTATATGACGCGTGTACAGAAGGAGCGTTTCCTGGACGAGGAGGAGTTTGACCGTGTGAAGGATAGCTTCGTGCTGGATTTGGAGAAGTTGAAGAGTGCCCGTGAGGATATGATCATTCTCCACCCGCTGCCCCGTGTCAATGAGATTAAACGTGAGGTCGATAACGACAAACGTGCCGTCTATTTCCGTCAGGTCGAGAATGGTAAGTTTGTGCGTATGGCGCTCATCTACACCCTCTTGCAGTGGGCCGACGAGAACAAGCCCTTCGACCACACCCCCGTCTTCAGCGAGAACTACATTCAGGATGGCCACGTTTGCCACAACAAGTGTTGTATCTCCTCGACCGAGGATGTCGATCAGATTTTCCGTTACTCCGAAGATGGCACACTGCGTTGCGCCTATTGCGAGGCAAAGGCCAAGTAATCGCCGTCGAAAACAAATGTTAATAAATTGTCAGTAGAATGTGTCCCTTGCGACACATTCTATTGTTTTTATTTTTTGTATCTTTGTGCGTTAATTGGTTTCAAAGGGCATGGTGAAAACAAATCATATTGATTTTCGCCAACGATACAGTCGATGCTGTTCAGTTGGTCGGGTGTGCGGTTTGTCGCACGCTCTGATGTACGAGGCCTCGGCCCCGTGGGTTGCCAAGCGCCCTTATAGTGCCAAAAGATAAGAAGATAGCCGCCATTCCGTAGGAATATGGCGGCTTTTTGTTAGCAAAATCAGATAAAAACTTAAGATATGAAAGTAGGAGTGATTATGGGCTCGGCAAGCGATTACGAGGTAATGAGCGGAGCCATCAAGACCCTGGAGCAGTTCGGGATCGAGTATGAGAAGCGTGTCATCAGTGCCCACCGTGCCCCTGATGCCCTGGCCGAGTGGACCAAGGGTGCCAAGGAGCGTGGCCTGAAGGTTATCATTGCCGGTGCGGGCGGTGCTGCCCACCTGCCGGGTGTGATTGCTGCGATGACGACCCTTCCGGTGATTGGTATTCCCGTGCGTTCGAAGGCCCTCAACGGGCTGGATTCGCTGCTCTCGATTGTGCAGATGCCCTCGGGTATTCCCGTAGCCACGATGGCCATCGACGGCTCGAAGAATGCCGCCCTGTATGCCATTTCGATGCTGGCCCTCTCGAACGACGAGTTGGCTGCCAAGTTGGAGGCCTTCCGCCAAAAGCAGACCGAGGATGTGCTGAAGGTGGAGATTTAAGATAAAGAAGCAACACACAAATTTAGCGATGAAAAATTTTCGTATATACGTTGAGAAGAAGGAGCGTTTTCGTGTCGAGGCCGAGAGCCTGAAGCGAGAACTGAATTTGAACCTGAATCTGAATATCGCCTCGCTGCGCCTCATTTGCGTCTATGACCTCTTCGGTTTTTCGGAGGAGTTGAAGGAGAAGTGCCGCTACGGCGTCTTTGGCGAGGTGGTGACCGACACGGTGACCGACGAGAGTCCCCTAAGCGACACCCCCTACCTGGCCGTAGAGTTCCTGCCCGGCCAGTTTGACCAGCGTGCCGCTTCGGCCGTGGATTGTGTCCGCCTGGTTGAGCCGACGGCCGATGTGCGCATCCGTTCGTCGAAGCTCTTGATTTTCGACAAGGGCGTCTCGGAGGAGGCGTTGCAGAAGATTCGCCACTACTACATCAACGCCGTGGAGTCGCGCGAAAAGAACCTCGACATCCTCTCCGAGCAGGAGCAGGCCGAGGTGATTCCGGTCAAGGTGTTGGAGGGTTTCCGTGAGATGAAGCCCGAGGAGTTGGCCCCCTACTGCAAGCAGATGGGACTGGCGATGAATGCCGACGACCTGGCCGAGGTGGTACGTTACTTCCGTAGCGAGGAGCGTGACCCGATGGAGACCGAGTTGCGTATTCTGGATACCTATTGGAGCGACCACTGCCGCCACACCACCTTCACCACCGAGTTGGAGGGGATTACGGTCGAGGAGTCGTTCCTCAAGGAGGAGCTGGAGGGTACGTTGGCCCTCTACCTGAACATCCGTCGTGAGTTGGGCCGTGAGCATAAGCCCCTCTGCCTGATGGATATGGCAACGATTGGTGCCCGTGTGCTGCGCAAGCGTGGCCTGTTGGACGATATGGAGCAGAGCGAGGAGAACAACGCCTGCTCGATCTTTGTGGATGTCGATGTCGATGGCCAGACCGAGCGTTGGCTCTTGCAGTTCAAGAACGAGACCCACAACCACCCGACCGAGATTGAGCCTTTTGGTGGTGCTTCGACCTGTCTGGGCGGTGCTATTCGTGACCCATTGTCGGGCCGCAGCTACGTCTATCAGGCGATGCGTGTAACCGGTGCGGGTAACATCTACCAGCCGGTGGCCGAGACCCTTCCGGGCAAGCTGCCGCAGAGCATCATCTCGAAGAAGGCCGCAGCCGGCTATTCGAGCTACGGCAACCAGATTGGTCTGGCTACGACCCACGTGCGTGAGGTCTATCACGACGGTTATGTGGCCAAGCGTCTGGAGGTCGGTGCCGTGGTCGGTGCTGTGAAGGCCGAAAATGTGCGCCGCGAAAGCCCCACGCCGGGCGACAAGATCCTCTACCTGGGTGGTCGCACGGGTCGTGACGGTATCGGCGGTGCTACGGGTTCGTCGAAGGAGCACGACGAGAAGTCGTTGGAGTCGTGCGGCTCGGAGGTGCAGAAGGGTAATGCCCCCGAGGAGCGTAAGCTGGAGCGTCTGTTCCGCCGCCCCGAGGTAACCCGACTGATTAAGAAATCGAATGACTTTGGTGCCGGTGGTGTCAGCGTGGCAATTGGCGAGCTGACCGATGGATTGGATATCTATCTGGACCGTGTACCGACCAAATACAGCGGTCTGAATTCGACCGAGTTGGCCATCAGCGAGTCGCAGGAGCGTATGTCGGTGGTCGTGGAGGCGAAGGATGTAGCCGCCTTTATGGCCTACTGCCGCGAGGAGAATATCGAGGTGGTTGAGGTGGCCGATGTGACCGATACGGGCCGTATGCGTATGTTCAACAAGGGCCGTCTGGTGGCCGATTTGAGCCGTGAGTTTATCGACTCGGCCGGTGCCAAGCACTACGCCGAGGCTGCCATTGCCGCTGTCGAGGAGTGCAATCCCTTCTTCCGCAAGATGGAGGGTGCGACCGTTGAGGAGCGTATGAAGAATAACCTCGAGGATTGGAACGTGGTTTCGCAGAAGGGACTGATCGAGATGTTCGACTCGACGATTGGTCGCTCGACCGTGCTGATGCCCTTCGGTGGTAAGCGTCAGCGTAGCGAGACGCAGGTTTCGGTACAGAAGCTGCCCGTCGATGGCTACACCACAACGGCCAGCGTGATGGCCTACGGCTACAACCCCTACCTGGCTTCGTGGAGCCCCTATCACGGTGCTGCCTATGCCGTAGTGGAGGCTGCAGCGAAGGTGGTGGCAGCCGGTGCCCGTTTCGATAAGATGCGCTACTCGTATCAGGAGTATTTCGAGCGTATGACCAAGCAGCCGACCTCGTGGGGCAAGCCCCTCTCGGCCCTGCTGGGTGCGCTGAAGATGCAGGTGGAGCTGGGGCTGCCGTCGATTGGCGGTAAGGACTCGATGTCGGGTACGTTCCAGGACATCAATGTGCCGCCGATGCTGATGGCCTTCGGTATTACGACCGTCGATGCCCGTCAGGTGATTTCGACCGATTTGAAGGGGGCCGGCCATAATATCTATTTGGTGCGCCACACCCCGCTGGAGAACTATATGCCCGATACGGCCCAACTCAAGCGCAACTTCACGTTCGTGAGCGATCAGATCGAGGCAGGACGAGTCCTGTCGGCCTGGTCGGTAGGTATGGGCGGTATGGCCGAGGGTCTGGCCAAGATGGCCTTCGGTAACGGCATCGGTGTCGAGTGTGTGGCCTCGGAGCAGTCGCTCTACGATTACGCCTACGGCTCGATTCTTCTGGAGGTTGATGGCGACCTCACGGGTGAGGGGGTCGAGCTGGTGGCTCGCACGATTCCGTCGGAGGAGTTCATCGTCGAGGGTGTTTCGATGCCTCTGGAGGAGCTCTTCGAGACCAACCGTCGCAAGTTTGCCAAGGTCTATCCCGATGTGGGCGAGAACTCGGCCGAGGTGATGACCTCGACTCCCGAACATCGCACCGATTGCTATCCGGGCGAGGCTGTCGAGCATCCGATTGCCTATCTGCCCGTCTTCCCGGGTACGAACTGCGACTACGATACGGCCAAGGCCTTCCGTCGTGCGGGTGCCGAGGTGCGTACGAGTGTGCTGTGCAATCTGGAGGGGGATGACATCCTGCGTTCGATTGACGAGATGTGCGCCCATATTCGTGAGGCCCATATTTTGGCCCTCTCGGGTGGTTTCTCGGCAGGTGACGAGCCGGATGGTTCGGCCAAGCTGATTGTGAGCGTGCTGAACAACGAGAAGGTGCGTGATGAGATTCACGCCCTGTTGGATCGAGGCGGTTTGGTGCTGGGTATCTGCAACGGCTTCCAGGCTTTGGTAAAGTCGGGTCTGCTGCCCTATGGTCGCTTAGGAATGGTGACGGCCGAGTCGCCGACTCTGTTCCGCAACGACATCAACCGTCATATTTCGCAGATCGTTACGACCCGTGTCGCTACGACCCGTTCGCCCTGGTTGTCGAGCTTTACGCTCGGCGAGCAGCACGCCATTGCCGTCAGCCACGGTGAGGGTAAGTTCGTGGTAAGCGAGGAGCTGGCTCGCGAACTCTTCGAGCGTGGGCAGGTGGCCTTCCAGTATGTCGATGCCGAGGGTAATCCCACTGCCGAGGCGCCCTACAACCCCAATGGCTCGTCGTATGCCATCGAGGGTATCATCTCGCCCGATGGTCGCATCCTGGGTAAGATGGGCCACACGGAGCGTTACGAGGAGGAGTTGTTCAAGAACATCGCCGGTAACAAATACCAGCCGCTGTTTGAGAATGCCGTGAACTATTTTCGCAAGAAGTAAAACACTATAAAAGGTTAGGTTAAGCGTTATGGAACAGCTTGAAATGTTGTATGAGGGTAAGGCCAAGACCGTCTTTGCCACCGCAAATCCCGATGAGGTCGTAATGCACTTCAAGGACGATGCAACAGCCTTCAACAATATCAAAAAGGCAAAAATTGCCAACAAGGGTATCTTGAGCAACGCCATCTCCACCATCCTGTTTCGGATGTTGGAGCGGGCGGGGGTTCGTACCCACTACCTCTCGACTCTCAACGAGCGAGATCAACTCTGCCGCAAGGCAACCATCATTCCGCTGGAGGTGGTCGTAAGAAACGTCATCGCCGGCTCGATGGCCAAGCGTCTCGGCGTGGAGGAGGGTACCGAGCCCAAGAACACGATTCTTGACATCTGTTACAAGAGCGATGAGCTGGGCGACCCGCTGATGAACGACCACCATGCCGTGGCATTGGGATTGGCCACCTACGAGGAGTTGGAGGCGATTTATCGCATGGCTCGCCACATCAACGAGGTGTTGAAGGAGCTCTTCGGCCGCATCAACATCAAGTTGGTCGATTTCAAAATCGAGTTTGGCAAACTCTCGGATGGCACGATGGTGCTGGCCGATGAACTCTCGCCCGACACCTGCCGTTTGTGGGATGCCACGACGGGCGAGAAGCTCGATCACGATCGTTTCCGCCGCGATTTGGGTGGCGTGCGTGAGGCTTATGAGGAGATTTTGAGCCGCCTTGAGCAGCTCGAAGCGTAAAAACACAACCAAGCAAGATGAAGAAAATGGATATGGAACGTCAGATTCACGATGAGTGTGGAGTATTCGGCATCTATGGCGTCGAGCACGCCGCTTCGCTGACCTACTACGGTCTGCACGCCTTGCAGCACCGAGGTCAAGAAGGATGTGGAATTGTGAGCGTCGATGCTGAGGGTGAGTTCCACCGCATCAAGGGCAAGGGCCTGGTAACCGAAGTGTTCAAAGGCGAGGAGTTGCAGGCAATGCAGGGCGGGATGGCTATCGGCCACGTGCTCTACACGGCTGCCGAGGGCAACCGTCTAGAGAATGTGCAGCCGCTGTTTTTCCGCCACCGCAGTGGTGACTTTGTGATTGCCAACAACGGCTCGCTGGTCAATGCCGAGGAGTTGCGCAATTACCTCGAGAAGCGAGGCAGTTTGTTCCAGTCAAGCTCCGATAGCGAGATTTTGGCCCACCTCATTAAGAAGGATAATGTGGGCAACCGCCCCCGCATCACGGCCATCCTGGATGCCCTGAATATGATGGAGGGTGCCTTCACCTTCCTGGTGATGACCTCACGCCGCATCTATGCCTGCCGTGACAAGCACGGTCTGCACCCGCTGGCCATCGGCCGCCTGGGTGAGGGCTATGTGGTTGCAAGTGAGACGTGTGCCTTCGATACGTTGGGTGCCGAGTATATTCGTGATGTGGAGCCCGGTGAGGTGATTACCATCGACCACCACGGCATCCGCTCGAATCACTACTCGCAGTTCAAGCGCCACGATATGTGCTCGATGGAGTACATCTACCTGGCCCGTCCCGATAGCGACATTGAGGGGTGCAACGTGCACGCCTACCGCAAGGAGTCGGGTAAGTTGCTCTTCCACGAGCAGCCCGCCGATGCCGATATTGTAGTGGGTGTGCCCGATTCAAGCCTCAGTGCCGCAATGGGTTATGCCGAGGCAAGCAGTCTGCCGTATGAGATGGGTCTGATTAAGAACAAGTACATTGGTCGCACCTTCATTCAGCCCACGCAGGCACTGCGTGAAAAGGGTGTGAGAATGAAGCTGTCGGCCGTGAGAACCATCGTCAAAGGCAAACGTGTGGTGTTGGTTGATGACTCGATTGTGCGTGGTACCACCTCGCGCCGCATTGTGACGATGCTCAAAGAGGCGGGTGCTACGGAGGTACACGTGCGCATTGCTTCGCCCCCGATGACCGAGCCTTGCTTCTACGGTGTGGATACGACGACCTACGACGAGCTGATTTCGGCCCGACTGACCGTTGATGAGGTTTGCCAGGCAATTGGTGCCGATACGCTCGGTTTCTTGAGCGAGGAGGCCCTCTACAAGGCGGGTCACCGTGAGGAGTTGTGTACGGCCTGCTTTACGGGTCGCTATCCGACGGCACTCTACCATTACGACGAGAAGGTAAAATGCAAAAAATGTAAAAAATAATAGCAAAGAACTTATGGCACAATCTTATGAAAAAGCCGGTGTAAATCTGGAGGCCGGTTACGAAGTGGTGCGTCGCATCAAGAAGCACGTGGCCTCGACCTCGCGTCTGGGTGTGATGGGTAATATCGGCGCCTTTGGCGGTATGTTCGACCTCTCGGCCCTGAAGGTCGAGGAGCCGGTGCTGGTGAGTGGCACCGATGGCGTTGGTACGAAACTGAAGTTAGCCTTTGCCATCGACAAACACGACACGATCGGTATCGACGCCGTGGCTATGTGTGTCAATGATGTCTTGGCGCAGGGTGCCGAGCCGCTCCTCTTTTTGGACTATGTGGCTGTCGGCAGCAACGAGCCGGCCAAGATTGAGCAGATTGTAGCCGGTGTGGCCGAGGGTTGCCGTCAGGCAGGTTGCGCACTGGTAGGTGGCGAGACGGCCGAGATGCCGGGTATGTACACCGAGGGCGAGTACGACATCGCCGGCTTCACGGTGGGCGTGGTCGAGAAGAAGAAGCTCATCGACGGCACGAAGGTCAAGGTGGGCGACGTATTGGTCGGTATCGCCTCGAGCGGTGTCCACTCCAACGGTTTCAGCCTGGTGCGCAAGGTGGTGTCGGACAACAACCTCGATTTGATGAAGGAGTACGAAGAGTTGCCCGGTAAGGGGCTTGGCGAGGCCCTTTTGACCCCCACCCGCATCTACGTAAAGCAGGTGCTGGAGGTGATTCGCAATTGCGACGTACACGGCATCAGCCACATCACGGGTGGCGGCTTCGATGAGAACATTCCCCGCATCCTGAAGGAGGGTCAGGGCATCGAGGTCGAGGAGGGCTCGTGGGAGATTCTTCCCGTCTTCCGTGCCTTGGAGAAGTGGGGTGGTATTCCCCACCGCGAGATGTTCAACATCTTCAATATGGGTATCGGTATGGTCATCGCCTTGGACGCATCGGAGGCCGAGAAGGCCATCGAGATTCTGGCCGCTCAGGGCGAGAAGGCCTCGGTTATCGGCCGTGTAACCGATACGGAAGGTGTGGTAATTAAGTAACAAACAAGGAGTTTTGATGCGTCATCTGGCTGTCTTTGCAAGTGGGCGAGGCACCAACCTTGAAGCCATATTGGAGGCTGCGGAGCGAGGTGCGATTCCGGCTCGTGTGGTCTTGGTGGTGGTCGATAAGCCCGAAGCCGAGGCTGTGGAACGAGCTCGTCGCCACGGCGTGGAGTGCTTTGCGTTCCGTGCCAAGGAGTACCCCTCGAAGGAGGCCTACGAAGCCGAGATTGTGGCCCGATTGCAGGCCGCTCGGGTCGATTTGGTCTGCCTGGCGGGCTATATGCGCATTGTGGGGCCGACCTTGCTGGAGGCCTATCGGGGACGCATCATCAACATCCACCCCTCGTTGCTGCCCGCTTTTCGGGGCGCACGAGCCATCGAACAGGCGATGGAGGCGGGCGTGAAGGTCTATGGCGTGACGATTCACGAGGTGGACGACTCGTTGGACGGTGGGCGCATCCTGGCCCAACGTGCCTTCGAGTACTATGGCCACGACCAAGCCGAGTTGGAGCAGCTGATTCACGAGGTGGAGTACCCCCTATACACAGAGACAATACGTAAAATAATAGAAGAGACTTTATGAGAGCTTTATTTTCAGTAAGTGACAAGACCGGCGTGGTGGAGTTTGCTCAGCAGCTTCGCCAGTTGGGTTGGGAGATCATTGCTACGGGTGGCACGCAGAAGCTGCTCGAAACGAATGGCGTGGAGACCATCAACATCAGCGATGTGACGGGTTTCCCCGAGATTTGCGACGGTCGTGTGAAGACCCTGCACCCGAAGGTGCACGGCGGTCTGTTGGCACGTCGTGACGATGAGAGCCACCTGGCTGCCCTGAAGGAGAATCAGATTGAGTTCATCGATATGGTGTGCGTCAATCTCTATCCCTTCCGTCAGACCATCCAGAAGGAGGGTGTGACCATCGAGGAGGCCATCGAGAATATCGACATCGGCGGTCCGTCGATGCTGCGTTCGGCCGCCAAGAACTGGGCCGACGTAACGGTGGTTTGCAACCCTGCGGATTATGCCGCTGTGATTGCCGAGATCAAGGCCGAGGGCAACACGACCCGTGCGACCCGTCTGCGCCTCTCGGCCGAGGCCTATACCCACACGGCCCAGTACGATGCAATGATTGCCACCTATATGCGTAAGCAGGCCGGCCTGAACGAGAAGCTCTTCCTGGAGTTTGACCTGGTGCAGTCGCTGCGCTACGGTGAGAACCCCCACCAGGAGGCCAAGTTCTATGCCGAGCAGACTGTGGTTCCCTTCTCGTTGGCTTCGGCCCGTCAGCTGCACGGCAAGGAGCTGTCCTACAACAACATCCAGGATGCCAACGCTGCCCTGGCCATTGTGCGTGAGTTCGAGGCTCCCTTCTGCGTAGGCTTGAAACATATGAACCCCTGCGGAGCCGCCGTAGGTCAGGACATTGTGGAGGCTTGGACGAAGGCTTACGAGGCCGATAAGGTCTCGATTTTCGGCGGTATTGTGGCCGTGAATCGCCCCCTGACCAAAGAGGCTGCCGAGCTGATGAAGCCCATCTTCCTGGAGATTATCATGGCTCCCAAGTTCGAGGAGGGTGCTCTGGAGGTGCTCACCACGAAGAAGAACCTGCGCCTCATCGAGGTCGATATGACCCGTGACGACAGCGTGAAGAATCAGTATGTGAGCGTGATGGGTGGTCTGCTGGTGCAGAACCTGGATAAGTGCACCAAGACCGTGGTGGCCGATATGTGCGTGACCGAGAAGTGCCCCACCGAGGCCGAGTTGGAGGATCTGAACTTCGGCTGGCGCATTGTGAAGCACGTCAAGTCGAACGCCATCGCCGTGGTGAAGAATGGCGTGACGCTGGGTGTGGGTGCCGGTCAGATGAACCGTGTCGGCTCGGCCGAGATTGCCCTCAAGCAGGCTCGTGCAGCGGGCGTAACGGAGGGTATTGTGCTGGCTTCGGATGCCTTCTTCCCCTTTGACGACTGCGTGACGATGGCTGCCGAGTATGGCGTGTCGGCCATTGTTCAGCCCGGTGGCTCGGTGCGTGACGAGGATTCGATCAAGAAGGCCAACGAGCTGGGTATCTCGATGGTATTCACCGGTATGCGTCACTTTAAGCATTAGGATTTGAATCCTAATGCTTGCCTTCGTCAAGTTATAGAAATAGAGAATGAACTCCTTGTTGGCTCGTTAGCGAGAAAAAAGGAGCGTAGCGACCAAGCCCCTGCCTAAGGCGGGGGTTTGGGGGTGGGTAAAATCTATAGAT
>CALAQA010000141.1:0-11581 GCA_937889065.1 uncultured Alistipes sp.
CCCCTGAAGGTGATGTACCCGCAGGGTGGTGAGAAGCAGCTCATCGCTGCCATCACGGGCCGTCAGGTTCCCCCTCCTCCCGCACTTCCGATTGACGTGGGTGCTGTGGTATGCAACGCCTCGACGACCTATGCCGTCTATCGTGCCGTACAGAAGAATATGCCCCTTATCGAGCGTGTTGTTACCATCACGGGTAAGGGTCTGAAGGAGCCGAAGAACCTCCTCACGCGTATGGGTACCCCCATCGAGACGCTGATTGAGGCTGCCGGTGGTCTTCCCGAGGATGCAGGCAAGGTCATCAACGGCGGTCCGATGATGGGTCGTGCGATGATCAACCTCTCGTCGCCCGTGACGAAGGGTTGCTCGGGTATCACCGTGATGAGCGGTAAGGATGCCGAGCGCAAGGAGGCAGGTCAGTGTATGAAGTGTGCCAAGTGTGTATCGGCCTGCCCGATGGGTCTGGAGCCTTATTGGTTGGCCAAGATGGCCCAGAAGAAGAACTGGGAGGCGATGGAGGAGCAGATGATCACCTCGTGTATCGAGTGTGGTTGCTGCCAATCGACCTGCCCGTCCTATCTGCCGCTTTTGGACTGGGTACGCCTTGGTAAGCAGACTGTGATGGGTCTGATTCGTGCCCGTATGGCCGCACAGCAACCGAAAAAGTAAATGAAAACAGAAGATAAAACTATGGCTAACAAACTTTTCGTTTCGCCGTCGCCCCACGTACAATCGACCCAATCTACGGCCTCGATTATGCGCGATGTGGTCATTGCGCTCCTTCCGGCCCTGGTGGTTTCGGTGGTGGTCTTCGGCTTGAACGTACTCACCGTAACGGCACTCTCGGTTGCTTCGTGCGTGTTGTTCGAGTACCTGATTCAGAAATTTGTGGTCAAGGGTGCCTGCACGATCTCGAACTGGTCGGCGGTCGTAACCGGTGTCCTTTTGGCCTTTAACCTTCCCGCTACGATTCCTTGGTGGATTGTCGTTATCGGTGCGCTGGTGGCTATCGTGGTAGGTAAGATGACCTTCGGCGGTCTGGGTAAGAACCCCTTTAACCCTGCGCTGGTGGGTCGTGTATTCCTCTTGATTGCCTATCCCGTGCAGATGACCTCGTTCCCCGCAGTCGAGGGTCTGGATGCCCTGTCGGGTGCTACGCCGCTGGCTGCCGTGAAGTTCGGTGCCGAGGCCGGTGTTGTTCCTGTGCAGAACCTGCTGCTGGGTAATATGCCCGGTTCGCTGGGTGAGGTGGCTGCTGTGGCCCTGTTGGTAGGTTTTGCCTACCTGTTGTGGCGCAAGGTCATCACGTGGCACATCCCCGTTACGGTGTTGGGCACGATGGCTGTATTTGCCTTCGTGGTGGCTCTGTCGCGTGGTGGTGATGCTGCGCTGTTGTGGCAGTTCCCGCTCTTCCACGTGTTGGCCGGTGGTGCTATGCTCGGTTCCATCTTTATGGCAACGGACTATGCCACCTCGCCGATGACGGTGAAGGGTCAGGTGATTTTTGCCGTGGGTATTGGTGTAATCACGATGCTGATTCGTCTTTGGGGTGCCTATCCCGAGGGTATGTCGTTCGCCATCCTGATTATGAATGCCTGCGTGCCTCTGATTAACAAATATGTGAAACCTACGCGCTTTGGCGTGAAATAATGGAGGGCTGAAAGTATGAAAAGTACACTTATTAATATGGTAGTGGTGCTCTTCACGATCACGCTCATTGCATCGGCCGGTGTCGGTGCGGTGAATATGATTACCGAGGAGCCGATTGCTGCCGCCAAGGCTGCCGCTACGCAGGCTGCTTTGGGTCAGGTGCTTCCCGCTTTTGAGGCCACCGAGGCCGAGGAGCTGACCATCGACGAGATGCCGATTAAGGTCCACACGGCCAAGAGTGGTGAGGAGGTTGTCGGTTACGCAGTGGAGACGATGACCAAGAGCGGTTTCAGCGGCGTGGTGAAGCTGATGGTCGGCTTCCTGCCCGATGGTACGATTAACAATGTGAACGTATTGCAGCAGGCCGAGACGCCGGGTTTGGGTACGAAGATGTGTGACGAGGGCAACCCCCTGCTCGCAGGTGTAAAGGGCCAGCAGGCTACGGGTACCTTCAAGGTAAAGAAGGACGGCGGTGAGGTTGATGCCTTGACGGCTGCCACCATTTCGTCGCGTGCCTACCTGGAAGCTGTCAATCGTGCTTGTGTAGCGATGATGAACGTAACGGGCCAGGATGCTCCCGACGGTGTTTCGGGTGCTACGGCTACGGAGTGTGCACAAACTGAGGAGCCTGAGGCTCAGGAAGGAGGTCAAAATGAATAAGATGCAAATTCTGTTGAATGGTATTCTGAAGAGCAACCCCGTCTTTGTGCTGGTGCTGGGTATGTGCCCCACGTTGGGTACGACCACTTCGGCCGAGAACGGTATGGGTATGGGTCTGGCTACGACGGCCGTGCTCATTATGTCGAATATCGTGATTTCGCTCATCAAGAATCTGATTCCCGATAAGGTGCGTATTCCCGCCTTCATCGTGGTGATTGCTTCGTTCGTGACCATTATTCAGATGGTGATGGAGGCCTTCGTTCCTGCGCTGTACGCCTCGCTGGGTGTGTTCATCCCGCTGATTGTGGTGAACTGTATCATCCTGGGTCGTGCCGAGGCCTTTGCCTCGAAGAACTCGCCCATTGATTCGGCGCTGGACGGTGTCGGTATCGGTTTGGGCTTTACGCTGGCCCTGACGGCGATGGGTGCCGTACGTGAGATTCTGGGTAGTGGTGCCATCTTTGGTGTTTCGTTGGGTATTGCCGACTTTATGCCGCTCGTATTCGTGCTGGCTCCGGGTGGCTTCCTGACGCTGGGTTACCTGATGGTATTGTTTAACAAATTAGCCAAGAAGTAGTTATGGAGATTACCTATTTTGCAATCATTATCGGTGCCATCTTCGTTAATAACGTTGTATTGGCCCAGTTCCTCGGCATCTGCCCCTTCCTGGGCGTTTCGTCGAAGGTAGAGACCTCGTTGGGTATGGGTGCTGCCGTAACCTTCGTGATGGCTCTGACGGCATTGGTTTGTTGGCCTTTGCAGCATTATGTGCTCAACCCCTTCGGGATTGGCTATATGCAGACCATCGTCTTCATTTTGGTGATCGCTTCGCTGGTGCAGATGGTGGAGATTATCCTCAAGAAGGTGTCGCCCTCGCTCTATCAGGCGCTGGGTGTGTTCCTGCCGCTGATTACGACCAACTGTGCCGTGTTGGGTGTGGCTATTACGATGATTCAGAAGGAGTTTACGCTGTTGCAGAGCGTTGCCTTCTCGATCTCGACCGCCATCGGCTTTGCGTTGGCTTTGGTACTCTTTGCCGGTATTCGTGAGCGTCTCGATTTCGAGGATGTTCCCGCCGCCTTCAAGGGTGTGCCCATCGCACTGGTAACGGCCGGTATCCTGGCTATGGCCTTTATGGGCTTCTCGGGTCTGGTATAGTCGCAACGTCCGACCTACGAAAAAGAGCAGTATTCCTTGTGGGTACTGCTCTTTTTATGACTTTCGGCGAGGAACTTACGGCGGGATTTTGTATCTTTGCCTTCAAATTAACATCTTTTGCTCAAATGAAGGATATTATCCGACTGCGTGACCGTGAATTTCGTGTGATGATTCCGGCCGAGGAGATCGACAAGGCGGTGGCCGAGGTGGCTGCCCGAATCAATGAGGATTATGCCGAGTGCGACACCCCGATTTTCTTGGGCGTGTTGAATGGCTCGTTTATGTTCTTGAGCGATCTGATCAAGAAGATTGACTTTACGAATGAGATTTCGTTCGTCAAGTTGGCCTCCTACGAGGGCATCTCGTCGTCGGGCGCCATCAAGGACCTGATTGGCCTGAACACCTCGATTGAGGGTCGCCACGTCATCATCGTCGAGGATATTGTCGATACGGGCGAGAGCATCCACCATATGGTCGAGCTGCTCAAAGCCAAGCATCCCGCATCGATTGCGGTCTGCACCCTCTTTTTTAAGCCCGCTTCGTACAGCCGCACCGAGGAGATTAAGTACCGTGCCATGGAGATTGGCAACGAGTTTATCGTGGGCTACGGCCTGGACTACGACCAGGTGGGTCGTTCGTTGAAGGATATTTACGTCGTTACGGAGTAATGCAGACCTTCGATCATCTTGCACTGCTCGATGGGGGACGTAAACTCCCCTTGGTCGAGGATTTCTACACCATCCAGGGCGAGGGCTTCCACAGCGGTAAGCCCGCTTACTTCATTCGTCTGGGTGGCTGCGATGTGGGGTGTCGTTGGTGCGATGCCAAATATACGTGGAATCCCCGCATCTATCCCCCTGTGGAGGTGGAGACCATCGTCGAGCGTGCCGCCTCCTATCCGGCGCAGGCCATTGTGCTGACGGGTGGCGAGCCGCTCTTGTATCCGTTGGATGAGCTGTGCAATGCCCTCAACAGCCGAGGGTTGGAGATCTTTTTGGAGACCTCGGGATCGCACCCCTTTTCGGGTCGTTTCGATTGGGTCTGCCTCTCGCCGAAGCGTCAGCAGCCCCCCTTGAAGGAGGCCTATGCCCGTGCCAACGAGTTGAAGGTGATCATCGAGACGGAGGAGGATTTTGCTTGGGCCGAAACGTGTGCCCGTGAGGTGTCGCGCGGGTGTCGTCTCTACCTGCAACCCGAGTGGAGCCGTTCGGAGCAGATGATGCCGCTGATTGTCGAGTATGCCAAGGCCAACCCCCGTTGGAGCATCTCGATTCAGACCCACAAATATATGCGCATTCCCTAATGAAAATTACCTTTGGTCGCCGCTTCTGGATTGTCACCACGGCAATCATAGTCCTCTTCACACTTATCTTTGTGGGGAAGAATGTGTTGCGTGCCATTCGCATCAAGCGCGAAGTGGTGCAGTTGGAGCAGGAGGCCGACTACTTCAAGGGGCGCATCACGAGCGACAGCACGCTGGTCGAGCGGCTCAAATACGACGACTATCTGGAGGAGTATGCCCGTGAGAAGTACGGAATGCAACGCCCCAACGAAGATGTCTATCAGTTGTCGGAATAGAAAGAGACGGCCGAGAGCCGCTAAAAATGGGTATATCCTCGTCCATCAAACGACGAGGGTTTTTTGTTTTCCATCCACCGTAATCCGCCCTCGGTGATGCGACCGATGGGGTAGAGCGGACGGGCAAAACGGGCCTCAAAGTCGGCCATCAGCTCTTCGGCTTTCGCATTCTCGGCCGTGAACAAAAGGCGGTAATCCTCGCCGCCGGTCAGGGCTTGGCGTAGGGTCGCCCCTTCGTCGCAGGGGATGGCCGTCAGCTCAATCTCGGCACCTACGCCCGATTCGTCGAGAATGTGACCCAGGTCCGACGCTACTCCGTCCGAAATATCCATCATGGCCCGTACCTCTCCTCGGCTGCCCAGCCAGATGCCCGCCTCGATTTCGGGCTCGGGACGGCGATGCAGGTGGGCCATCGGGGTGTCAAGATGGCCATTCAGCAGGTCGTTCAGCCCCACCGCCGAGCCTCCCAACGGCCCACTGACGAAGATGATGTCCCCCACTAGGGCGGCCCGACGACGCTTTAGATGGGCCACCGGGCCACGCCCTATGGCTGTGACGGTGAGGGTGATGCCGCTCAACGAGCGGGTTGTGTCGCCACCGATGAGTGCCACCCGATGGCGGTTGGCCAGGGCAAGAAATCCGGCCATAAACTCCTCGCTCCACTTTGGGGGCAGATCGTCGGGAAGCCCCAACGTGAGCAGCACGCCCGTGGGGGCGACACCCATCGAGGCCACGTCGCTTAAATTGACGGCCAGGGTCTTGTGTCCCAACTCGTAGGGCGAGGTGGCTGCACGCAGGAAGTGGACCCCCTCGTTGAGTGCATCGGTGGTGAAGACCAACGCCTCATCGCCCCCGATGGGCAGCACGGCACAATCGTCTCCGATACCCTCGAAGGAGTTGTCGGGGAGCGTAGCCGCTACGTGGCGGATGGCTGCTATGAGTTCAAATTCGCCCATCGAAGACAAAGGTAAGAAAATTTTCGTCTCTTTTTGTCCGTGTCGCTTCGTCGGGGCAAAAAATGTGATGTGTATCCTCGATTTTTTTCTTATCTTTGTCGAAACAAACTCTTTTTTGCAATGAAAATTCTGATTCTCAACGGTCCCAACCTCAACCTTCAGGGACGACGCGATACGGATGTCTATGGCACCAAAACCTTCGAGGAGTTTTTGACAGAGTTGCGCAATGCCTATCCCGAGGTCGAGATCGACTACTTCCAATCCAACGTCGAGGGCGAGCTGATCAATGCCCTGCACCGTTCGATGGGCGTGTACGACGGCGTGGTGCTCAATGCGGGCGGTTATACCCACACTTCGGTGGCCCTGCGTGATGCCGTGGCGGCCGTTTCTACCCCGGTGGTCGAGGTCCATATCTCGTCGATTTTGGCCCGTGAGGAGTTCCGTCACCAATCGCTGTTGGCAGCCGTGGCCATCGGCTCGATTATGGGCTTCGGATTGGACTCGTATCGCCTGGGTGTCGAGGCGTTGAAGATGAAATTAAACGCTTAATCAACAATCGTTTATCGTGGCAAGTCAGCTCAAAAGAGAGGTTGCTCGCGGCGCACAATGGACCCTGGGCGAGAAGGTGGCTACGGCCCTCGTGCAGTTCGCTGTGCGGGTGCTGATTTTGCGTCTGTTGCTGCCCGACGATCTGAAGGTCATCGCCATTCTGTTGGCCTTGTCGTCGTTTGCGTTGGTGGTGGTCGATAGCGGCTTCTCGCAGATGCTGGTGCGGATGAAAAGCCCCACCGAGCGGGATTTGAAATCGGTCTTTGCCTTCAATCTCATCACCTCGTGGGTGGTCTATGCGCTGCTGGTGGCGATAACTCCCGCTCTGGCCGACTTTTATCGGATGCCGGTGCTTCGCGAGGTGGCGTGGGTCTTCTTCCTGATGATTCCGTGCAATGCGCTGGGGGTGATTCAACTCACGTTGCTGACCCGCACGTTCCGCTTTGCACTGATTTCGAAACTCACCTTTCTGGCCCAACTCATCAGTGGCGTGGTGGCTATCGTGATGGCCTACACGGGGTTAGGTGTCTGGGCCTTGGTGTGGCAGCAGGTGCTGATGATGGCCCTGCGCTCGCTGTTTGTCTGGTGGTATGGCGGTTGGCGAGGCGAGGGGAGTGGCTCGTTGGAGTCGTTGCGCCGAATGGCCCCCTACTCGATGAGTCTGTTGGCTACCGATCTGATTACGGCCCTATATAATAAGGTACCGCAACTGCTGTTGGGGCGCATCTATCTCGATGCCACGCTGGCCTACTACGACCAAGCCATCAAACTCAAGGACCTACCCGTGCAGTCGGCGATGGTGAGTGTGCAGCAGGTGACCTTCCCGGCTCTGGCCAAAATTGCCGACGAGGAACAAAAGTTCACCGAAAGTTTTCGACAGGTGGTGATGATGGTGGCCTACCTCGTCTTCCCCGTGATGGTGGGTATGTCAGCCGTTTCTGAAGCGATGTTTGCCGTCTTGTTAGGCGAACAGTGGATGCCTACGGTGCCACTGTTCGAGGTGGTTTGTCTGGCGGGATTGTTTACGCCGCTGGCAATGATGGCCTATAATGTCTTGAAAGTCAAGGCGCAGGGCGGTCTGATTGTGCGTTTGGAGGTGATGAAGAAGGTGGCGATGACCGTGCTGCTCGTACTCTCGATTCCGCACAGTGTCGAGGCGGTTGTTTGGGCCTTGGTGGCTTCGGCAGCCTTCGATATGGTGGTCAATTTTGCCGCAGCCCTGCCCCTGGCCCGCTTGTCGGTGGGACGTGTGGTGCGCACGCTACTGCCCATTGCGGCGGTGAGCGGGGTGATGTGGCTTGCGGTGCAGATGGTGAGCCGTTGGCTTGGTGCCCCTTCGTGGTGGGGATTGCTGCTTGAGATTGGCACGGGTGCTACGGTCTATCTGCTGCTCTCGCTTGCCTGCCGCCTGGAGGCCTGGCAAGAACTCAGCTCCCTTGCCCGCCAACAACTAAAAAAAGGTGCTTCCAATTAGCGGAAAGCACCTTTTTTTGTGTCGTCATCGAGCGGCCTACTCGATGGTGAGCGTCAGAATCGATTGGGCGGGAACCTTTACCTCGATGCCCTGCTTGGTGATGCGGGCCTTCGTGAAGGGGGCGGTTTGCACACGGTCGGGGGCGTCGAAATCGTTGTAGGTGTCGATCGTGGCACCCTTCAGCATCATACCCGACACTTGTTTGGGTGACAGCTCCTCGAAGCGTAGCACGACCTCCTGCTCCTTCTCCAATTCGGGATTGACCATCGAGACGGTCACCTTGCCCTCCTTGCGTGAAGCCGTCACGCTCAACGCAGGCACCGAACGCTTGGGGGTTACCTGACGCTCCGAGACCGTGTAGTCGGTCGGCAGGTACTCGGCCCCCTGGTGGGCACGATAGAGGTAGAAAGTGTGGTAGGTAGGCGTCAGCACCATATCCTGACCACGTGTCAGCACCATCGACTGCAATACGTTGGCCACCTGGGCGATGTTGGCCATCGTGATACGGTCGGCATAGCGGTGGAAGATGTTGAACGTCAGGGCTGCCACCATGGCATCACGCATCGTATTCTGCTGGTAGAGGTGGCCCGGATTGGTCCCCGGCTCCACATCGAACCAGGTGCCCCACTCATCGACCAAAAGGCCAATGCGCTTCTCAGGATCGACTGCATCCATCAAGGCAATGTGGCGACGAATCACAGGTTCAATCTCCAGTGCCTTGGCGATGGTTTGGTAGTAATCTTCGGTCGAGAATTGCGTGGCCGAGCCTTTGCTGCCCTGCCACCCCTTGACGGTGTAGTAGTGCAGCGACAATCCGTTCATCTTGTGGCCGATGCGCTCCATTAATACCTCCGTCCAATTAAAATCGTAATCCGACGCTCCGCTGGCGATTTTATAGAGGCGGTTGCCATCGAAGTTGCGGCAATAGACCGCATAGCGACGGTAGAGGTCCGAGTAGAACTCGGGGCGCATATCGCCACCGCAACCCCAACTCTCGTTACCCACACCGAGGTACTTCACCTTCCAGGGCTTCTCACGGCCATTCTCCTTGCGCAACTTGGCCATCGGACCCTCCTCGGCGGTCATATACTCGACCCACTTGGCCAGCTCCTCGACCGTGCCCGAGCCAACGTTGCCGCTGATGTAGGGCTCGCAGCCGAGTTTTTCGCACAGATTCAGGAACTCGTGCGTGCCGAAGGAGTTGTCCTCCACCGTGCCGCCCCAATTCGAATTGACCATACGGGGACGCAACTCACGGGGACCAATGCCGTCACGCCAATGGTACTCGTCGGCAAAACAGCCTCCGGGCCAACGCATAACGGGCACCTGGAGGGCTTTCAAGGCCTCCAATACATCGAGGCGATAGCCTTCGTCGTTCGGAATCTCGCTCTCGGGGCCGACCCACAGACCGCCATAGATGCAGGTGCCGAGGTGCTCGGAGAACTGACCGTAGATTTCGGGGGCGATGGTGGGGTGGTTTGTCCCTCCGTCGGCGATGCGTACGGTGGTGGGTTGGGCCGTGGCCAGCGTAGCCAGCGTGAGTGCCAACAGCGCAGTGAAAAGTCGTTTCATAGGGGTTGAAGTTTTAGGTTAGTAGGGGTTTTACATACGGCGTGCGCCATCCGAGATGACAATCTCGTAGTGAGCAGGTGCGTGGCCAAACTGCTGCTCGAAGCGGCGACTTACCTCCTCGACGAAACCCTCGAAGAGCTCCTCGCGAATCAGGTTGATGGTGCAGCCGCCAAAGCCGCCACCCATCATACGGGCACCCGTCACACCATACTCCTCGGCTACGTCGGCCAGGTAGTCCAACTCGACGCACGACACCTCAAAGTCCTTCGACAGGCCGTGGTGGGTCTCGAACATACGGCGACCTACCTCCTCCATATCGCCACGCTCCAGAGCGTCGCACACCTGCATCACACGTCGCTCCTCGCCAATGATGTAGCGGGCACGACGGTAATCCTCATCCGAAAGGGTGGGGCGGATGGCCTCCAAATCGGCCATATCGGCACCACGCAGCAGTTCACGACCCAAGGCCTGAGCCACACGCTCACACGAGGCACGGCGGTCGTTGTAGGGCGAGCCTACCAGGGCGTGCTTCACCTTCGTGTCGAGCAGGAACAGACGGTAACCCTCGGCCTTGAAGGGGTAATAGACAAACTCGCCCGAGCGGCAGTCGAGGCGCATCAGACACCCTTTGCGACCATGTACCGAGGCAAATTGGTCCATGATGCCGCACTTCACGCCGCAGTAGTTGTGCTCGGTGGCTTGGCCGATGCGGGCCAACTCGAACTTCTCGAAACCGCAGTTGTAGAGGTCGTTGAGGGCAAAGGCGAAGGTCGATTCCAGCGCAGCCGACGACGACATTCCTGCACCCAGGGGCACGTTGCCTGCAAAGACGGCGTCGAAGCCCGAGATGTTACCGCCTCGCTTGATCACCTCTTGGCATACGCCGTAGATGTAGTGTGTCCACGAGGGGGCGGGCTTTTCGTCGTCGAGCGAGAAGGTGCAACTTTCGTTCAGGTCGAGCGCCGTGATATTTACGGTGCGGTTCTCCGAGGGGCGGATGGCGGCCACGATGCCCTTATCCACTGCTCCGGGGAAGACAAAACCGCCGTTGTAGTCGGTGTGTTCGCCAATGAGGTTGATGCGACCGGGCGAGCCAAAGAGGGTGGCCCCTGCGCCAAATTGCGCCTCAAAGGCTTCGAGAACTTTGTATTTGAGTTGTTCCATAGTGGGTGATTTTGGTTCTATTCTACAAATGTAATAAATTAAATTCAAAATTATCGGGTTGCAGGAAGCGAAATGCGGGGTGTTGGCAATTTTTTTTTGCCGAAAAATTTGCAGGTAACATTTTTTGCCGTATATTTGCACTCGCAATGGGGGATTAGCTCAGTTGGCTAGAGCGCTTGCATGGCATGCAAGAGGTCATCGGTTCGACCCCGATATTCTCCACGGAAAAGCCCCGCAAACTTTGTTTGCGGGGCTTTTCGTTTTCACTTGTTCCTATCTTATGCCCGAAACATTGCCCGAAGCAAATATTTCGTTTATACTCCTCATCTCACTCGTACACACTCCATAAAAAAACAGGCGACACCTCAGTGGGCATCGCCTGTTTGTATTTTACGCTACTTCTATTAGAGAGCTTTCAACTCTGCGATACGAGCTTTGGCAGCCTCGGCATTGTCACCGGCAACAACTTTCTCATAAGTCTCGATTGCCTTCGCATTGTCGTCCTTGCTGTCATAAGCGGCACCCAACAGATAGTATGCAGTTGATTTGAGTTCGTCGGTCAACTGAGCAGCTGCGGTAGCCTCCCCCCAAGCGATAACGTTGTCCCACTCCTGTGCATTGGTAGCAGCCTGCAAACGCATCATCTGAGCATTACCGTTATCAATATCGATATATTTGTCAATCAGTGCATAAGCATCTGCATTGCTACCTGCACCAACCAACTCCTGTGCTTTAAGAGTCAGATAGTAAGCAGCTTTCTCCTTTGCAGAAGCAGCAGCAGGCTGGAAGCGGCTGTGAACATTACCAAGAGCAGCAATCTCTT
>CALAQA010000142.1:0-27956 GCA_937889065.1 uncultured Alistipes sp.
TGGCCATTCTCGATAAGCTCCTTCATCTTGCGGAAGAAGAACGTAAGCATCAATGTTGCAATGTGAGCACCATCGACATCGGCATCGGTCATAATGATAATCTTATTATAACGCAGCTTCTCCATATCGAGAGCCATACTATCCTCGGCAGTGCCACGCTTAACGCCCAGGGCGATAAACATATTCTTGATCTCCTCGTTCTCCCACATACGGTGCTCCTGTGCCTTCTCCACATTAAGAATCTTACCACGCAGAGGCATAATAGCCTGGAAGTTACGGTCGCGGCCCTGCTTTGCAGTACCACCCGCAGAATCTCCCTCGACGAAGAAAATCTCGGCGATAGAACGGTCGCGGCTTGAACAGTCAGCCAGCTTACCCGGCAGGCCGGCACCCGAAAGCACCGTCTTGCGCTGCACCATCTCACGGGCGTGGCGGGCAGCGTGGCGGGCCGTAGCGGCCAAAATTACCTTCTGCACGATGGCACGGGCATCGCGGGGATTCTCCTCCAGATACTGCTGCAGGGCCTGACTCATCGCCTGATCCACTGCGGCCGAAACCTCGTCGTTACCCAGCTTGGTCTTGGTCTGACCCTCGAACTGCGGCTCGGCAACCTTCACCGAAACGACAGCCGTAAGACCCTCACGGAAGTCGTCGCCGTTGATCTCGAACTTCAGCTTGGCCAACATACCCGACTCCTCGGCATACTTTTTCAGGGTGCGGGTCAGGGCACGGCGGAAACCCGTAAGGTGGGTACCGCCCTCGATGGTGTTGATGTTGTTTACATAGGAGTGAACGTTCTCCGAGAAGGAGTCGTTGTACTGCATAGCCACCTCGACGGGGACACCCTTCGACTCGGTGTCGAGGTAGATGATCTGCTCAATAATCTTTTGGCCACGGGTCTGATCGAGGTAGGCGACAAACTCCTTCAGACCATTCTCCGAATAGAAGTGGTCCTCACGCAGCTTGCCCTCCTCGTTGGGGCGCATATCGTAGAGATTGAGGTGGATGCCCTTGTTCAGGAAGGCCAACTCACGCAGACGGGCTGCCAAAATATCGTAACGATAGGTGGTCGTCTGGGTGAAGATTTCGGGGTCGGGATTGAAGGTGACGGTCGTACCGCGATCCTCGCAGGTGCCAACGACTTCACAGCTCGAAATGGGCTTACCCTTGCTGTAGCTCTGGCGGAAAATTTTACCCTCACGGTGAATTTCGGCAACCAAACGGGTCGAGAGTGCATTCACACACGATACACCTACACCGTGCAGACCACCCGAAACCTTGTAGCTGCCTTTATCGAATTTACCACCGGCGTGCAGGACGGTCATAACGACCTCCAGGGCCGATTTCTTCTCCTTCTCGTGCATACCGGTCGGAATACCACGGCCGTTGTCACGTACCGTAATCGAGTTGTCCTCGCCGATGGTTACGTCGATGGTGTCGCAATAGCCGGCCAGGGCCTCGTCGATCGAGTTATCGACTACCTCATAAACCAGGTGGTGCAAGCCCTTTTCGCCCGTGTCGCCGATATACATGGCGGGACGTTTACGTACGGCCTCCAGACCCTCAAGGACCTGGATGTTTGACGCCGAGTATTCCTCTTCTTGCTTTTTGATGTTGTCCAGTTCTGTACTCATTTTCAATTGTTGTATAGAATGTACAAAAGTAGAAAATTTTTCTCGAAACTACAAAGATTTCGGCCCCCTTTGCACCCCTTTTTTGAGGATTTTTTCGCTTTTTTTAACACAAAGTGTTAAGCCAGCTTCTCTTTGAGGTCCACCTCGCTGATATGACCCTTGGAAAAGAGGATGGCACGAGCCGGATAATTTTCGATCAGCGCAGTGTTGTGAGTGGACATCACCACGGCACATCCACGCTCCGAAATCTCACGGAAGATGCGCATAATGCCATCGGCCGTCACGGGGTCGAGGTTGCCGGTCGGCTCATCGGCCAACAACACCTCGGGGTCGTTCAACAAGGCACGGGCAATCACCAGACGCTGCTGCTCGCCACCCGAGAGCTCGAAGGGCATCTTGTAGCTCTTCTGCTCGAGTTTGACCATTCTGAGCACCTTGTCGATACGCTCACGAATCTCCTCCTCCTTTTTCCAACCGGTGGCCTTCAGCACATAGTAGAGATTCATAAAGACGTTGCGGTCGGTAAGCAGCTGATAATCTTGAAAAACGATGCCGATGCGACGACGCAGGTAGGGGATGTCTCTGCGCTTCAGGGTGCGCAGGTCAAAGCCCGCAATTTCGCCCGCACCCACCAACAGCGGCACCTCGGCATAGAGGGTCTTCAGGAGCGTGGATTTTCCGCTGCCAACACGCCCGATCAGATAGACAAACTCGCCACGTGCAACCTCCAAATCGACATCCGAGAGGATCAGTTCGCCCTCGTTGATGATGCGCTTGGGGGAGGTGGCCTCGCCTGCGTGGTAGATGGATACGTTCTCTAATCGGATTACTTTATCTCTCATCGTCTTCGGTGGTTGGTTTAATAGAACAAAGATAGCAAAAAAATCTCAATTTTTGCCCATTGCGCACAATTCTTTCTGCACTTCGTGCGTTGGTTGGGTGAATGGGTCGCCGAGCGAGGCGGAGGGCTAAAAAACGAGGCTAAAATTTTGTCGTTTGCCGCCAACCGCTTATCTTTGCACCCAAGTTACGACCATCTCGATGGCTCGTCAAAAAGTTTGGGGGTGCCCGGTTTTGACAGCAGGCAGAGTTTGATTGTAAGCACGTCGAGCGCTGTGTGGCGGCTCGTAAATCCCGATGCACAAAAATCAATTGGCAATAATAGCTACGCACTCGCTGCCTAATTTTCAGAGAAAATTAGCTTAATCGCCGGGGCCAAGGCTGTCTTGGCGACGAGTATCCCGAGGGGTTGTTCCGCTCTTTAACGGCTCTTCATATGGGGTATCATTCATTTAGAGATAGTTCGACGGAGCGCTTCGGTCGTCGGGCGAAAATTTAGAAGCTGGGCCGTATGTTAGGCTGTTGCCTGCCGGATGTACGGAGAAGGACGAAACGGTAACTAAGCGTGTAGAAAGCTTTCGGGTTCCCTGTTTGGACGCGGGTTCGACTCCCGCCACCTCCACGAACAAAATTAGAAGCGTGCCAAATTGGCGCGCTTCTTTTGTTCGTGGAGGTGGCGGATGATTTCCGCCACTTATATTTTTCCTCTTGCGAAAGAGGTAGCTTGACCACTGACGCATAAAGAAAAGAGCGTGAGTCCTATCACGCTCTTTCAACTTTCAACTTTTAATTTACTTCTTGTCCAGGTACTGGATCATTCGGGCCATATTGTCAATATAGGTGCGGACCGAAATGCAGAGTACGGGGTCTTTGTCGGTGTAGGGCGAGGTGTCGAACTCGTCACCCACGAAGGTCGAGGTGTAGTCTCGGGTCTTGCTGGGAGTGGTGTCGGTGCAGGGCTTGTAGGGATTTGAGGTCTGGCGCAGCGGCGTAAGCCAATAACCTTCCTCGTTCAGTCCGCTCAAGATGCGCTGAATCACCTCGGCCGTAGGTGCCTCTACGGGGCGACCAAAGAAGCTGCGGGGTTGCGTGTAATACTTGCGCAAGGGGACCAGCTCGGTCGAAAGGAACGGAGAATCCTTCGCCAACTCCTCCTTCGGAAGGGCCAGTGTCATCTCGTAGTATTGACGCAACTGCTTGGGGTTGAGTGTGGTGAATGAGTTGTAGTGGGCAATCGTACCCGACGGATCGTCATCGACAAAGTAACGGCCATTATAGACATTCGACCCTTCGCGGTGCACATACTGCGGCTCGCCCGTCTCGGGGTGGATGAAGCGTGCGGCAATGAAACTGTCACCCTCGAGGTGGGCACGACGCTCCTTGAACGAACTGCGATCGACCACCTCATCGGGCAGTTTCTGCTTCTCGAGGAACTCCAATGCTGCGGGGATACCCGTCAGGAAGCGGCTGTCGCCCGTGCGGCGATAGTATTGCAGCATCAGCATAATCATCTGGCTCGTGGTGCTGGTATTGATGGCACGAGGCTCATACGAGCGAGCGTGAGCGGGTTTCAAATCGTCCAGCGTGTATTGATCTGCCCAACCGGCGTAGGGGACACCCTGTTGCAGCGTGATCATCAGGTACATAGCACGCATCACAGGCTCCTTGACGCCCTGCATACCGAGTGCCTGGTAGCATTGGGTGAGGAACTCGATGATGTCGGGAATCACGTCATCGTTCAGGGTGATGAACGACGAGTAGTCGGCACGGCCCTGGAAGGGGTGGTCGTAACGCAAGGGGTAGCGCTGCGGCCAACCGCCGATGGGGTACTGGCTCTCCAAGACAAAGTTGATGACCTTGTCGAGTGCGGGGCGGTACTTCGGGTCGTTCTTCTCGACATACATACGCAGCAGGAAGGTGGCTGCCTCCATCGTGCCGCCATCATCGTAGGTGGCGTTGCCGTAGTAGTGCTGGAACTCCTCCAAGCGCCAGCCGGCTTTGCCGACGGTCGAGTACCACTCCTTGAGCGAATTTTCGCCTGCATAGTCGAAGACGTAGTTCCAACCACCGCAGTCGAGCTGACCCCAAATCAGGGCACCGGCTACACGCTCGGCAGCCTCGTAATAATACTCATCGCCCGTAGCGTGGTAGGCATCCAAGAGCAGGTGACCCACCGAAGGGGTGCCGGGAGGCTGAATCCAGACCATTGTGCGCTTGGCCTCCATCTCGCCCCATTGGCGCGAGAAATCGGGCATATAGTTCCACACGAAACCGCCATTGTAGCTCGCCTTATCCATCATAAACTCCGTAGCACGGCGCATCTCGGATTTGACGAAATCATCAGTTAAGGGTTTGCTTTTGGGTTTGGCGATTGCCATACCGCAACCCAACAGGGCCACAAGGGCCGTAAGGGTCAGACGTCGGAAAAGCATAATTTTAGAGGTTTTAGGTTTTTAGTAGGTGTTGTTTTGCTTTTGTAAATATAGTCATTTTTTCTTTACAGCCCAACGTGAGGGGCGAAAAATAGTGGTCTCGACGGCCAAATCGACCTTTTTTAGTGGCGAAATGGTGTAATGTATTGCTTGTTATGGGGAAAAAAACTAACTTTGTCGAAACGAAATTTTTAATTCCCCGTTCAGATATGGCAAAAAAAATCTTGTTGCTCGGCTCGGGTGAGCTGGGAAAAGAGTTTGTAATCGCTGCGCAGCGACTCGGTCAGACCGTCATTGCGTGCGATAAGTATGCAGGTGCCCCTGCCATGCAGGTGGCCGACGACTGCGAAGTGTTCGATATGCTCGATGGCGATGCCCTGGCTGCCGCTGTAGCCAAGCATCAGCCCGACGTAATTGTACCCGAAATTGAGGCTATCCGCACCGAGCGTCTCTATGAGTTGGAGCAGCAGGGTATTCAGGTGGTGCCGAGCGCCCGTGCCGTCAATTTTACGATGAACCGCAAGGCGATTCGTGATTTGGCTGCCGTGGAGCTGGGGCTGAAGACTGCCAAGTATTTCTATGCCAAATCGTTTGAGGAGTTGAAGGAGGCCGCTGAGAAGGTGGGCTATCCGTGCGTTGTGAAGCCGCTGATGTCCTCGTCGGGCAAGGGTCAGTCGGTTGTAAAGTCGGCCGATGATCTGGAGCACGCCTGGACCTATGGCTGCGAGGGTTCGCGTGGCGATATTATGGAGCTGATTGTAGAGGAGTTCATCGCCTTCGACAGCGAGATTACGCTGCTTACCGTGACGCAGCAGAACGGCCCGACGCTCTTCTGTCCGCCCATCGGCCACGTGCAGAAGAGTGGCGACTACCGTGAGAGTTTCCAGATGGCACCCATCTCGGAGGAGCATCTGAAGGAGGCCCAGCGTATGGCTGCTGCCGTGACAAAGGCACTGACCGGTGCCGGTATTTGGGGTGTGGAGTTCTTCCTCAGCCACGAGAACGGTGTCTATTTCTCGGAGCTTTCGCCCCGCCCGCACGATACGGGTATGGTGACGTTGGCCGGCACGCAGAATTTGAGCGAGTTCGAGCTGCACGCCCGTGCCGTGTTGGGTCTTCCGATTCCCGAGATTACCTTCGAGCGCATCGGTGCCTCGGCTGTGATCTTGGCCGACGAACCGTCGGCTACGGCTCCCGACTATACGGGTGTCGAGGAGGCGATGGCAATGGCTCCGCAGATTGACGTGCGTCTGTTCGGCAAGCCCTCGGCCCGCAAGAATCGCCGCATGGGTGTGGTGGTAGGCTATGCACCTCACGGATCGAGTCTGGACGAGTTGCGTGATTTGGTGAAGGCCGCTGCCGCTAAAGTAAAGGTAGTGAGCAAATAAGCGTCGGCTACCTAAACTAAAAGAGAGGGTCATCCACAACGGGTGACCCTCTCTTCGTATGTGATGCGTGGCTTGACTACTTCTTGAATGCAGCCACCACGTTGTCGGTTGCCTTCTTCAGCAACTCCTCGGGGCAGCAGAGCGTGATGCGGATGTAGCCGTTGCCCTCCGAGCCAAAGATACCGCCCGGGGTGAGGAATACATCGGTCTTCTCCATCACCTCGTCCGAGAACGAGAAGCTGTCGCCCTCGTAACCCTCGGGCAGCTCGGCCCATACAAAGAGGCCGGCTTGGTGCTTGCGGTAACGGCAACCCAGCGCATCCAACAGCGCATAGGCCTGACGCTCGCGGCCATAATAAATCTCGTTCAGCTCCTTGAACCACTCCTCGCCGAGTGCCAACGCCGTGTCGGCAGCGGCCTGGATGGGGTAGAACATACCCGAATCCATATTCGATTTGAAGGTCAGAATCGAGTCGATCCACTCCTTCTTGCCCACCACGACACCGACACGCCAGCCGGCCATCGAGTGGCCCTTCGACAGCGAGTTCATCTCCAACGCTACGTCACGAGCACCCTCGACCTCCATAATCGAGATGGGGGCCTCGGCATTGCGGATGAAGCTGTAGGGGTTGTCGTGTACGATAAGGATATTGTGCTTCTGACCAAAGGCGATAATCTTCTCGAACAACTCCATCGAAGGGGTCTGGCCCGTCGGCATATTGGGGTAGTTTACGAGCATCATCTTCACACCCTCCAGACCGGCAGCCTCAATGGCCTCGAAGTCGGGGTAGAAGTTGGTCTGCTTGTTCAGGGCATAGGTAACCATCTCGCCACCGGCCAGACGTACGGCTGCCGAATAGGTGGGGTAGCCCGGGTTGGGAACCAACACCTTGTCGCCCTGATTGAGGAAGGTCATGCAGATGTGCATAATGCCCTCCTTCGAGCCAATCAGCGGCAACACCTCGGTCTGGTAGTCCAGCTCGGTGCGGTACCACTTCTTGTACCAATCGGCAAAGGCCTTACGCAGGATAGGCTCGCCCTTGTAGGACATATACTTGTGTACATCGGGACGCTGCGACTCCTGAGCCAGACGGTCGATGACCGACTGGTGGGGTGGCAGGTCGGGGCTACCCATAGCCAGCTTGATAATCTGACGACCCGTCGAGGCCTCAATCTCACCAATCTCACGCAGACGACGCGAGAAATAGTACTCTCCGATACCGTCCAGGCGATGCGAACGGTTGATATTAACTTTTGCCATTATAGTGCTTTGTTTTAGTAGTTTTCAACACTTTGTAGTTGCAAAAATAATTTTTTGCTTCGAGCCTGCAAAATTTTCACCCAATTTTTAGAGGGCGAAAAGGATAAAAATCTGAGCAGTGAGCACACGCAGGAACATCACCACCGGATAGACCGTCGAGTAACCCACGGCGGGCATATCGTTTCCGGCCACTCCGTTGGCATAGGCCAGCGCCGGGGGATCGGTCATTGCACCCGACAGCATACCCATCAGCGTGTAGTAGTTCATCTTGAGCGCCAGACGGGCAAACGTACCCACAATCAGCAGCGGCAGAATGGTGATAATGGCACCGTAGCCGATCCAGCGGTAGCCGCCACCTACGACGGCATCCACAAAGCCTTCGCCGGCACCCAGACCCACGCAGGCCAAGAACAGCGCAATACCAATCTCACGCAACATCAGGTTGGCACTCATCGTGGTGTAGGTCACCAGGTGAAAGTGGGTACCGAAACGACCAATCAGAATGGCCAGAATCAGCGGGCCACCGGCCAAGCCCAATTTGACGGGCTGCGGCACATTCAACAGCGGAATCGAGCCGAGCAACACACCGAGGGCGATGCCGACAAAGATGGTCACCAGGTTGGGCTCGTTGAGTTTTTTCAGGGAGTTGCCAAGCACCGTAGCCACCTTATCGACCGCCTTCTCGGGGCCTACGACCATCACACGGTCGCCCACCTGCAGCTCCAGACCCTGGTAGGGAATCAGATCCACACCGGCACGATTGACACGGGTCAGCGTGATGCCGTACTTGGTACGCAGACGCAGGTCGATGAACTTCTTGCCGTTGATTTCGGGTTTGGTAATCAGGATGCGACGCGAAATGAAGGTGGCGTTGGGGGTGTTGTGGCCCCACTCCTCATCGCTCATCTCGACCGTGTGGCCCAAGAAGGCAATGACGGCCTCCGTATCTTCGGCCTGGCAAATCAGGCGCAGTCGATCGCCCACGTGGAGCTTCGTCTCGCCATCGGCCATCATCAGCTCGCCCTTCGTGGGAAGCACGCGCGAAATGACGAATTGGCGGTTAATCAGGTCACGAATATACTCCACCGAGCGGCCGTCGAGCAGCTGATTGGTAAACTCGACCGAGAACTTTTCGGCCATCTTATGCTCCTGCGAGAGGGCTGCCAACCCTTCGTTCTCCTTCTCGAAGTTGATGCGCAGCAGATAGCGCAACCCGATGAGCGAGAAGATGATACCCACTACGCCCAGCGGATAGGCTACGGCATAACCCATAGCAATGTTGGGATCTTGAATGCCCGTCGTGTCGGCATAGGCGGCCTGAGCAGCACCCAGACCGGGGGTGTTGGTGACGGCACCCGACAAGATGCCCACCATCGTCGGGATGGGGGTGCCGGTCACAAGGTGAATGACCCCTGCCGTGACGACACCGAGCAACACAATGGCAGCGGCACAGCCCACCAACTGCATACCTCCCTGCTTGAACGAGGAGAAGAAGCTGGGGCCGACCTGCAAACCAATCGAGAAGACGAAGAGAATCAGACCGAACTCTTGGGCAAAGTGGCGGATTTCGGGGTTGATGGTCATCCCGAAGTGGCTCATAGCGATGCCTACAAAGAGAATCCAGGTGATACCGAGCGAGATGCCTCGGAATTTGAGTTTGCCGAGCATGATGCCAATCGTAATCACGAGTGCAATGACCAGCACCGATTGGGCAATACTCTGACCGAAAAAGAGGTTATACAACCACTCCATAACTAAATACTAACCTAAAAATGTAACCTTCTTGTTGCTATTTGCAACAAAGTGGCACAAAGTTAGTATTTCTTGGCGAAATTGAGAAATAAACGGGTCACAAAAGTGGCCCGATAGGCTATTTAATAGAGGTATTGTGCCAAAATGGGGGTGAGAAGGGCGGTGGCCAACCCCATAAGGGCCATCGAAAGACCGCTCATTGCCCCTTCGACAATGCCCAATTCGATGGCTCGGGCGGTGCCGATGCCGTGCGAGGCGGCACCCAACGAGAAACCCACCGCCTCGGGCGTTTTAACCCCTCCCCAACGCAACAGCTGGGGGCCGAAAATCGAGCCGAAGATGCCCACGCAAAAGACCACCACCGAGGTAATCGACACCACACCGCCCAGCGGCTCGGCAATCGTTACGGCGATGGGCACGGTGACCGATTTGGGGGCTATGGAGTGCAGAATCACCCGATCGGCCCCCAAGAGGGCGGCAATCCACACCACGCTCAACACACCCGCTACGCAGCCCGTCAGGGTGGCCACCACAATAGGCAGCAGGTTGCGTCCCAGTCGCTCGACCTCTTCGTAGAGTAGGTAGCCAAGCGAGACAACCGACAGCCCTAAACCGAAGTCCAACAGTTCGGTAGCCTCCCGATAGCGGGCATAAGGGATGTGGGTGAGTTGCAGAAAGACGATGACGGCCACAAAGGTCAGCAGCACGGGGTGCAGCAAGGCCATACGGGTGCGTCGATAGAGCCATCCGCCACCCAAAAAGAGGGCAACGGTCAGCGTCAAAAGGGCCAGCGGAGAGGTTAAAACGGCATTCATCGATTACTTCTTCTTGCGTGAAAAGAGTTGAAATGTGTGGCCCGTAACGAGCAACACCACCACCGTCGAGAGGGCGGCGGCAATGACAATGGCCCACAGATTGTCGAGAATGACGTGGTACGACTCAATAAGACCGACGCCATAGGGGATAAAGAAGAGTGCCATCGTGCCCAACAAAAATTTGGCCGCCGGGCGTACCGTCTCGGCCTTGACTATCCGAAAGAAAAGCAAGAGAAACAGCAGCACCATACCGATGATGTTGCCCGAAACATAGCCATCGACCAATGCACTCAACAGGTTGCCTGCAAGCCAGCAGCAGAGTATGACAAACAATCCGACCATACGTTATTGCGCTTTACGGCGTTGGCACTTCGTGTCGCCACATCCGGCACACCCCTTTTGGCGGCAACGAATCGAACGCCACAGCCATCTTCCGGCCACCACAAAGGCGGCCAGGGTTACAATTGCTACAACCGTTTCCTGCCACATACGCCTACATCAACCAACCCACGACGTGATAGACTACCCACGCCACGCCCCACGCCAAGGCGGTGTCGTAGAGAACAGCTCCCACGGCCCATTTCCAGCCCGCCTCCGAGCCGATGGCGGCAATGGTGGCGATGCAGGGGAAGTAGAGTAGCACAAAGACCAAGAAGGCCAAAGCCGAAGCAGGGGTGTAGTCGCCCGAAGCGACCAACTTGCCGCTAAGCTTCTCGTTGCCCGTCTCGGGCTCTTCGTCGGTATAGAGCACACCGACCGTCGAGACGATAATCTCCTTGGCCGGAAGACCCGACAACAATGCCACACCCGCCTTCCAATTCAAGCCGAGCGGCTCGAAGATGGGTTGGCAACTCTTACCCAGACGCCCCAGGTAGGAGTTTTCGTAGTGCTGCTCGTTGGGAATATGTTGCACCTCGCTGCGAGGGTAAGCACTCAAAAACCAGACAATGACCGAGGCCACCAAAATCATACCTCCCATCTTGCGCAGGTATTGGGCACACTTATCCCACATATGGCTGAGGGTGTTTTTCCAGGTTGGCATACGGTAGGGGGGCAACTCCATCACAAAGGGGGTCTCATCGACCATATGGAGGAATTTGCGAATCATTCGGGCTGTCAAAATAGCCATCAGCACGCCCAGCACATACAGCCCGGTCATCACCCAACCGCCCATCGTCGGGAAAAAGGCACCGCACAGCAAGACAAAGACCGGAATGCGTGCACTGCAAGCCATAAAGGGGGTGATGAAGATGGTAATCAGGCGGCTCGTGTGGCTCTCGATGGTGCGACACGCCATAATGGCCGGCACGTTGCAACCGAAGCCCATAATGAGCGGAATGAACGACTTGCCGTGCAGACCTGCCCGGTGCATCACTCGATCCATAATGAAGGCGGCACGTGCCAAATAGCCCGAGTCCTCCATAAAAGAGATGAAGAGGTACAAAATCATAATGTTGGGCAGGAAGACAATCCCCGAGCCGACACCGCCGATGATGCCATCGACCACCATATCGCGTAGCACACCTGCCGGCAGCAGCGCATCGACCGCACCTCCGAGCCATCCGACCAACCAATCGATCCACGCCTGGGGGTAGGCTCCCAGCGAGAAGGTGCACCAGAACATCAATCCCATTACCAAAAAGAAGATGGGAAATCCCCACAACTTATGGGTAACAAAGGCATCGATCACGGCCGTGGTCGATTGTTCGCTTTGGCGACCCGGAGTGAAGGTCTCCTTCAAGGCACCCGAGATGAAGCCGTATTTACGATTGGCTAACGCCGTCTCGATATCCTCGCCCAATTCGGTGGTAATCTGCTCGGCCACCTCGTCACGGATGGCACTCAAAGCGGGGTGTTTGGCCACTTGCAACTGCTGCTCCACTTCACGGTCACGCTCCAAAAGTTTGAGGGCCAGGTAGCGGGGCGGGAAAGATTGCGGCAGGGCAATCGGGTGGCTTTTCAGCCCCTGACGCAGCCGTTGGATGCCCTCCTCGATGAGGGTCCCCTGGTTGATGTGGATGTGGCGCACACGCTCGTCACGCCCCTCAAAGACGGCAATGATGGTGTCCAACAACTCGTCGATACCCTTGCGATTGCGGGCCTCGACGGGGACCATCGGTACACCCAACATACGCCCCAGCGAGTCGTAGTCGAGGCTTGCCCCGGTGGCGCACAACTCGTCGTACATATTGAGAGCCACCACCATACGGGGGTTCATATCGATCAGCTCGGTCGTGAGGTAGAGGTTGCGTTCCAGGTTCGAGGCCACGACGGCATTGATAATCACGTCGGGCAGATTTTGGGCAATGTGTGCTCGGACATAACACTCCTCGGGGGTGTAGGCCGAGAGGGCGTAGGTGCCCGGAAGGTCGGTAATCTCGAACCGATAGCCCTTGTAGTGGCGCACGCCACACTTGGCTCCCACCGTCACACCGCTGTAGTTGCCGACGTGTTCGTGGCCGCCCGAGATGGCATTAAAGAGCGAGGTTTTACCGCTGTTGGGGTTGCCGACCAGTGCCACGGTGATGGTGTGTGAACGGCGATTGACCACCTCGTCGAGCGAGGTGTAAGGGGCCTCTTCGGCATAGGGAGTCAGCTCTTCGCCTTGCTTCAAGATGGCTTCGGCCTCCTCGTCCGAGAGGACAATGACCATTTCGGCTTCGCTGCGACGCAACGAAACATCGTAGCCCATAATGCGGTACTCGATGGGGTCTTTGAGCGGGGCATTGAGAATCACCTCGACCCGCTGTCCTCGCACAAAACCCATCTCGATGATGCGGCGACGAAAACCGCCGTGGCCCGTCACTTTGAGGACCGTGGCCGATTGGCCGCTATGTAGTTCGGATAGTCGCATATCTTTTCAACCTTTGGTTGCAAAGATAGCCCTTTTCATCCAAACAGCGCCTACCTAAAAGTGAGTATTTCACACCTGCCATCCTCCACCCAACGCCTTGCAGAGGGTGATGTAGTTGATGTATTGGGATGTGACAAGATTGATTAACTGCATACGAGCCGAATAGAGGGTGCGTTCGGCATCGATAACATCCAGATAATCAGCCATCCCGTTGCGATAGAGCGCATAGGCTTTCTCGACAATGTCCTCATAACGCTTGATTAAGGCACGGTAGCGGTCGGTCTCCTGTCGGGTGGATTCGATGGCCGACAGCGCCTTCTCCACCTCCGAAAAGGCGGTCAGCACGGTCTGTTCGTAGTTGTAGGCCGCCTGGTTGTAGTTCTCGATGGCGATGCGTTCGTTGCGTTTGAGCTTGCCAAACGAGAAAATCGGCTGCACAATGCCCCCTGCGGCCTGCCATATTGCAGGGTTTGACGAAGTTAAACCTTTGATGGAGGAGGCTCCAATACCACCGCTGGCACTCAGCGTGATAGAGGGAAAACGATTGGCTCGCTCAACCCCTACCTCCGAGGCCGCCTGTGAGAGGGTGAAGTAGGCTTGAAGAATATCGGGTCGCCGAGTCAGCAACTCCGATGGCACCCCCGCCGAAACGGCGGTCGGATGACGGTCCGAAATCAACTCCTCGCCCGTACCTAAAAGTGGGTAGGTGTAGGGCGCCTCTCCCAGCAGCACCATCAAGGCCAAACGACTCTGGTCGATGGCATTTTGATAGCGGGGAATATCCGCCTCGGAGCTATAGACAAGGCTGTAGGCCTGATCGGCATCGACACCGCTTGCCATCCCGTAACGGAAGAGCGAGTCGATCAGTGCAGCCGACTCACGACGCAGTCGGGTGGTGCGTGTGGCGATGTAGAGATCGCGTTCGTATTGGCGCAGTGTGAAGTAGGACGTAGCTACTTGTGCCGCTACGGCCAACTCCATAGCTCGGTAGCTCCACACCGAACTTTCGATGGCGGCTCGGGCAGCCCGTGTGGCGTGGCGCATCGCCCCAAAGAGTGAAATCTCCCACGAAAGGGTGGGCGTCAGGCTGTATTGCTGTTCGATTTTGGTTTGGCGGTTGTAGCTCCCTTCGGCCTTAGCCTCCATTGCCATTTGGGGCAGGAACGAAGCCCGTGCCACCCCCAACCGTTCCTCCGATTGGCGGATGCGGGAGGCTGCTACCCACAAATCCCGATTTTGCACCAACGCCAACTCGACCAACTCCGAGAGGGTTGTATCGCCAAACTGCCGCCACCACTGTTTGTCGAGCTGAAGCGAGTCACCCAGCAGCCCCTCGGCATGGTAGTAACGGTCGTTGGTGGCGATGCGGGGCGCATAGAGCTTGGGCATACACCCCGCAGCCATCGCAGCAAATAAGAGTATCAGAAGCAATCGTTTCATAGTTATGCGTGTTGTTTGGCCCGACGCTCTTCAAAGCGACCGAGGCGAGCAATGAGGTAATAGAGGGCGGGGTAGAGGAAGATGCCGATCAAGGTTGCCAACAGCATACCTCCCACCAGGGCCAACCCCATAATGTTGCGGGCGGTGGAATAGACCCCCGAGGCAAAGACCAACGGCACGACTCCCAGAATGAACGAGAAGGCCGTCATCAAAATCGGGCGCAGGCGCAGCCGTGCCGCTTCTAAGGTGGCATCCAACAGCGTTGCCCCTCGTTCGTAGAGCAGACGGTTGGCATATTCCACGACCAAAATCGCATTCTTGGCCGACAATCCCACCAGCATCACCAACGAGATTTGCAGGTACAAATCGTTGATAAAGATGGGATTGATAAGGTGTGCGATGCCGATAAATAGCACCGCCCCCAAGACGGCAATCGGCACACCTGCCAAGATGGCTATGGGCAGCCCCCACGATTCGTAGAGCGAAGCCAGGGCCAAAAAGACAAAGAGCAACACGACAAGATAGATGCCCGTTCCCTTCTGTGACTCCTGCGCCTCTTGAAACGATACGCCACTCCACGCCAAGCCGATGTCGTCGGGCAAGAGTTCATCGCCAAGCGACATGACACGATTCATCACATCGCCCGACGAAGCCCCTCGACGTGGGGTGATGGTGAGGGTCATCGAACGATTGAGGTTGAACTGCGAGACATACTCCACACCCACCGTATCGACCACCTCGACCAACGTGGCTACGGGCACCCGCTCGCCCGACGACGAGGTGACAAAATAGCCCTCCAACGCCTCCCGGTTTTGGCGGTAGTCGGCACCGGCTTGCAGGTAGGTCTGGTAGAGACGGCCAAAGCGGGTGAAGTTGTCGATATAGCGGCCACCCAGCAGCGTGCCAAGGGTGGAATAGAGGGTTCCCATATCGACCCCCATCGCCAGGGCCTGCTCCCGTTTGATGTGGAGACGACGCTGCGGAACACCGTCGTTGAATTGGGTCGAGACCGACCCTACGAGCGGATCTTTGCGCAGAGCCTCCATCAACCGTTCGCCTTCTTGGGCGAGGTAGGCCGAGCCTTGTCCCTCCAAATCCTGCACCTCGACCGTTACGCCCGAAGTGATGCCCAATCCCGGAATCGAAGGGGGTACAAAGGCATAACACATCGCTTCGGGGATGGCCAGGTAGAGCATCTTGGTCAGCTCTTCGGCCAACTCCATTGCTGAGGTTGAACGCTTCCCGAAGGGGGTGAGCGAAACGAAAATCACGCCACTGTCGGTGGCGGCCACCCCTGCCAAAAGGTTGAAACCTGCGGCAAAGGCGGTCGAGAGCACCTCGCTACGGCTGCGAATGACCTCGTCGATGTGGCGCATGGCGGCCGTAGTGGTCTGCAACGATGAGGCCTCGGGCGTATTGACCATCACCATCAGGTAGCCTTGGTCTTCATCGGGCAGGAACCCCTCGGGCAGCCCTCGCCAGATAAAGACAACGGCTCCCATTACCACGCCGACAAACAGGGCCGTTCGACCAATGTGACGCACCATACTCGGCAACAGCGACATATAACGTTCGGTGTCGTGTTGGAAACGGCGGTTAAACCACCCGAAGAAGCCTTTGTCAATCAACTCCTTCCGCTTGAGCAGCAAAGCGCACAAGGCAGGCGAAAGGGTCAGCGCATTGAAGGCGGACAAAGTGACCGAAACGGCAATCGTGATGGCAAATTGCTGAAACATCAGCCCCGTAACGCCACCCGTCAGCGAGACGGGAATAAAGACGGCCAACAAGACCACTGTGGTGGCAATGATGGGCGGTGCCACGTTGCGCATCGCCTCGATGACCGCCTCACGCCGTTCCATCCCCTTCGACAGATTGACCTGCACCGCCTCGACCACCACAATGGCATCATCCACCACCAGACCGATGGCCAACACAAGACCTAGCAGCGAGATGATGTTGAGCGTGAAACCCAACAACGGAAAGAGGGCAAAAGCACCGATCAGCGAGACGGGAATGGCCACCAACGGCACCAGCGTCGCACGCCAATCCTGAATGAATAGATAGATAATCAGCACAACCAACGCCAATGCAATGAGCAGCGTATGGAAGATATCGTTGATACCTGCACGAATCGAGGTGGTGGTATCGACAATGGCCGTAGCTGCCACCCCTTCGGGAAAGCGCCCTTCGAGGCGTGTCATCACCTCCCGCACCCGTTCGCCCACCTGCATAGCGTTGCTGCCCGGCTCCTGATAGATGACCATCAGCGTGGTGGGGTTGCCCGAGAAGCGTGACGAGACACCATAACTTTGGCTGCCCAACTCCACCTCGGCTACCTCGCCCAAGCGGATTTGTTGCCCCTCGGGGGTGGTGTGGACGATGATTTGCGAAAACTCTTCGGCCGTCGAAATTTGGGGCGGCAGGGTCACCGTATAGGTATAGACCGTCCCCTCGGGAGCAGGCTCGGCACCAAACTTACCGGCAGGGTAGAGGCTCGATTGGGTGTTGATGGCCTCCGTAATCTCCTCCAACGTCAGGTCGTAGTAGTTCAGCACATCGGGGCGCAGCCAGATGCGCATCGCATATTCGCCTGCGCCCATCACCTCGATTTTGCCCACACCGTCGCACTTCAACAGCTCGTTTTGGAGATGAATATAAGCGTAGTTCGAGAGCCACTTATCGTCGTAGCGGCCATCGCTGTGCAGGGCATAGACCATCAAAAATCCCGTCATCGTCTTTTGGGTGGTAACACCCTGCTGCAAGACCGCTTCGGGCAGTTTGGCCGAGGCCGACGAGACCCGATTTTGGGTAAAAACGGCATCCATATCGGGGTCGGTGCCAATCTCGAAGATGACTTGCAGGGTCATCGAGCCGTCACCTGCCGAGGTGGCCTGCATATAACTCATACCGCTCACGCCCATCACCTCCTCGGCAATGGGAGTGGCCACCGAACTATTGACCGTCTCGGCATCGGCACCGTTGTAGGTGGCCGATACCTCCACGACGGGTGGCGTGATGTCGGGGTACTGCTCGATGGGGAGCGAACGCAACGAAACAAATCCGAGGGCGACCATAGCGATGGCCAGCGCAATGGCAAAGATGGGACGGGTGACAAAGAATCGTTCCATAGAGCTATTGGTTTATCGGATTTACACGCTGTCCCGTTTCGAGCTTCTGACGCCCCGTGAGGGCCACCTTTTCGCCCGCCTCGAGGCCTCGGGTGATGACCCATAACGAATCGTAGAGCGGTCCCGTCTCGACCTCGCGAAACTGTGCCGTGCTGTCGTTGCGGATGACCCACACCGAACTGACCCCTTGCGCCTCGCTGACGGCTCGTTGGGGAACCATCACCGCCTGCTCAGGACGACCGATACGACATTGCACCCGCCCAAATTGACCGGGTTTGAGTTGGCTTTCGGGGTTGGCAAATTTGACCACCAGAATAATCGTACCCGTAGCCGCAGCCACATCTTTGCGGGTATGGCTGTAAAAACCCGCCAACGAATAGCGGGAACCATCGTCGAGCCAAAGCGAGATGTTGCTCAGCAGTGAATCATTCTCGTAGATGCGCTCCCGAGAGCCTCCCAGACGCAGGTATTCGGCCATCGGCAACGAGACATCGAACGAAAGGGTGTCGGTGTTGGAGATGGTCGTGAGGACCGAAAACTCGGTCCCCGGGCCGACATAGTCGCCAATGTGGGCGTTCGACCCACCGGCAATGCCGTCGATGGGGGAGCGAATGTCGGTATAACTTAAATCGAGCCGAGCGTTCTTGAGTGCCTGTTCGGCCGATTTCACAGCCGCCTCCGAGGCTTTGAAGGTAGCCGTATATTGGTCGAGTTGCGCCCGACTGATGGCATTCATCTCTGCCAGCGGAACTGCCCGTTCGTAGTTGTTGCGCGCCTCGACGGCCTTGGCTCGTGCCGATTGAAGCGAGGCTTCCGAGGCAAGCATCGAGGCCGAGAATTGCGATTTGTCAATGGTGTAGAGCAGCGCACCCCGCTTGACAGGCATTCCGTTTGAAAAGCGTTTCGAGGTGAGAAAACCATTTACGCGGGGTTGGATGACTGCATCGAAATTGCTTTGCAGATAACCGATAAACTCCCGCTCAGGGCTGATTTCGGCGGCCACCGCTTCGGTGGTGGTTACGGTCAGTAGGGGCGTTTGGTCGGCTTTGGGCTTTTTGTGGCAACCCATAAGCAGTAGAGAAAGCCCCAAATAGATTACAAATCGTTTGTCCATTGCTTTCTGTTTACCCTTTTTGGGGGCAAAAAACATACCGAGCAACAGAAAATTGGGTTAAAACGGACAAAAAAATGGGTTTTGGCGCAAAAAAATCAGCCTTTTATCGTTTGATTTAGAATAATTTTATATCTTTGTGTCGATATCAACCCTTAAAATTTATTACACGATGAAAGAACTGGTTGCACAGATTAACGCCCAGGCTGAGGTATTCGCTGCCAACGCCGCTGCTCAGGTAGAGAAGGGCAACAAGGCTGCAGGTACGCGCGCTCGCAAGGCCGCTCTGGAACTGACGAAGCTCCTGAAGGAGTTCCGCAAGGTTTCGGTCGAGGAGGCTAAGAAATAGTTTCGTCTCGCTGCAAAGAAATAGAGGCTGTTCCGATTGGGACAGCCTCTGTTGGTTTTATGCGATTAGGATTTATCGTCGTTTCAGAAAACGTACAATCCGACGGGGATTCTCGAGCGAGTGGGGGTGGTGGCCGCAGTCGGGCTTTCTGATCGAGCGAATTTTGCGTTTGTGCGTGGCAAGGATGCGTCCGAAGTTCTCCTCGAAGGGGACCACCTCATCGGCATCGCCGTAGCAGACAATGACGGGAATGTCGGCCTTCAGAATACGCTCGAAGTGGCGAATCGGAAAATCGTGTCCCTCCTCAAAATCGCCTCCCGCCTCGCTCCAACGACGACGGGCATCGGCATAGAGTTTCTCTTCACGTTTCGAAGGCCAACTCTCCAGGTCGCACACCGGTGCATCGACATAGATTTTTTCAATCTGTTCGGGGTGTTGGATGGCATAGCTGAGGGCGAAGAATCCGCCACGACTGAAGCCTTCGATGATAAACTTCTCGTGCAGCGTGTAACGACGGCGCATTTCGTGGTAGAACTGCTCAAAATCGGCGATGGAACGGGGATTGGCATAGTCGTGTGTCACATCGCAGAAGGCCACCATAAACCCTTGCGCCAACAACGCCTCATCGACCGACGGAAAGGCCCCCAAAAAGGCGGGGCGCACCACCCAACGACCATTGGGGGTCGAGGTGGGGTGAACCACCACACAGCGGCGGTCGGCCACACGGAACTCCTCGGTGCGGTATTTGTCTTGCCATTTGGCCCACACGCCCAAGGGGAGAATCAGCATCAGAGCGGAGAGAACGAAGCGCATAATCGGGTGTTTATATAATAGGTGCTTATTTAGAGGTCGGTCATGCCATACTGCTTGAGCAGCTCGATGTCAGCCTTCGTTAGGCCCGTCTCACGGAACGGAACGGCCTCGTTGTGGTCGTTCAGGTAGCGTCGTGGAGCCTTGTGGTTGTAATCGGGGCTGACAAGCGACGATTGCGGATCGCAATAGCGACCTACAATCGAGGCCATATCGGCAATTGTATGGTACATGGCGTGGGTCGTGGCGGGAGCCGTGGCGTGCTTCTCGGCCAGCGCCACCTTCTGCGGGAAGTGTTGGCGATAACGCTCCGAGAACCAGCAAAGCGAAGCCACATACAATTGGTAGGCTGTCGTGGTGGGCGAGGCGTGGAGGAATCGACCACGTTTGTCGTCCATCATATCCTCGCCATGGTCGGCACAATAGAGCATAGCTGTTGCGGTATCGTCAAGCGTGCGCAGGTAGTCGATGGTCGAGGCCAGAAAGAGGTCCGTATAACGAATCGAGTTGTCGTAGCCGTTACGCAACTGCTCACGGTGCGATAGGCGAATGGCGACATCGGGGTCGGGTACGAAACAGGCCTCCTCACGCGGGTAACGCTGGTGGTAGCTGAAGTGGGAACCATAGCAGTGAAGAATGACAAACAATTTGTCGTGACGGCTCTTCTTGACCACCTCCTGCAAGGCCTCCAACAGCTGCATATCGTGGCGAGGCTCTTCGAGGTAGAGGATATGGTCCGACGTGCTCGACAGATTATCAATCATAGCCCCCTGGGGCGATTGGTTCGAGATAAACCAGGTCTCGAAACCCGCCTCGCCGAAGAGTTGCGGCAACCCTCGACGACGATACAACTCTTCGTGTTCGTGGGTGGCTACCGACGACAGAAACAGCGGCACACTCTTGTGGGTGGTGTTGCTCTGGGTCAGGACATTGCGATTGACTATAATATCGTCGATTTGCATCAGTCGAGGGGTTGTTTCTCGCTCATAGCCATAGAGTTGCCAACTCATGGCACGTGAGGCCTCGCCGATGATATAGACATACAGTTCACGCCCCTCGACCGAAGCCGTGCGGCGGGCATCGAATCTGAAATTGGCCGTTGTCTCCTCGTAGTGGAAGGTTTTTCGCAACTCCGAAGCCGAGAGATAGACGTTGTAGCAGACATTGACCGGGAAGAGCTCGTCACGCACAACGTGTTTGTCTTTGCTGGTGGCGTATGCCGGAATCAACGCAATGCCGCCCAACACAAAGAGGATAAGGCCCGTTGAGCCGAAAATCAGGCGCATCTTCTTCGACAGCACCCGTCGCTTGGCAATCTCACGCACGGCGAGCCACAGAATCGGCAGGTAGATGACCGCCACCAGAATCACGGCAGGGTAGATGTTGCCCAGCAGCTCGGAGGCCTCGCCCGGATTGGTCGTGACGAGGTTGGTGAACATATCGGTGGCGATAATCGAGTTGCCGAACAGATAGAGCAACACCAACTGAAAGGCCCCAAAAAAGATGAACGGAAAGCCGAACCAAATCATAAATCCCGAGCGTCGCATCGCTACGCTCCACATCATATAGAAGCCCAACGGCATCAGTATCAGCGCCTCGGTGCTCCACCACGAATAGTCCTCCGTAACGGCCAACGCAAAGTTGGGGGCGATGATGGAGGCGATGAAGTAGATGGCCAGCAGAATCGAAAAACGACTGCGGGTAGCAAACTCCTCGGTATAGATTTTTAGCTTAAACATGGGTTAGAAGGCTTCGTTAATAGAGAGGAGGAAGCCGCTCGTTTTGCGGCCAAAACCATAGTCCATACGGACATTTACACGCTTCTTGAGCTCCCAGCGCAGACCTACGCCGTAGTTGGGCAGGGTGTTGTCCCAACTGAACTTTTCACGCTTCGAGAAGACATTTCCTGCGCCACCCCATACCACGCAACCAATGCGTCGCCAGATGCGCTGACGCAACTCCATCTGGAACGTAAGCATCGAGTTATCGGTATATTGGCCGAGGTAGTAACCACGCATTCGTTCGTTGCCACCCAGGCGGGCCAACAGGGGCCAAGGGGTCCCTTCCGAGTTAAACTCTCCGTGGAGGTCGAAGGCGATAAGTCCACTGCTCCACAGCTGCTTATAGGTGTTTGCCGTAAAGGTCAATCGCCACAACGAACGGTCGCAATTACCCAATGCTTTATCGAAGTAGGTAGCCTCGATGCTTAGGTAGTGACCGCGCGAAGGGTTGGGGATAAAGTCACGGGAATCGTACTCGAGCAGAGCGCCAAAGCCCGTAGCCGTGTAGGCGTGTTTCTGACCGTAGATGTAGCTCTCACTCACCTCGTCGAATTTACGCCCCGAAGTGTGGTTGAAGTTGAGCATCACACCGCCATAGGTGTTCGTGAAGAGGCGTTGCAGGAAGCGGGCCTTGATGATGTAGCTCTGCTCGACAAAATCCGACTTGGGGTTGAAACGCCCCGCATCGTAGCCGATACCCCACACATCACGAGGCGCCGACGAGAAGCTGACATCGTAGCTCAAACGGCGTACCGAATTGCGGAAGATGGTGTTGCCCGTCACACCAAACGAGTAGAAACCCGAGGTGGTCACGTTGGCAAAGATTGAGATGTCGGATGGGGGAGTAATCGAGTCAGTGCGGTCGAGGCGATAGAGACCTGCCGCCAAGACGCCCAACCCCAATTTGGTGGTCTTCGAGTAGCTCGGGCCACCGGCAAAGGTGATGTCGATCTTCTTGTCGAAGGTGTGGTCCTCGGTCGATTGGCCGAAGTAATCAACCACACGGCGCAAAAAGCCCCTCTTGGGCGGCTCTTGCGGAACGAGTTGTGCTGTGCCGTCCGACGTTGGGGTATAGGTATAGCGTACCGTATCCCCACGTTCGGTGACGTGGAACCACGTTTCGGATTGGGCCGCAACGGGCAACCAACCAACGATCAGAAGAACCGATAACAGGTGTCGCAAGGCGCTCTGTTTTGGTTATTTAAGCGGCTCGACGGCCTTGTAGAAGGCCTCCTTGTCGGCCTCGGTAAGTTCGCCCTTGCGGATGAAGACCAGCTCGCCCTCCTTCGAGACAAGCATCAAGACAAACTTGTTGTTGCAGTCGCCCAAATCCCACCCTTTGGAGAGGATGCGGCTCTTGTCGGCCAATACGAGGGCCTTGTTCTTCTCGGTGCGCTTGCGGGCCATCGAGCGAATGATGCCGTTCGGGAGCATCGTATCTTTGAGATTCAGCACGCCAAAGCCGACGATGTTTTCGCCACCGGCACGCCCCGTCTGCTCCAACTCGTAGGTGAAGGCCTCGTTCTGCTTGTGACGGTCGGGATCGACATAGAAAATCATCAGGTTCTTCTCGCCCCAATAGGGAATCGAAACCTCTTCGCCACGCAAATCCTCCAGCTTGAGGTTTTCGATCTTCTTGACCGGCTCTTCGGCCATTGCTGCCCCAAAAGCCATCAGGGTAGCCAGCGTTATCATCAAACGTTTCATTGTTCTCTTATTTTTTGGTTTTATATATAAATCGGTGCAAAGGTACAAAATTCTTCGAAAAACAGGATGGTATAACCAAGAAGTATTTTGGTACAAAAGGGCGTTTAATTGTGCTGCATCTTTGAAAAAAGGCTTTTTGGGGCTATCTTTGCCCTATGAAACAGCGTATTTTGTTTGTATGCCTGGGAAATATCTGTCGTTCCCCGGCTGCCGAGGCGGTCTTCAATGCCTTGCTTGAAAAGGAGCATCTGACAAATGAGTTTGAGGTCGATTCGGCCGGCACCTATGCCGGTCACACGGGCGAGCCTGCCGATCGTCGTATGCGTCGTGCAGCCTCGGCACGCGGCATCGAAATCCCGCACCGTGCTCGTCAAATCCGTTCGGTGGATTTTGAACGTTTCGACCATATCATCGTGATGGACGACTACAACTACGAGGATGTGCATCGCTTGGCCCCGAGTCGGGAACTTGCCAACAAAATCGACCGTATGCGCGACTTCTTCTCGGAGGAGACCCGCCGCCGTTTCAACTACGTTCCCGACCCCTATTACGAGGGTCACGAGGGGTTTGAAATCGTGCTCGATCTGTTGGAGGAGGGGTGTCGAAATCTGCTCTCACACTTGCAGCAAAAGTAGAGGCCTTTTTACACTAAAAATCCAACCCGAAACTGATGCTGTAACAGTTGTGCAGCGGGGTCGATTTCGAGGCGATGAGATAGGCAAAATCGCAGCGCAGATGCAGGATGCTGACCCCCACACCGACCGAGCCGTACGAGGGGTTGAAGAGTTTGTCGTCGCCAGCGTGGTAACCTGCACGCAAACGAATGAGCTGCATTAGGTTATACTCGGCACCTAAACCCAATTCGAGGCCACGAATCTCCGACGGCGAGAAGTAATATCCCACATCGGCACCAACGGTGAGGGCGTGTGCATCCGAGAAGAATGTCTCGAGCGAAACACCCGCCTTGGCCGAGAGGGGAAGGTGGTCGTCGGTGTGGTCGAGAAAGCCTCCCAAGTTGGCAATTTTTGCCCCCGCTCGCAGCGTCGAATAACGCTCCCAATTTTCGATGGGTCGTTGCCATCCCACACTCAAATCAACGGCCAATGCATCGGTGCTCTCTTCGTAGCGTTTCAGGTGCATATAGCGACCCACCACGCCGATGGCCCACTCGTCATTCAGACGGCGGGTGTAGCCCACGTCGAGGGCCGAATCCCGATTGCCCTTCTCACGCAGGTATTGCCGCCAGCCCACCTGCAAGGTGTTGCTCATATCGAAACGCCAATAGCCCGACACGGCATAGTAGTCGAAGTCGGCCTGCCCGTAGTACGAGGTGGACAGGCGCATCGGGTAGAGGGCAAAGGCGGTCATAGCAGCATTATTGTAGAGGCTGTGGCCGTCGTGGATGGTGGCCATCGTCACGTTACCCATACCGAGCGCTGCGGCATCGATGGTGGGAAGCGTGAGCGATTGAGCCGTGGCCGAGAGGCTGATGAGCAGTGCGGCCGCTAATGTAAAGCATCGTTTCATAACTACAAATATACAAAATCTTCGCCCATTCGGGCAAAGTGTGCAATGTTTGTCGATAAATTAACCAAAAACAGGGTATTTTATCTCTGCGAATAACCTTATCTTTGCATTGGTGAAACTATGTTTCAAAGATAAAACGACAACTAAATACCTTTTATTATGACCAAAGATAGTCTGATTTTCTCGCTTATCGAGCGTGAGCGGAGTCGCCAGATGCACGGCATCGAGCTGATTGCCTCCGAAAATTTTGTAAGCGACCAGGTGATGGCCGCTATGGGGTCGGTGCTGACCAACAAATATGCCGAGGGTTATCCTGCCGCTCGCTACTACGGTGGTTGCGAGGTGGTCGATGAGGTGGAGCGTCTGGCTATCGAGCGCATCTGTAAGCTCTATGGTGCAGCCTACGCCAACGTGCAGCCCCACTCGGGTGCCCAGGCTAATATGGCCGTATTCTTTGCCGTAATGCAGCCCGGCGACACCTTTATGGGTCTGGATTTGGCCCACGGCGGCCACCTGTCGCACGGCTCGCTGGTCAATTTCTCGGGTAAGTATTTCAAGGCTGTCGGCTACCAGCTCGACGAGGCTACCGGTTGCATCGACTACGACAAGATGGAGCAGCAGGCCCTCGAGTGCAAACCCAAACTCATCGTGGGTGGTGCATCGGCCTACTCGCGCGAGTGGGACTATAAGCGTATGCGTGCGATTGCCGACAAGGTGGGTGCGCTGTTTATGGTCGATATGGCCCACACGGCCGGTCTGATTGCCGCCGGTCTGCTGGATAATCCCGTTAATTATGCACACATTGTCACCTCGACGACCCACAAGACCCTGCGTGGTCCTCGTGGCGGTATCATCCTGATGGGCGAGGATTTCGACAATCCGTGGGGTCTGACCACGCCGAAGGGTGTTGTAAAGAAGATGTCTGCCATCTTGAACTCGGCCGTCTTCCCCGGCATCCAGGGTGGTCCGCTCGAGCACGTCATCGCCGCCAAGGCCGTAGCCTTCGGTGAGGCGTTGGAGCCTTCGTACAAGGAGTACCAGACGCAGGTACAGAAGAATGCCAAGGCGATGGCCGAGGCCTTTGTAAAGCGTGGTTATAAGATTGTTTCGGGCGGCACGGACAACCACCTGATGCTGGTCGATCTGCGCACGAAGTTCCCCGAGCTGACGGGTAAGTTGGCCGAGAAGTGTCTGGTTGCTGCCGACATCACAACCAATAAGAATATGGTTCCCTTCGACAGCCGTTCGGCCTTCCAGACCTCGGGTCTGCGCTTTGGTACGCCGGCCATCACGACGCGTGGCCTGAAGGAGGATCAGATGGACTACATCGTCGAGCTGATCGACCGTGTATTGCAGGATCCCGAGAACGAGGCCAACATCGCCGCCGTACGTGCCGATGTGAATAAGTTGATGGAGAACTATCCGCTCTTTGCTTGGTAGGCTATGACTTCGAGTGAGTTGCGTGAGGCGTTGGAGTTCCTTCGGGAGTTGGCGGCCAACAACCACAAGGGTTGGATGGACGAAAACCGTGCCCGCTACAAACTCCATCGTGGCCGCTTCGAGCGGTTGGTAGAAGAGTTGGTCGATGCCATCTCGACATTCGATCCTGCTGTGGCGGGGTTGAAGGCCAAGGATTGCACCTATCGAATGAATCGTGACATTCGCTTTTCGGCCGATAAGTCGCCCTACAAGACTCACTTCAGTGCCTTCATTGCTCCTCGAGGCAAAAATTCGGGGTTGGCCGGTTATTACCTCCACCTTGAACCGGTGGTAGAGGGTAGTTCGATGATCGGCCACTCGATTTTGGCTGCCGGTCAGGTCTGCATTCCTCCGGCCATTCTGCGCAGCATCCGTGAAGAGATTGTCGATAATGGCGATCTGATGGCCGAGCATATCGCTTCGGCCGATGGTTTTCGGATGGATTACACGGGAAGCCTGAAACGCCTCCCCAAAGGTTTCGAGCAGGAGACTGCACACACCGACCTGCTGCGACTGAAGGACCACTGCCTGGTGTTGGATTTGACCGAAGAGGAGGTCCTGTCGGAGGATTTCGTGCCTCGAATGTTGGAACGCTTCCGCTCGGCAAAACCCTACCTCGATCAACTCAATCGAGCCATCGAATACGGCTACGAAGAGTATATGTAATTAGTGAGGGCGACCCAAACAATGGGTCGCCCTCATTCGTTTAAGGCTTTACGCAGAAACTGCCCCGTAGGCGAATATCTTTCGACGAGGCGCCCACCATCACCTCGAAGTCGCCGGGCTCCACCACAAAGCAATTCTCACGATTCCACAACCCCAAATCCTGCCTATCGAGCTTGAAGCAGACCTCACGACTTTCGCCCGGGAGGAGGGTAATACGCTCAAAGCCACGCAACACCTGCGTGTAGGTTGTGACGCTGCTGTAACAATCGTTCAGATAGAGCTGCACCACCTCGTCACCTGCACGTGTGCCGGTGTTGGTAATCGTGCAGCGAACCGCTAATTCCTCGTCGGGGCGAATCTCCGAGTGGCTGATTTTCAAATCGCTATAAGCAAAAGTTGTGTAGCTCAACCCATAACCGAATGGGTAGAGTGGACCCCAGACGCTCGTCTCGGCCTCGACATCCGCACCGGGCTTGAAGGGGAAGGCGTAGGGGAGTTGTCCCACACTTTTGGGAAACGTGACAGCCAACTTGCCGCCCGGGTTATAGTCGCCAAAGAGGGCTTCGGCGATGGCTATACCCATCTTCTCGCCCCCAAACCAGGCGTGCAGAATGGCGGGCACGTGCGCTTGGGCATAGTTGATGGCGGCGGCTCGGCCATCGACCATCACCAGCACCACAGGGGTATTGGTCGCCACAACCGCCTTGAGGAGGCGTTCCTGATGCCCGGGAAGGCGCAAATCGGTGCGTGAACGGCTCTCGCGAACGGTCTTTTCCGAGCCACCCAAAACCAAAACTGCCACCTCCGAATTGCGGGCTGTCGTAACCGCCTCGTCGATGAGTCGCTGCTCTTCCGAGGTTGGTTCAAAGTCAAACAGCTCGCTTTCGGGAAAGTGGCTATCGACAATTTCACACCCCTTGGCGTAGCGAATCTCGGTGGCGGGAAGCAGTTGTTTCAACCCCTCCAACACGCTGACGATGGG
>CALAQA010000143.1:0-12415 GCA_937889065.1 uncultured Alistipes sp.
GTCGCAGCTCTCGTACATCAACGGTTCGTATGAGATGGGCTTTGGTGAGCCTACGTCGTACGCCAACGATGCTCCGACCATTCAGACCTCGATTCAGAATATGCCTTGCTCGGATTTGAGCGGTGTTCAGCCCAACAAGAGCTACGTGATGTGGATCATCCCCGTAGAGGAGGGCAAGACGGTCTATACCGAGAGCGATATGAAGATCTTTGAGTGGACCACGCCCGCCCTGCAACCCGGTGGCGAGGTGGTTATCACGGCCGGCGAACCGACAATCGACCTCACCTCGATTAGCACCGAGCTGAGCTACACGGGTGGCACGGCAGCCTACTACAAGTATTATAAGAGCTCGGAGCTCCCCTCGGAGGAGGTGCTGCTCGAGGAGCTGCTCTACCAGTCGCCCGGCGTCAGCCCCGATATGCCTGAGGCTGCCTATAACCTCACCCCCGGCACGGAGTACACGTTGGCTGCCGTAGGTGTGGATAAGGATGGTAAGTATGGCCAGGTTTACAAGTTCACCTTCACCACCACCGCCATCACCTACAACAACCTGAAGGTGGTTATCGACACCGCCGCTTCGGAGCTCACATCGACGAGCGTGAAGCTCAAGTGGTCGGTAGAGGGTGGCACGGCCAAGGAGTACATCTACTACATCAACCGTGCTTCGCACTCCACCTGGAAGAACAATATGGGTGCTACGGCCGAGGGTGCAGCCGCCTACATTGCGCTCAATCCCTCGATGTACACGCTGACCCACACGACTTCGACCGAGGCATCGTACAACGTATCGAGCTACTATGCAGGTCAGCCCCACGTGGCTGTCGTGGTAGCCGTCGATGAGAACGGTGTTACGTCGGAGGCTGCCGTCATCGAGTTCACGCCCGGTGCCTAATCGCAGCTAAAGCGACATAAATCCAATGGCCGATTGCCCTGCGCAGTCGGCCATTTTTATATAGTTTTGTTCTATTTTTCGCCAATTTCAGCCATTTTACAAAATGTGCGTTTTTCGCAAGAGTGGCGGATTTTCAGGGGTGTTTTCCAAAAAAACGCCCTATTTTTTCACCCACCATCCCATTTTTCACCCCGTTTTTCATGAAAACACCTGTTTTTTTCGCCATTTTCAGAAAAAAGTCATCTTTTTGTATGCGCAGAAAAGCAGAAAACTTTTAACTTTGCAAAAAGAACATTCAACGCAAACAAAAAGTTATGTCCTCATCGCTTCGCTTTAAGATGGTCGATGCCGCCATCAACCACACGGCCATCGACGTACACGCCCCCGAGGGGCGACCCTCGGACTACTTCGGCGCCAAGGTCTTCACGGGTAAGGCTATGCGCAAATACCTCGACAAAAAGACCTTCGAAGCCCTCACCGATACGATGGCCAACGGCACGCCCCTTACACGCGAGGTGGCCGACTCGATTGCTGCCGGTATGCGCCAATGGGCCTTGGAGCACGGTGCCGACCACTACACCCACTGGTTTCAGCCGCTGACGGGTGGCACGGCCGAGAAGCACGATGCCTTCGCGCAGCCCGATGGGTTTGGCGGTGTGATTGAGGAGTTTTCCGGAAAACTGCTCGTGCAGCAGGAGCCTGACGCCTCGTCGTTCCCCAACGGCGGTATCCGCAACACCTTCGAGGCACGCGGTTACTCGGCTTGGGACCCCACCTCGCCCGCCTTCATTGTCGATACCACGCTCTGTATCCCCACCGTCTTCATCGCCTACACGGGCGAGGCGTTGGACTACAAGGTGCCCCTGTTGCGCTCGATTGCGGCCGTCGATAAGGCGGCTGTGGATGTCTGCCACTACTTCGACAAGAATGTACAGCGGGTGCAGACCAATCTGGGATGGGAGCAGGAGTACTTCCTGGTGGATGAGAGTCTGTGGGCCATCCGTCCCGACCTGATGCTGACGGGTCGCACGCTGATGGGCCACGAGTCGGCCAAGAACCAGCAGCTGGAGGACCACTACTTCGGTGCCATTCCGGCCCGTGTCATCTCCTTTATGCGGGAGTTGGAGTACGAATCGTTGAAGTTGGGCATTCCGGTCAAGACCCGCCACAACGAGGTGGCTCCCAACCAGTTCGAGTTGGCACCGGTCTATGAGGAGGCCAACCTGGCCAACGACCACAACCAGCTCCTGATGACCATTATGGACAAAATTGCCCGTCGCCACAAATTCCGTGTCCTGCTGCACGAGAAGCCCTTCAAGGGCATCAACGGCTCGGGTAAGCACAACAACTGGTCGCTCTCGACCGATACGGGTGTCAATCTGATGGGTCCGGGCAAAACGGCCTCCGAGAACTTGCAGTTTATCACCTTCATTGTCAATGTTATATCGGCCGTACACAAGCACAACGGACTGTTGAAGGCGGCCATTATGAGTGCCACCAACGCCCATCGTCTGGGTGCCAACGAGGCTCCGCCGGCCATCATTTCGACCTTCCTGGGCACGCAGGTGTCGGCCGTGCTGGATAAGTTGGCCGACTCGAAGAGCGACAACGCCATCCGCTTCGATGCCAAGGGGGTCTTCAAGATGAGCGGCATTTCGCACATCCCCACCCTCTTGTTGGACAACACCGACCGCAACCGCACCTCGCCCTTTGCCTTTACGGGTAACCGCTTCGAGTTTCGTGCCGTTGGTGCGTCGGACAACTGTGCCGAGGCCATCATCACCCTCAACACCCTGCTGGCGGCCGAGCTGACTCAATTCAAGGCCGAGGTGGATCGCAAAATCGAGGGGGGAATGAAGAAGGAGAAGGCCATCTACGAGGTGTTGAAGGCGATGATCAAGGCCTGTCGCCCGATTCGTTTCGACGGCAACGGCTACTCGGAGGAGTGGCGTGAGGAGGCCGCCCGCCGAGGTCTGGATTGCGAGACCTCCACGCCGTTGATGTTCGACCGCTACCTCGACCCTGCCACTGTCGAGCTGTTCTCCAAAACCGGGGTCTATTCCCGCATCGAGTTGGAGGCCCGCACGGAGGTGAAGTGGGAGACCTATGTCAAGAAGATTCAGATCGAGGGTCGTGTGTTGGGCGACCTGATTATGAGCCACATCGTACCTACGGCCTCGAACTACGAGGCGATGCTGTTGGACAAGGTCTATAAGATGTCGCACATCGGCGGACTGAACGCCGAGGCCGATATCCGCCTCATCAAAAAGATTCAGGACCACACGGCCGAGATTCAGCGACTGACGGAGGAGATGACCGAGGCACGCAAGCAAGCCAACCGCATCGAGGATATGCGCCAGAAGGCCATCGCCTACCACGACACGGTGGCCGTCTTCTTCGACCGCATCCGTCTGCACGTCGATAAGCTCGAAGAGATTGTCGATGACCAGATGTGGCCGCTGCCCAAGTACCGTGAATTGTTGTTCCTGCGCTAACGAAACCCAATTACTACTACCATGATGAAAAAGTTATTGACGACCCTGGTGGCCTTGGCCGCCTTTGCCGCCACATCGGCACAACCCCACATTCCGACCCGCAGCGAGGTGGGACGAGAGGCAATGCCGACGGAGATTGCCCCCATCAAGGCCCCCTTCTATATGCCGCAACTGAGCCGCCCCACCTTTGCCGACTATGAGGTGCGCCTGGAGGCTCCCGCCGCAGGGGTAAAGGCGACGAAACTCATCCAACGAGCCATCGACTGCACCGCCAAGCGGGGTGGAGGTCGTGTGACGCTGTGCGGCGGTGAGTGGCTGACGGGCCGCATCTCGCTCAAAAGCGGTGTGGAACTGCACCTCGAGGAGGATTGCGTAGTACGCTTCAGTGGCGAGATTGAGGACTACCTGCCCGCCGTCTTTACCACCAACGAGGGTGTGGAGATTATGTCGCTCGGTGCCTGCATCTATGCCGAGGGCCAAGAGCGCATTGCCCTGACAGGTAAGGGCCGATTGATTGGTCCCACGGGCGGATCGATCAAGGAGCGTCAGGTCAGCTTTGCCGTCGAGAAGATCGACATCAACACCCCCGTCAGCGAGCGCATCTACGATGGCCGCAACGGTGGCGAGGTGTTCCTTCCCACCTTCTTCGGCCCCATCAACTGCCGTGAGGTGTTGCTCGAAGGGGTGAAGTTTGAGCAGGGTTTCTTCTGGAACATTGCTCCCGTCTATTGCGAGAATCTAATTATCCGAGGCGTGGAGGTCGAGTCGGTCGGCATTCCTCGTGGCGATGGTGTGGATATCACCTGCTGCAAGAATGTCTTGATCGAGTACTCGACCATGTCGTGCGGCGACGATAACTTTGCGATGAAGGGTGGCCGCAACGAGTATGGCGAGGCCATCGGACGTGCTTCGGAGAACATCGTAATGCGCTACTGTCTCACCACCCGTGGCCACGGCGGCATCACCTGCGGCAGCGAGACGGCCGGCTGGATTCGCAACCTCTACACCCACGACTGCGTCTTCGACGGCACGATGATCGGCATCCGCTTCAAGACCCGCCGTCCCCGTGCCGGTGGTGGCGAGAACCTCCACTACGAGCGCATCCGTATGCGTACCGAAAAGGGGGCCATTGTGTGGGATATGCTGGGTAACCCCGCCTGGACGGGCGAGTTGGCAGCCCGTATGCCGCTGCGTGAGTGGACCAAGCTCACCCCCGCTTTCCGAGGCATCACCATCCGTGATGTGGTGGTCGAGGGGTGCCGTGAGTTCATCGATATGAAGGCCATTCCCGAAAGCCCCGTGCGCTTCCTGCACATCGAAAATGTGCTGGTCGATACCCCCAATGCCGTTGTGGGCGAGGATCCGAGGGTGCGCCACCTGATGCTGTTGCACGATGTGGATGGTATGACGGTAAGAAACCTGCGGGTCAATGGACCGAAAAACGAGGTTCACGTGCTCGATGGCCGCAACCTTTGGATGGTGGATTGGCAACTCAACACCGACAAACCCCTCGAAAAGCACATCGAAGGCCCTGCGTCGGGGAGAATCACCTGGGAGAATATCCGCTAAACAAGCAACAAACGAAAGAGGAGTGTTTAAGCAACACTCCTCTTTCGTTTTACCAATATCGAAATGGCTGCACAGACACCCAGGATGACGGGATAGTAGAGGTAGTGCATAATGGCGATGGGCGAAACAGCTGCCAGACCTGCCGCCATCAGCATCTGGGCACCGTAGGGCAACAACCCCTGCGTGAAGCAGGAGAAGGTGTCGAGCAGCGAGGCGCTCTTGCGACGATCCACTCCGAAGCGGTCCGAAATCTCGGCTGCTATGGGGCCGACCGTCAGGATGGCAATCGTATTGTTGGCCGTGCAGCAGTTGGCCAGCGTCACCAGGGCCGAGATGACGGCTTGCGCCCCTCGGGTGCCGTGAATGCGACGGGTGAGGCGCGAGATGATGTAGTCGATGCCGCCACCCACGCGGATGGTCTCGAGCATACCGCCAGCCAAGAGGGTGATGATAATCAACTCGCCCATTCCGACCATACCCTGCCCCATCGAGCCGCACCAATCGAAGAGCGAAAGGGCGCCCGTCAAGAGGGCCGCCACGCCGGTCGAGAGGATGCCCAGAAGCAACACCAACATCACATTCACACCCATCACAGCCGTAATAAGCACCAGCAGGTAGGGCACCACCTTCAACCACTCGACCGACTCGGTATGGGCTGCGGCCTCGTGGGTCGTACCGGTCAAGAGGTAGAGCACGAGCGTCAGCGCCGCCGCAGGCAGGACAATGCGAAGGTTGAAGAGGAACTTATCTCGCAACCGGCACCCCTGGGTGCGGGTGGCGGCGATGGTCGTATCGGAGATAAACGAGAGGTTGTCGCCAAAGAAGGAGCCACCCACGACGACCGCCACCAAGAAGGCGGTTTCGATGCCCGTCTCGGCGGCCAAACCCGAGGCTACGGGGGTCAGAGCCACCACCGTGCCGACCGACGTGCCGATCGAAATCGAGACGAAGCAGGCAGCCAGAAAGAGTCCTGCGGCCAGGTAGGCGGGCGGCACAAGGCAGAGGGTCAGATTGACCGTTGCATCGATGGCACCCATCGCATCGGCCGCCTTGGCAAAGGCTCCGGCGAGGATGAAAATCCAAATCATCTGCAAGATATTCGTATCGGTTGCCCCTCGGGTGAAGGCCTCTATACGCTCCTGCACACTCTTGCCACGCAGCAGGCAGAGGGCATAGACCGAGGCTACGACAAAGGCTACGGTGATGGGCATCTTATAGAAGTCGCCCACCACGAGCGACGTAACAAGGTAGAGGGCCAAAAAGACCAAAAGCGGAGTCAAGGCCAGGAAACGCCCCTGACGGTGTTGATAATCTTGCATCTAACGTTTTGTTTAAGAAGTGGCAAAGGTACGATATTTTACAGATATACACAACAGCGGGGCTGTCGCTGTGTGGACCGCCCCGCCGATGTTCGTTGCCGCAACGTCGCTCAATGCGTGCGTTAGCGAATAAAACTTGTCTTGATTTTCGGTTCGTACTCCGGCTCCTCGACGCCTGCCTGGCGAGCCGCCTCGAACGAGCGGAGCATCCAAGCCATATTCTCGCCCAGCGAACGCATAATCTGCAACCCCTCCTCGTCCTTCAGGACCTCCTCGGCACTGTGGCCGTGAACCATATTCCAATACTGCGACGGCACCATCGGCATATGGTGGAAGGCGATGTATTTGTTCAGTTGGTCGAGCGTGGCCGTCGTACCTGCACGGCGGGCCGAGGCAATCGAGGCGGCAGGCTTGCGCACAAAGGCCCCCTGCCAGGCTCCGCTCATAAAGACACGGTCCAGAAACGAGGTGATGGCACCCGAGGCCGAGGCGTAGTGCACGGGCGAGCCGAAGAGAAAACCGTCGGCCGTCTTGGCCTTCTCGACAAACTCGTTCACCCCGTCCTCACGGAAGCAGCGACCCGTCTTGAAGCAGTTGCCACAACCGATGCAACCCGCTACGGGGGCGTTGCCCACCCAGAAGATTTCCGATTCGATTCCCTTCTTGTTCAATACGTTGGCCACCTCCTTCAGGGCGGTATAGGTGCAACCCTTTTCGTGGGGGCTGCCATTGAGCATCAATACTTTCATAGTTGCAATTTGGATTATTTTACGACAAATTTAGCATTTTTTCCACGTTCGGCAACCTTTCGGGTTGGAAAAGTGGGAATCTATTGCTATATTTGTTCTAATTGTGAACCCTTAAACTTCAGAACAATATGATGACGCACAAAGAGCGTTTTATGGCTACCATCGCCCGTCAGGAGGTCGATCGTCCCGCTTCGTGGCTCGGTCTTCCCGTTCCGTCGGCCCTGCCCCGCCTCTTTGCCTACTTCGGCGTGGAGGATGTCGATGCCCTGAAACGCAAAATCGACGACGATGTCTATCCCATTCCCGTCCCCTACAACAACCCGCCGACCAACGACATCGGCTGCTCGCTCTCGTTTGCCAAGAGCGGCGAGGGGGGTGCCCAGGATGAGCGTACGCTGACCGCCCCGGGCTTCTTCGAGGATATGACCGATCCCGCTTTGGTCGATACCTTCCCCTGGCCCGACCCCGAGGAGCATATCGACTTCAACGAGGCCCGTCGTCTGGCAATGTCCGCCCCCGAGGATATGGCCCGTATGGGTATTATGTGGGCTGCCCACTTCCAGGATGCCTGCTCGGCCTTCGGTATGGAGAATGCCCTGCTGACAATGATGATTGCCCCCGAGATGTTCCGAGCCGTCATCGACCGCATCACCGACTTCTACATCCGCTGCGGCGAAATCTTCTACGAGGCGACGAAGGGCTACCTGGATGCCGTCTTGATTGGCAACGACTTCGGCAGCCAGAATGGTCTGCTGGTCTCGCCCGAGGAGCTGCGTGAGTATGTCTTCCCCGGCACAAAACGACTGGTCGATCAGGCCAAGAGCTACGGTCTGAAGGTGGTACACCACTCGTGCGGTGCCATCCACCCCATCATCGACGATCTGTTCGATTTGGGGATCGATGTCATCCACCCCATTCAGGCCAAGGCCCGTGATATGCAGGCCGAGAAGTTGCGTGCCGACTTTGGCGACAAGGGGTGTTTCTTTGGCGGCGTGGATGCCCAGCACCTGCTGGTCAATGGTTCGCCCGAGGAGGTGGAGGCCGACGTGAAGCGTCTGAAGGAGATCTTCCCGACGGGCCTGATTCTCTCGCCCAGCCACGAGGCAATCCTGCCGGACATCAACCCCGCCAACGTCGAGGCGTTGTTCCGAGCCGTTAAAAACTAAACAAAAAATCAACGAATTATAAACCGACGGCATTGGCTGCCCGCCTAAAAAAAGCGAAAACCCCTTTTTTTCGATTTTAGGCGAGCAGATTTCAAGATTTGGCAGTCGGGCCGAAAGGAGCATACTTTGCGTATGTGACTGCACGGCACGAGCTGACAAAGGTTGAAAGATGCCGCACAAAATCCGAAAAAAATGAAAAGATTTGGTCAAGTAATCGGTGTTAATGCCGACAAATTGGAGGAGTACAAGAAGTTGCACGCTGCTGCGTGGCCGGGTGTACTGAAGATGATCAAGGAGTGTAACCTCCAGAATTACAGCATCTACTACAAAGATGGTCTGTTGTTCAGCTACTACGAGTACGTTGGCGAGGATTACGAAGCCGATATGGCCAAGATGGCTGCCGACCCCGAGACGCAGCGTTGGTGGGATGTATGTATGCCCTGCCAGCGTCCGCTCGAGACCCGTGCCGAGGGGGAGTGGTGGGCTACGATGGAGGAGGTCTTCTACCTCGAATAACACCCTTTCGCTATGAAGAAAGCCTCGATGTTTAAGGATCGAAACGGGGTGAATTACCTCATCCCGTTTCTGTTGATTGCCACCCTCTACCTGCTGTGGGGTCTGGCACACGGACTGCTGGATGTGCTCAACAAACACTTTCAGGAGGCCTTTGCTATGTCGAAGGCCGAGTCGGGCTTTGTGCAGTTCTCGGTCTATATCGGCTACTTTGTGATGGCCCTGCCCGCCGGCTGGCTGATGCGCAAGGTGGGCTACAAGCGGGGCATCATCACCGGTCTGTTGATCTTCGCCCTCGGTGCGTTGCTCTTCGTGCCGGCCTCGTTTATCCACTCGCCGATGCCCTTCTTTGCCGCCCTGTTTATCTTGGCGTGCGGATTGTGTCTCATCGAGAATGGTGCCCACCCCTGCGCTACGGGAATGGGCGACGAGCAATTTGCCGCCCAGCGCATCAACATCGCCGCCGCCTTCAACGGGGTGGGTTGGATTGTCGGCCCGCTGATTGGCGGTCTGCTGATCTTTGGCGGTGACGGGTCGCCCTTCGATTTGGCCAAGCCCTACATCCTGGTGGGCAGTTTCGTGCTGTTAGTCTGTCTGGTATTCGCCTTTGTGCGCATCCCCGAGGCCGAGATGGCCCAAGAGGAGCAGGCCAATACCCTCACCGAAGGGCAGGCAGAGGGGTCGGTGTGGAGCCATCCCCACTTCAAGTGGGCCTTGCTGGCACAGTTCCTCTATGTGGGTGCCCAGACCGGCATCGGCAGCTACTTTGTCAATTACGTATTGGAGTTGGACCCCACCATTTCAAAGCAGAGCGCAGCCCTGATGCTCTCGATGGGTGGTATGGGTCTCTTTTTTGTGGGCCGACTCCTTTCGTCGCTCTTTATGCGGTGGGTTTCGCCCGGTAAGTTGTTGGCCCTCTTCGGCTCGGCTGCCACCATCTGTATGGCGTTGGTAATGTTGTCGGTCGGAAAGCTCTCGCTGGTGGCACTCTACCTCTCGTTCTTCTTTATGTCCACGATGTTCCCCACCATCTTTGCGCTGGGTGTGAAGGGGATGGGTGCCGAGACGAAACGCGCCTCATCGCTCTTGGTGATGTGCATCGTGGGTGGTGCCATCTTCCCCATCGTAATGGGTCTGGTGGGCAAGACGAATATGGCCGCAGGATTCTCGCTGCCGCTCATCGCCTTTGCCTTCATTACCCTGTTTGGTGTGATGAACACCTCGAAAAAAGGGTAAAAGCAGGAACGTGAATAGACAAAAAAGGAGATAGCCAATCGGGGCTATCTCCTTTTTTTGTGGTTATGTGGCAGAGTTTCCTCGTTAATAGCGGTAGTGCTCGGCCTTGTAGGGACCCTCCTGTTTTACGCCGATGTAGTCGGCCTGTGCGGGGGTCAGCTTCGTCAGCTCGACACCCAGGTTATCCAGGTGCAGGCGGGCAACCTCCTCGTCGAGGTGCTTGGGCAGGCGATAGACGCCTACCTCCAACTCCTTCTCCCACAGCTCAATCTGGGCCAGACACTGGTTCGTGAAGCTGTTCGACATCACAAACGAGGGGTGACCCGTAGCGCAACCCAGGTTCACCAGACGACCCTCGGCCAACACAAAGATCGAGTGGCCATCTTCGAAGGTGTATTTATCGACCTGCGGCTTAATCTCGGTACGTACGGCACCCGAGGCGTTCAGACGAGCCATCTGAATCTCGTTGTCGAAGTGGCCGATGTTGCAGACGATTGCCTGATCGCGCATCTGTTTCATGTGTTCCAGGGTGATGATGTCGCAGTTGCCGGTTGCCGTAACGTAGATGTTGCCGACGGGCAGAGCATCCTCCACAGTCACCACTTCGTAGCCGTCCATGGCTGCCTGCAATGCGCAGATGGGGTCTATTTCGGTCACCAGCACGCGGGCTCCGTACGAACTCATGCTCTTTGCACAACCTTTTCCCACGTCGCCATAGCCGCATACCACTACCGTCTTGCCGGCAATCATGATGTCGGTGGCGCGTTTGATACCGTCGGCCAGCGATTCGCGACAGCCGTAGAGGTTGTCGAACTTACTCTTTGTCACAGAGTCGTTTACGTTGATGGCGGGGAAGAGCAACTCACCACGTTCCACCATCTGGTAAAGACGGTGAACTCCCGTTGTGGTCTCCTCCGACACGCCCTTTATCTCGGGCAACATGTCGTGCCATTTTGTGGGGGTCTCGGCCAGCAGTTTGCGCAGGGTGTCAATGATTACAGACTCCTCGTATGATTCCGGTTTGCGGTCGAGGGTTGAGGCGTTGTCTTCGGCGGCAATGCCCTGATGGATGAGCAGCGTGGCATCACCTCCGTCATCCACGATGAGGTTGGGGCCTTTGCCACCCTCGAAGGTCAGCGCCATTGCCGTACACCACCAATACTCCTCCAACGACTCGCCTTTCCATGCGAATACGGGAACACCGGCAGCTGCTATGGCTGCTGCGGCGTGGTCCTGTGTGGAGAAGATGTTGCAACTGCACCAACGTACCTCGGCACCCAACTCAACGAGGGTCTCGATCAGTATGGCGGTCTGGATTGTCATGTGCAACGAACCGGTGATACGGGCACCTTTGAGTGGTTGTGCATCCTTGTATTTTTTGCGGAGAGCCATCAGTCCGGGCATCTCAAACTCCGACGTTTCAATCTCTTTGCGTCCCCAATCGGCCAAAGAGATGTCGGCTACCTTGTAAGGAATTGAAGTGTCTAAAAACATTTTTGTACAATATTAATTTTTTTGTTTCTGTCCGTTTTGTGCCGTTATTGTTTTGCGTACTCGTCAAGCAGTCTGTTTGCCGTGGCTTTGTCTTTGCCGATTTGTTCTGCGAGAGCTTCGAGGGAGGGAAATTTGCACTCCTCACGAAGATAATAAAGAAACTCTATCTCTATTTCAAGTCCATAGATATCTTTGTCGAAATCAAGCAGATGTACCTCCACTCTGCGGTCGCCGTTTTCCTTCACCGAGGGGTTGCAACCTACGTTTATGACCGCCTTGTGACGGGTGTTGTCAATGTGTGCCAAACCGGCATAGACCCCGTCACGCAACTTCACTCCGCCATCTATTGAGATGTTGGCGGTGGGGAAACCTAGCTTGCGGCCTATTTTTCTTCCTTCGGCTACTCGGCCTTTGATAATGGTTTTGCACATGATTTTATTACAATAACAAACCACAAAAATAATACTTTGTTTGAAAAGGGAGGATTTTTTTTTAATTTAGCGCAAAATATGCATGCAATGAATGAAATTGTACACCCCAAAGGGAAACTCTATTATTCAATGGGCGAGGTTTGTGAACTTTTCGGAGTGAAACCGTCGCTTATACGTTTTTGGGAGGAACACTTTTCCGTCCTCAAACCCCATCGTAACAATAAGGGTAATCGTCTGTTTACGCCTGCCGATGTGGATAATATCGGTTTGATCTATAATCTGGTCAAGGAGAGAGGTATGACGCTGGCCGGTGCCGAGAAGAAAATCAAGGAGGACAGGAAAGGCAAAAACAAACTCAATCACAACGTAGAGATTATCCAGCGCTTGCAGAAGATCAGGAATCTGTTGCGTGAGGTGAAAGAGGATATTGATAATGATGAGAATGTGGTCGCACGATTTGATGAAGACGATGCGGTGGAGAATGAGATCGATCTGTCCGAAAATATGTTCATTTACAGGTTGACTGCGGTTGTCTCCGACTACGTAACATT
>CALAQA010000144.1:0-5348 GCA_937889065.1 uncultured Alistipes sp.
CCTCGTCCAAGAAGCCCACCTGGTCGCTCCCCGGCTCATACATCTGGTTGTCGTTCTTGTCCTGAATGGCGTAGATGCGGTAGGGGATGGGCTTCAGGTTTTGGGCGATGAAGATGCCGTTGTTCTCGGCACGGCCGATTACGTCGGGCTTGAATTTGAAGATGGTCGAGTCAAGCTCGCCCACCTGCTCGACCGAATCGACGGCAAAGCACCAGATGTAGCTCTTCGAGACCGAGTCGGCCTTGTAGCTGTCGGCCGTGTAGCCCGAGATGACCATCGAGTCGCACGTTTCGCCCGTCGAGAAGACATAGCGCATCGAGTTCAGGGGGTTGCCCTCGTTGTTGTCACGGATGGCCCCGCCGAAGTTGAGCGAATAGGTTGTGTTTGGCTCCAACGTGTCACGCAGCTGGATGACGATGCCCTTGCCTCGCTGGGTGATGAGGGGCTTCTTTTTCATCGCCGGCGAGGTGAAGAACTCCTTGTGCTGGTCCTTGATTTGGATAAACTCGTCAAACTCGATGTAGATAGGTTTGTGGCCCGTCAGGGGTCGGTTGGTCGAGAAGTTGTCGGGGTCGAGGGCCACGATGACCGGTGGCAACGAGTCCTTCGGGCCGCCCGTCGGGGTCATGATGCTGGCACAACGACTCAAAAAGGCTCCGCCAAAGAGCAACAGGGTCGCTACACGCAACAGGGTGAGGTATGTTCGAAATTTTTTCATTATTTGTCGCTTAACTATTCGGTTTTCTCGCTCTGATCCGTATCAACCGTAGGGGCATATTCGGGATTGACGATGTGCCAACCCTCCAGGTCGCTCTGCCAAGCGGTGCTCCACAGCGGGAAGAGGAGCGAGAAGGTGGGGCTTTCGCCCAACAAATCGACCTCCTGCTGGGTGTAGGCGTAACGCTCGTGGGTGCGATCGACTGCCACAATCATCAGCTGCTGTTCATCGACCACCATCCGATAGGTGGTCTCGATGTTGGTCTGGTAGCCGTTGAACTCGGGGGTGTCACGCTTGACAGCGGGGTCGAGCTTCGAGGTGAGCACACCGCCCGCCGCATCGTCGTACGAGGCGATGCGCCACTCGGTCGAGTCGGCGGCAAAGGCATAGACCTTCACACTCGAAATTGCCTCTCGGGGGCCACCCTCCTCGCTCTGGGCCGCCACATCGACATAGGCCTCCAACTCGTGGTTGGGGGCATAGAAGGGGTTGTAGAAGCTCCACCCTTCGCGGTAGGCGGTCATCTCCTTCCAGGGCTTGAAGATGAGGGTGATGTAGAGCGAGGCCATTCCCTCGGCCGTCTCGATGTTGTTGTAGGCGTAGAGGCGGTTCTGCTCATTGACAACCAGGAGCATCATTTCGCGGGGCGGCAGATTGACCACCAGGCGGTTCTCCATCCCCACCACGCCCTCCTCGGGGGTGTAGGCCTCCGACGAGGCGAAGGGGGTCGAGAGCTTCTCGCCCGTGAGTTTCGACGTGAGCACGCCATCCAGCGCATCCTCCCACGAGGCCACACCCCACTCGGTGGTGTCGGCCTCGAAGGCGTAGGCACGTACCGCCGCAAGCGGCTCGTTCAGGCCGCCCGAGGTGGGTTGTACCAGCGGTTTGAGGACCACCGACGTCTGGTCGGGGACACTCTCAAAGCAGGCGGTCAGCAACATCGCTACCACCGTAAGGGTAAGGTATTGTATTCTTCTCGAAAACATCGTTACTCGGCTTCAACCACCTCGGTGGTGCGTACACGGTCCAACATTTCGCCTACGCTCTGACCCGTTACGGGGTGGACAAAGCGGCGCATAATCTCCGACAGGGGGGTGAGGGCAAACTCACGCTCCGCAAGGTGCGGGTGGGGGATGGTCAGGCGTTCGGTCGAGATGACTTGGTTGCCGTAGAAGATGATATCGATATCGATGGGGCGGGCGGCATAGTCAGCCCCCGTGGCGGCCTTCTCGACCTGCTCGGCTGCACGGTTGCGGCCCAATTCATCCTCGATCTGCTGAATCAAATCCAACACCTCTTCGGGGGTGTGGTCGGTAGAAATCTCCATGGCCTGATTGGTAAAGGGCTCGCTGTCGGTGAAGCCCCACGCCGGCGAGAGGTAGCGGTGCGAACAACGCATCACGGCTCCTACTCGCTCGTTGATCAGTTGCTGGGCACGTTGCAGGGTACGCTTCATATCCCCGCGGTTACCGCCCAAAAGTAATGCTACTCGTGCCATAATTGGTGCGATTAAGGTTGGTTACAAATGTTTTATCATCTTGCTCACGGCCAACGCAAAGTGGGTAAAGACAATGGTCGGATTGCCGTTTTGCGAGATTTGGGTCTGAGCGGTCTCAATCTCGCTCAGGATGGGTTCAATGTTTTCGGGCCCTACGAAGGGGGCAAATTTGCGGCAGAAGGCGAGCTCCTCGCCCCACAGGTAGGAGATCTCGTCAAGGCCGGCGTGGAGCATAAAACTCTCACGCAACAGGCGTGCCGCATCACGGAGCATCGCCCGCTGGTTCTCTCGCGAGAGTTGGGCCACATCCTCGGCCCAGCCGATCAGTTCGAGGTGTTTGTCGTTGTAGCTGAGGCGCATCAGACGGCAGAACAACTCGAAGTTCTCCTGACGCTGCTGGTCGCTCTCGCCGGCCAAGAGGTGGCGCAGCTCAATCAAATCGCCACTCGATAGGCGGGCCATATTGTGGGCCTTCAAGGGGTCGAGCACCCCTTCCGAGGCGGCAATCTGCTCCAGGGTGGCCGCATCGATACGCCCCACATTGACCTCCTGCGTGCGGGAGATGATGGTCGAAAGCAGGCGGTTGGGCTGCTCGCTGACCAAGATGAAGAGGGTCTTCTCCCAGGGTTCCTCCAAAATTTTGAGAATCTTGTTGGCCGCCTCTTCGTTCATCGCCTCGGGCAGCCAGATGAGCATCGTCTTGTAGTCGGCCTCAAAGCTCTTGAACGAGAGTTTGCGGATGATCTCGTCGGCCTCCTTGGCCGAAATCATCCCCTTGAGGGTCTTGCCCAAATCGAGTCGGTCGTACCACTCGGCGGGCGAGAAGTAGCCGCTACGCTCGGCAAATAGTTCACGGAAGAGGGGCAAAAACTCATCCGAAAGCATCGCCTCGCCCGACTTCTTACCCTGCTTATTGACCGGGAAGACCAGATGCAGGTCGGGGTGGGCCAGCTGGGCAATCTGTTGGCAGTTGGGGCATACGCCACACGAATCCTCGGCGGTGCGATGGGGACAGCAGAGGTACTGCACATAGGCTACGGCCAACGCCAAAGCCCCCTGTCCGGCCGTGCCGGTGAAGAGTTGTGCGTGGCTGATGCGGCCGCTCGTAACCGAGCGACGCAGGTGAGCCTTCAGCTCCTCTTGTCCGATGATATCCTTGAACTGCATCTTGTTTCGTTATCGTTTGATGATGGAGAGTGCCATCGCTTTTACATCAATTTTTTCACGCCATACAAGGTACCCCACATAGAGCACCAAGGCCACCGTTCCGGCCACATAGCCCCCCACCGTGCCGACATAGGCGGTGATGCGTTCGGCGGCAAAGAAGAGCAGGAGGGCCACCCCCGCAAACTCGACCATCCGACCCCAGGCGTAGGGGGTGGGGTAGAAGCGGCGGTTCAGGTAGATGCTCACGGCCACCATCGCCCCCTCGCTGAAGAGGCGCACCCACGCTGCGGCGGCATAGCCGTAGTGGGGCAGCAGCAGGCAGTTGGCCGTGACCGTCACCACGAGTCCCGTGCCGGTGATGAGCAGCGCCATCGAGGTGCGCTCCTCCCGCTTGTACCAGAACGAGAGGTTGAGCCACACACCCGCCAGGATGTTGCCTCCGAGCACCACCGGCAGCAGATAGACCCCCTCACGGAACTCCCGACCCAGAATCAGGGCGAAGAGGTCACGGAAGAGGGCGATGCCCAGGAAGATAAGCATCGAGGCCATCACGTAGTATTTCAGCGCAGCGGCATTTTGCAGCTTGAACTCCTCCTTCTTGAAGCCCGAGAGGAAGTAGGGCTCGGCCGCCAGACGGTACATCTGGTAGAAGAGCATCATCACCACGCCGAGTTTGGTCAGGGCGCCATACAGACCCAGGTCGGCCATCGCCCCTTCGGGGACCAGGTACTTGATGAGCTGGCGATCGATGAACTCGTTGGCCGTGCCGGCCAGTCCGCCAATCAGGAGCGGTAGCGAGTAGATCAGAATGCGACTAAGCAGTGCTCGGTCGATACTGAGCGACTTGCCCGAGAGTTGAGGCAGCAGCGCAAACCAGGTGATAAGACTCGCCGCAAGGTTGGCCACAAAGACCCAACCCACTCCGAAGTCGGTGGCAAACAACCCCGCCATACCGAAGGCGAAGGCCAAGACCACATTGACCACGACGCTCAGCAGTTTCAGCCCTACGAAGCACATCGAGCGACGCTCCTCGCGAAGGCGTGCAAAGGGGATGGCGGTGGCGACATCCAACAGGATGATGAGCGATACCAGGGTCAGGTAGATGGGGTGGGCGGCATAGGCCTCGCCCATCGCTGCGGCCAGCGGGGTACGCCATACGGCAACCGCTGCGACAAACAACACGGCGGCCCAGGTGGTCACGCCCCACGTGGTGGCAAAGAGGCGTTGTTTGCTTCGTTTTACATCGCCGCCCGCCTCCTCGGCCTTGGTGGCAAAGCGGAAATAACCCGACTCCAAGCCCATCGTTAAGAGCGTCAGTGCCAGCGGAATAAGGGCATAGACATCCGTCACGATGCCGTAGGTCTCCTGACCAAAGACACGTGTGTAGTAAGGGGTGAGCAGGTAGCTCAGAAACCTTACCAGGATGGTGCTGATGCCGTAGATGGCGGTCTGTTGTGCTAACTTACGAAGCATAAATTCGGGGTCATACTATACCAGTATAGTATGCAAAGATAACGAAAATTAGCTATCCCGAGGTATGAAAACGCAAAAAAACAATTATTCGTGAAAATTCGTGGTGTTTCTCCCCCCTTTTTTGCCCGTTTTTGGTGGCTCGATTTCGTTCTTGTTTTGAATAAATTGCTGTTCTGAAAAAGCCGAAAAACGAGGGCTTTTTTTGCTGTCGCAAGGCGGCCGTTCGTGGGAGTTCGATTGGTCGAAAAGTGGCCGATATTACTTTACTTTTTATAAATAAAAGTTTGTGTTCGGCCACTCTTTGGTCAATTTTGACACGAAGCGGCAAGCCATATAGGCGACAACAGATAAAAACTGACACAACAAAACGAAAACTTTATAACTAACAACATTTACTTAACACTTAATTATTAGCCTATGAAAAAGATGACTTTGAAAAAGCTCTTCGGAGGCCTTTGCTGCGCCGCGATGGTGATGTTCGCCGCATCGTGT
>CALAQA010000145.1:0-8267 GCA_937889065.1 uncultured Alistipes sp.
AAGATGATTCTGCGTATCGAGGATACCGACTCGCAGCGTTTTGTGCCCGGTGCCGAGGAGTATATTATCGAGTCGCTCCGCTGGTGCGGCATCGAGATTGATGAGGGTGTAGGTTATGGTGGCCCACACGCTCCATATCGTCAGAGTGAGCGTCGTGAGATATATCTCAAGTATGCAAAGCAGCTTGTTGAGGCTGGTTGGGCATACTACGCCTTTGATACTGCCGAGGAGCTTGAGGCTCTGCGTAAGCAGTACGAGGAGCGTGGCGAGACATTCGCTTACAACTACAAGGTGCGTACCACCCTTCCGACATCCCTCTCTCTAACAAAGGAGGAGGTTGAGGCTCGTATTGCACGTGGCGATATCTGGGTAGTACGTTTCAAGATGCCTGAGAATGAGATTGTCGAGATGGACGACCTGATTCGTGGCCACGTCAAGGTGAACACCTCGACGCTGGACGACAAGGTGCTCTACAAGAGTGCTGATCAGCTCCCGACTTATCACTTGGCAAACATCGTCGATGACCACCTGATGGAGATCTCGCACGTCATCCGTGGCGAGGAGTGGCTGCCTTCGCTGCCGCTGCACTACCTGCTCTACCGTGCCTTCGGTTGGCAAGACTCGCAGCCCGAGTTTGCACATCTTCCCCTCTTGCTCAAGCCGACGGGTGGCGGTAAGCTCTCGAAGCGTGACGGCGACAAGATGGGCTTTCCGGTGTTCCCCCTCTTCTGGACCTCCCCCACCACGGGCGAGACGGCACGCGGTTACCGTGAGGACGGTTACTTCCCCGAGGCCTTCATCAATATGTTGGCGCTGCTGGGTTGGAACCCCGGTACCGAGCAGGAGATCTTCTCGATGGAGGAGCTGATTGCCGGTTTCTCGCTCGACCGTGTGTCGAAGTCGGGTGCCCGCTTCCAGCCCGATAAGGCCAAGTGGTTCAATGCCCAATATATGCACCACAAGAGCGACGAGGAGTTGGCTGCCATCTACCAGCCCATCCTCCGCAGCCACGGCATCGAGGTATCGGACGAGGTGGCAGGCAAGGCTGCCGGCATTATGAAGGAGCGTGCCCAGCTCACCACCGAGTTGTGGGACCTCACGTCGTTCTTCTTCGTGGCCCCCACCTCCTACGAGGAGAAGCAGCTGAAGAAGTATTGGAAGGGCGAGAATCCCCGCATCCTGAAGGAGGTGCAGCAGGTGCTGGCCTCGATTGACGACTTCTCGTTGGAGCACACCGAGCAGGTTGTACACGGCTGGATTCAGGAGAAGGGCTACGGCGTAGGTCAGGTGATGAACACGCTGCGTCTGGCGCTGGTAGGCGCAGGCAAGGGCCCGGGCATGTACGACGTAACGGCCTTCATCGGCAAGGAGGAGTGTCTGAAGCGTATCGACAACCTCTTCGAGCGAGTGCAACCCGCCGAGTAACCCTAAACCGAACCGAAAACTATGATTACCATCGAACAACACGTCTGGGGAATGACCCCCGAAGGCGAAGCCATCATCCGCTACACGATGCGCAACGAGCAGGGTGCCGAGGTGGCTCTCTCGAACTATGGTGCCACCATCCTCTCGGCCATCGTACCCGACCGTGAGGGCAAGATGGCGGATGTGGTGCTGGGCTACAAGCAGCCCCAGGGCTACTTCTTCGACGGACCCGCTATGGGTAAGAGCGTGGGGCGTTTTGCCAACCGCATCGCCTTGGGTCGAATGACCATCGAGGGCGAGGAGTACCAACTCGAGATTAACAACGGTCGCAACCACCTGCACGGCGGCACGAAGAACTTTGCCAACCGGGTGTGGGAGAGCCGTGTGGAGACCAACCGTGTGGTGATGTCGCTCCTCTCGGAGGATGGCGACCAGAACTTCCCTGGCGAGATGGTCGTGGAGGCCATCTTCGACTTCGACGACGAAAACCAACTCGAAATTACCTACCTGGCCAAGTGCGACCGCACGACGGTGGTCAATCTGACGAACCACGTCTATTTCAACCTCGACGGCGAGGATGCAGGGACGATTCACGACCACGAACTGCAGCTCAACACCTCGCGCACGTTGGAGATGAGCGAGTACCAAATCCCGACGGGCGAATGGCTCGACGTGGAGGGTACGGCACAGGATTTCCGCTCGTTCCGCCGCCTGGGCGATGGGTTGGAGTCGGAGTTCAACCACATCCGTGACTTCAAGGGTTACGACCCCCCCTTCCCCATCGATGGGTGGAAAGCCAACATCCTGGGTGAGGTGGGAGCCCTGCGCTCGGTAAAGTCGGGCCGTATGGTCAAGGTGCTCTCGTCGCAGCCGAGCGTGATGATCTACACGGGCAACTGGCTGGCCGGCTCGCCCGAGTCGAAGTCGGGCAACCGCTACGTGGATTACGCCGGTGTGGCCATCGAGTGTCAGAACTACCCCGATGCCCCCAATCAACCTTCGTTCCCCTCGGCCCTCTTGAAGCCCGGCGAGTTGTATTGTCAGAAGATCGTCTATCGCTTCGAGACCTTTGCCTAACCGCCCCCAAAAAGGCAAGAAACACCAAAACGCACATTCCTCCTTCGGAGTGTGCGTTTTTTGTTAGCGTATAATGTACCCTATCAAAATCGGGGCGAGAATGAGCTGCAACGGCAATTCGGCAAGGTAGTTAGCGTAAAACCGACGATAAGTTTGCAAAAACAAAAACTTTCTGCTAATTTTACAAGAGAAAACAAGCCGTTATGACAATGCCCGTACAGACCAACCAATCCCTCTCGGTCGATTGTGCCGTATTCGGTTTCGATGGGTCGGTATTGCGGGTGCTCTTGATCGAACGACCCGCCTACAACAACCTCGAACGGTTGAAGTTGCCCGGCTCGATGATCCTGGAGAACGAGACGCTGCCCGAGGCGGCAGTGCGGGTGTTGGAGACGGCTACGGGGATGAAGATTCGCTACCTCAAGCAGCTCGAAATCTTCTCTGACCCCAAGCGGGTGCAGGGCGACGAGTTGGCTTGGATTCGTGAAAAGCACGGCATACGGACCGAGCGTGTGGTGACCGTCGGTTACTACGCCCTTGTGAAACTCGACCGACGGATGGTGGATTACACCACCCAAAAGGGGGCACGCTGGGTCACCATCGACGAGATTCAGCGGTTGGCGATGGACCACAAAGCCATCCTGGCATCGGCCCTCGGCATGTTGTGTCGCGAAATGCAGGAGTCGCCCGTAGCCTTTGAGCTGCTGCCCAAGAAGTTCACGATTCGGGCCTTGCAACGACTCTTCGAGGCGGTGTTGGGCATCGAAATCGACAACCGCAACTTCCGCAAGAAGATGCTCTCGTCGGGCTTCCTCTCCCCCACCGGCGAAAAGGAGGAGGGGGTGGCACACAAACCCGCCGAGTATTACACCTTCGACAAGCAGGCCTACCGCCGAGCCGTGAAGGCAAAACTGAGGATGAATTGGGTCTGAATGAAAATTCAAAATTTAGAATTTAAGATTCAAAATTTGATTATAAAGTTAAACGAAATAACATTACTTAACCTAAATTGAATATGAAAACGAGTCTTGGTATTGATATTGGTTCGTCGTCGGTGAAGGTTTCGTTGCTCGACATCGAGTCGGGCGACTGCATCGCCTCCTCGACCAACCCCTCGCAGGAGATGCCCATCGAGGCACTGCAAAGCGGCTGGGCCGAGCAGGATCCCGATATGTGGTGGAACTACGTGGTGGAGGGCATCCGTAAAATCGGTGCCCAGCACCCCTTGACAAGCGTAGTGGCCATCGGCATCACCTACCAGATGCACGGTCTGGTGGCCCTCGACAAGGAGCACAAGCCCCTGCGCAAGGCCATCATCTGGTGCGACTCGCGTGCCGTAGAGATTGGCGCCGAGGCCCTCGAGGCCATTGGTCGCGACTTCTGCCTGGAGCACGCCCTGAACTCGCCGGGTAACTTCACCGCCTCGAAATTGGCCTGGGTGAAGCGCAACGAGCCCGAACTCTTTGCCTCGATCGACAAGTTTATCCTGCCGGGCGACTACATCGCCTACCGCCTCTCGGGTCGTGTTTCGACCTCGGTGAGCGGTCTGTCGGAGCAGATTTTGTGGGACTTCAAGGAGGAGAAGCGTGCCGACTTTGTGACCAACTATTACGGCATTCCCGAGTCGATCATCCCCGAGGCGGGTGTCTCGATTGGCGTGGAGGCCGTGACCGACCAAGCCACCGAGGAGCTGCTGGGCATCCCCGCCGGTACCCCCATCGGCTACCGTGCAGGCGACCAACCCAACAATGCCTTCTCGCTCAACGTGATGGAGGCGGGTGAGATTGCCGCTACGGGTGGCACGAGCGGTGTGGTGTATGGCGTAGTGGATACCCCCAAGGCCGACCCCCTCTCGCGCGTGAATACCTTTGTACACGTCAATCATACCCCCGCCACGCCCCGCTACGGCATCCTGCTCTGCATCAACGGCACGGGCATCCTCAACTCGTGGATGCGTCGCAACGTGGTGCAGCAGACGCTCGACTACGTGGAGATGAACGCCCTGGCCGAGCAGGCTCCCGCCGGGTCGGATGGGCTGATTGTACTCCCCTTCGGCAATGGCGCCGAGCGTGTCCTGGAAAACCGCACGACGGGTGCCGAGATTGTCGGCATCGACCTGAACCGCCACACCACAGCCCACATCTTGCGTGCCACGCAGGAGGGCATCGCCTACTCGTTCCGCTACGGCATCGACCTGATGCGTGAGCTGGGGCTGAAGCCCGACGTGATTCGTGCCGGCAAAGCCAACCTCTTCCTCTCGCCCCTCTTCCGTCAGACCCTCTCGACGCTGACGGGTGCCCGCATCGAGCTCTTCAACACCGATGGCTCGTTGGGTGCTGCTCGTGGTGGTGCGCTGGGTGCAGGCCTCTATGCCAACCGTGAGGAGGCCTTCCGTTCGCTCCGTTGTCTGGAGGTGGTCGAGCCGAAGGAAGAGGAGCGTGAAGCCCTCGAGAAGAGCTACCAGGCCTGGAAAAAAGAGGTTGAGATGCGCATCAAAGCTTAAAAAATCAAAAATTTCAATATCAATAACTTAAACACATTACAACTATGGCAAAACAGTATTTCCCCGAGATTGGTAAAATTCCGTTCGAGGGCAAGGAGTCGAAGAACCCGATGGCATTCCATTACTACAACCCCGAGCAGGTGGTAGCCGGCCGCAAGATGAAGGATTGGCTGCGCTTCTCGATGGCTTGGTGGCACACCCTCTGCGCCGAGGGTGCCGATCAGTTCGGTGGTGGCACGAAGAAGTTCCCCTGGAACGAGTCGGAGTGCGCCCTGGAGCGTGCCAAGGCCAAGATGGATGCCGGTTTCGAGTTTATGCAGAAGATGGGCATCGAGTACTACTGCTTCCACGATGTGGATCTGATTGACGAGGATCCCGATCCGAAGAAGTATGAGGAGAACCTGAAGGCCATCGTAGCCTATGCCAAGCAGAAGCAGGCCGAGACGGGCATCAAGCTGCTGTGGGGTACGGCCAACGTATTCGGCAACGCCCGCTATATGAACGGTGCCTCGACCAACCCCGACTTCGACACCGCCGCTCGTGCGATGTTGCAGATCAAGAACGCCATCGATGCCACCATCGAGCTGGGCGGTGAGAACTATGTATTCTGGGGCGGCCGTGAGGGTTATATGTCGCTCTTGAACACCGATATGAAGCGTGAGAAGAGCCACATGGCCACGATGCTCAAGATGGCTCGCGACTACGCTCGCAAGCAGGGCTTCAAGGGTACGTTCCTCATCGAGCCGAAGCCGATGGAGCCGATGAAGCACCAGTATGACGTGGATACCGAGACCGTAATCGGTTTCCTGCGTGCCAACGGCCTGGCCGAGGACTTCAAGGTGAACATCGAGGTGAACCACGCTACGCTGGCCGGTCACACCTTCGAGCACGAGTTGCAGTGCGCCGTAGATGCCGGTATGCTCGGCTCGATCGACGCCAACCGTGGTGACTACCAGAATGGTTGGGATACCGACCAGTTCCCCATCGACCTCTACGAGTTGGTACAGGCGATGATCGTCATCGTTCGTGGTGGCGGTCTGCAGGGCGGCGGTACGAACTTCGACGCCAAGGTACGTCGTAACTCGACCGATGCCGAGGATCTCTTCATTGCCCACATTTCGGGTATGGATGTAATGGCACGTGCCCTGCTGATTGCTGCCGACATCTTGGAGAACTCGCCCTACCAGAAGATGGTTGCCGACCGTTACGCTTCGTACGACGAGGGTATGGGTAAGAAGTTCGAGAATGGCGAGCTGACCTTGGAGGAGGTTGTTGCCTATGCTCACGAGAACGAGCCCGTACAGAAGAGCGGCAAGCAGGAGCTCTACGAGGCTATCGTGAATATGTACATCTAATCGCTTCACGCAAGCAACAAACAGCGAGGTGCTGCCCACATTCGGTGGGTGGCACCTCTTGTTTTTGGGTATTGGGATTTTTTTGCGTACCTTTGCTCGAAATGAGTATGGCTATGAGACTTTGCTACCTATCACGCAACTACAAAGCCCCCGCATCGGGTGGCGGTAAGGCCAAGAGCGACATCGAAAAGACCCTCGCCGAGATGGGAGCGGTCAATATCGGTCTGGAGCGCACCACCCGCAAAAGCAAAATCTACGATTTCTTCCGCACGTTCCGTAGCGTCATAACGGCCCTGCGTAACATCCGCCGTGACGATGTCATCGTGTTGCAATACCCCGTCAAGAAGTACTTTGCGCTGATTTGTCACGTGGCACACCTGCGCAAAGCAAAGGTCATCGCTCTGATTCACGACCTGGGGTCGTTCCGTCGTCGCAGCCTCACCGTCGAAGAGGAGATCACCCGCCTCAACCACGCCGATCTGGTCATCGCTGCCAACCCCCACCAGCGGGAGTGGCTGCTCGAAAAGGGTTGTCGGGCACTCATCACCGTCTATGGTCTGCACGACTACCTCACCAACGAGGAGCTGCCGGCCAACCACACCGCCCTGCAATACGACGACGAGGGCAACCCCCGTTTCTCGCTCTACTTCGTGGGCAACCTGGCTCCACACATCAACGGCTACCTCTACACACTGGGCGAAGCGATGCAACACACCGAACTCTACCTCTACGGCAGTGGTTTCGACAGCTCGCAATGCAGCGACACCTCGACCATCCGTATGGTGGGCTTTGCCCGTGATACCGATTTGATGACGGCCCATCGGGGCGACTTCGGCATCTCGTGGTATGGCGATTCGCTCGACGGAGCGGCGGGGCGTATGGGCGACTATATGGAGATGAACCCCCCCCACAAGCTCTCGCTCTACCTGCGTGCCGGCACCCCCATCGTCATCTGGCGACGGGCAGCAATGGCCCCGACCATCGAGCGGGAGGGCATTGGTCTGGTGGTCGATACGCTTGCCGAGGTGGAGAGCCGTCTAGAGCAACTCACCAAAGAGGAGTATCAACAGATGCAGCAGAACGTGAAGCGCATCGCCAAAGAGATTGCCCAAGGGGCTTCGTGTCGGCGTGCCATCCGTGAAGCCTACAAAATTTTGGGCGGAGATTTGGTCAAATAAAATTTTCCAACTAACTTTGCCCTCGACAAAAAAGGGGTGCCTTACAAAGCAACTCGCTGCAATAGTCGGTTAATGGACGACTGTTGAACAAGGGTCGGCCGAAGAAGTGGTACAGGAGTCACTCGAAAGAGGTGAGCCGTTGGTTACTCGAAAGAGGGGCCACGGGTCACTCAATAGAGAAGATTCTTGGCGACACAACAGAGGCGGGTCATTGCCAAAGATTTGGTGCGCAACAAATCGAGCGGGCTGTTTGGGCTGAGATTATACCCATTGAACCGGATACGGATAATGCCGAGACCGGGATGCATAATCAATACCGTTACCCCTTTTCAGGTTTTCAACTTCAAAAAAAGTTAAACGATGAAAAGGATTTTTTTATCTCTTCTCGCCACCTCGACCCTCTTCGTGGGCGGGGCGCAAACCATCGACGAGGACTCCCTCTCGATTCACCATCTTCAAGCCATTGAGGTCAAGGCCTCGCGTGCTACCCAACAGACCCCTGTGGCCTATTCCGACATCACAAGCGAAGAGCTGCAACGCAACTCCTACGGCGTGGATATGCCCTCGGTGTTGGCCGTAACCCCCTCGATGATTGCCACCAACGAGACCGGTATCGGCATTGGCGGCACCTCGATGCGTCTGCGTGGTACGGATGCTACACGTCTGAATGTCACCATCAACGGCGTGGCAATGAACAACCCCGATTCGCACTCGATGTATTGGTACGAC
>CALAQA010000146.1:0-9752 GCA_937889065.1 uncultured Alistipes sp.
GGTGGAGCCGACCGAGAAACCCCTGTTGCAGCTGCAACCGATTCTCGAGCCGCAGATCTCCGACGATGCACCCGCCCCGACCACCTCGCTCGAAAAGTACCTCGAATACGAGGTGGATACCAACCCCGGCAAGGTCTATACCTTCCAAGCCGCCTAAATCAAAAAGAGCCTGTCGAAGTGACAGGCTCTTTTTTGTTACATCAGCGGTGAGAAGAGTCGCATCAACGACTCGGCCAGGCGACGCACTCGTGGGCGACGGAACCACTCCGAGGCGATAATCGGGTGGCACTGCTCCTCGTCTTGGAGGAAGTGGTCGGCAAGGGCTTGGTTGAGGGACGCATCGTAGCAGATGCCGCTCAACTCGAAGTTGTGTTCGAAGCTGCGGAAATCCATATTGGCCGACCCCAAAATCGAGAGCGAATCGTCAATAATCATCGTCTTGGCGTGCAGGAACCCCGCCATATAGAACGAGACCTTCACACCGGCCCGCACCATATCGTCCAGGTAGGAGTGAACGGCCAGATCGACCGTCGAGGAGTCGGAGCGGTGGGGAAGCATCAACCGTACGTCGATACCCGCCAGGGCGGCCGTTTGCAGGGCCGAGTTGAGCTGCTCCGAGGGGAGGTAGTAGGGGGTCTGAATCCAAATGCGGGAGGTGGCACGCCCCACCGCCATGCAGAGCATTTGCGGCAGCGTGCGCCACTTGCCCATCGGGCCGCTCGAGAGAAATTGGATGGCGTTGGCGCTATCATCGGCCAACTCGGAGCGGCTCAGGGTGGGGTAGTAGCGCAACTCGTCGTTGAGGCGTTGGCGGGTGGTGGCATACCAATCGCTCAGGAAGGCGGCCTGTAACCCTGCCACACCACCTCCCGTGATGCGGAGGTGGGTATCTCGCCAGGGGCCGATCGTTGAGCCGAAGCGGTAGCGGTCGGCCAGATTCATTCCGCCAAAGTAGCCGATACGCCCATCGATGATGACCAATTTGCGGTGGTTGCGGTAATTGACCTTGCTCGTAAAGCGGGGGAACTGCACGTGCAGGAAGGGTGATGCCTCGCCTCCCGCCTCAAGGAGCGGCGTGAAGAACGTTTTGCGCACCGAACGAGAGCCCACATCGTCGTACAATACCCTGACTTCAACCCCCTGACGGGCCTTTTCCACAAGGGCCTTCAACAGCGTTTGGCCCGTTTGGTCGTTGTCGAGGATGTAGTATTGCAGGTGGATGTGGTGTTTGGCGTGGGCGATATCCTCCAAGAGGGCGGTAAACTTCTCATCGCCTGCCCGAAAGATGCGCCACTCGGTGTCGTAGAGCGAGGGGGCGTTGCCTACATCGGCCACCAACTGCTCCAAGGGGCGGAACTGCGGTGAGATGGATTGTTGGTCGGGGCGGTAACTTTGGCGGATGAAACTCTCGAGTTGCTTGCGCAGGCGGCGTGATATGGTGCGTCGCTTCGAGAGGTTCTGCCCGAAGAAGAAATAACATACCAACCCCACCACGGGAGCCAGCACCAACACAATGACCCACGAGAGGCTTTTGAGCGGGTTGCGGTTCTCGGAGAGGATGACCAAAATCACTCCGGCGATGGTCAGCACATAGAGCGTGACCAGAAGGTATGACAGGAGCGTATTCACGCCTTACGGGTGTTAGTTTGCTTCGGTCGATGCCGTCTTCGGCAGCTCGATGGTGTAGAGTAGGTGCTCCAAACCACGCATCAGGTTGCGCTTGTGGGGTGGCAGTTTGGGGGCATAGACATAGCAGTCGTAGGTGAAGATGCAGCCCGTCGCCGTGTCGAGGGTCGAATAGCTCACAAAGGGGCCACCCATAAAGTCGTTCTCGACATCCCAGAAGCCACGCATCTCGACCCACAGACGGCCGTTGAGGCGGAAGGTGGTGATGGTCGGCTCGAACACATCGGCCGTAATCATATAGGAGCCATCCGACGGACCGGGGATGCGCTTGGCGAAGCGGTTGCGAGCCTTTACGAGGGCGCCGACCGTGAAATCCTTGCCGCCCGTGTAGGGGTATGAGTAGAGCATAAAGCCCTGCGATGCCTCGGGATATTCGTAGCGTGCCCAGATGAAGTCGGCCTCGTTGGCGGCCAGCGTGTAACCCTTCGGTACAGCCATCGTCACCCCGAAACGCTCCTTGGCGGCCTGCTCGATGCCCGACACACCAAAGCTCTTGGCAAAGGCAACGGCACGATCTCGCTCGGCGGCAAGCAGCACATCCAACAACTTTTGGTCGTGAGCCTTCAGGTACTCGACCAACGACTCCTCGGTCGGGCCTTGCAGCAGCAGGACAATCTGCGGCGCAGCCGTCAGGTCGTATTGCACCGCTACGGCGGCCTCCTTCAGGGTCGGCTCGACCAACACTTTGAGGATGTTGCGGTGATCGACCACCACACTCTTGAAGCCGTCGGGCGTGACACGCTGCACATCAAACTCCGGCTCCACCTGCGGCAGGTAGGGAATCGGAGCGGCCAACAGCGAGCGCAACGAGTCGCCCACCTCGCCCATCCAGAGGGGCTGGTTGATGACCACGATAAGTTCGTAGGGGCGTCCCTGGGCACTCTTTTGGTTGGTGCCGAGGGTGTGGAAGGCTTTGCAGCCGGTCAGCATCACAGCCACCAAGGCCGTGAAAAGTGCCATTTTCAGTGCTCTCATATTCGGTATCTCGATTGATTCTTACGCAAATGTACAAAATTATTCTTATATTTGTCGCACTATGCGACTTAAACCGCCTAAAATACTGCGTCGTTTGATGCCCGATCTGATTTGGGAGATCGAGGATCGTGAGGGTATCTTCCTTACCTTCGACGACGGGCCTACGCCCGGCGTGACGGAGTGGATTCTCTCAACGCTGGACAAGTACGATGCCAAGGCGACCTTCTTTGTGTTGGGTAAGAATGTGGAGCTTTACCCCGACCTCTACCAGCGCATCCTCGATGCAGGTCATCGGGTGGGTAACCACACCTACTCCCATCAGAAGGGGTGGCGGATGTCGCTCGACAGGTATGTCGAGGATGTCGATTTCGCCAACGATTTGGTCCACAGCGACCTGTTTCGTCCCCCCTATGCCCAGATTACCCCGGCCCAGGCCCGCTTTTTGAGCCAACGCTACAAGCTGGTGATGTGGGATGTCATCTCGCGCGATTACAACCGCAACCTCTCGCCGCGCACCTGCCTGCGCAATGTGATCAAATATCTGCAACCGGGCACCATCGTCGTGTTCCACGACAGCGAAAAGGCCTTTCGCAATATGCGCTATGCGCTGCCCCGCACCCTGGAAGCCATCCGTGAGAAGGGGTTGAAGTGCAAAGCCATCGAACTGTAATACCCCTACCGAATATGAAAGCACTACGCTTTGTTTTGCCGCTGCTCTTGACCCTCTTTGTGGCCTGCGGTGGCGACGATAAACCCATCGACGAGCCGCAGCCCGAACCCACCCCCGAGCAGCCGACCCCCAAACCCGAACCCGAACCAACACCCGAGCCCGAAAAGTTCTCGATGCAGGGCAAGTCGCTGGCCATTCTGGGCGACAGCTACTCGACCTACGGCGGTTGGATTCCCGAGGGCTACCTGACGTGGTACGGCATCGACGGGGTCGATGGCAAAAATTCGTCGAAGAACGATGTCTCGTCGGTCAGCGAAACGTGGTGGCACATCCTGATGACCAAATACGCGTGTAAGCTGCTCATCAACAGCAGTTACAGTGGCTCGCCCATAAGCTATACGGGCTACAAAACCGACAGCAACCCGACGGGCGACGAGCGTAAAACGGCCTTCATCACCCGAATGAAAACCGACCTCTCGGCCTCGAAGGTGAAGCCCGAGTTGATACTGATTCTGGGCGGCACGAACGACCACTACGCCGGTGCGCCGAGTGGAGCGATTCAGTATGCCGATTGGAACGAGGAGGATTTGAAGAGCTTCTTCCCCGCCTTTGCCTATCTGTTGGACTACCTCACCCGTCAGCACCCTGCGGCTCGCATCGTCAATATCCAGAACGACTGCTTCTCGGCCGAAGAGGCTGCCGCCATTGCCGAGATTACGGCCCACTACAAGGTGCAGAACGTGGTACTGACGAACATCAAGGGGTCGGCCAATTTGCAGGGCGGACACCCGACCAAGGCCACTATGGCCCGCATTGCCGAGCAGGTAGAGCGTGCCGTGAACGAATAAATGGCGGAATTTTATTGAGTTACAGAAAATTTGATTATCTTTGCCCCCGCGAAAACAAAATCATAAACACATAACACTATGCAAATTACTGCTGCTGATATCAAAATCGGTATGTGCATCGAGATGGACGGCAAGACCTTCCTTGTAGTCGATTTCCAGCACTGCAAGCCGGGCAAGGGCCCCGCTTTCGTTCGTTCGAAGCTCAAGAATCTGGAGAATGGTCGCGTTCTGGAGAACACCTTCTCGTCGGTAGGTATCAAGATCGAGCAGGTGCGCGTTGAGCGTCGCCCCTACCAGTTCACCTACGAGGATGACCTGGGTGCTCACTTTATGCACACCGAGACCTTCGAGGAGATCAACATCGAGAAGGAGCTGATCAACAACTACGACCTGATGGCCGATGGTCAGATTGTCGAGGTGATGTTCCACACCGAGAAGGAGCAGGTGCTGTCGGCCGAGCTTCCTCCGATCGTCGATATGGAGGTTACCTACACCGAGCCGGGCATCAAGGGCGATACCGCTTCGACCAACTCGCTGAAGCCTGCCGTAGTGAATACGGGTGCAACCATTAAGGTTCCCTTGTTCATCAACACGGGCGACAAGATTCGTGTCGATACCCGCACCCGCGAGTACTACGAGCGCATCAAGTAATTCGGCCTACACCGAAAAAGAAAAACCTGCCTTCCAATGCGGAAGGCAGGTTTTTCTTTAATTCAAAATTTAGAATGTAGAATTCAAAATGAGTTTGGGCTGCGCGACTCGAAAAAGAGAATTTTGAGAATTTAGGGAGATTAGCGAAGTTCGTGTTTTCGGTCTGCTTCGTTAAACTCCTTAAACTCTTTAATGTCTTTAAGCTCTTTAAGCTCTTTTAATCCTCCCTCTCATTTTGAATTCTACATTTTGAATTTTGCATTTAACAAAGAAGGTCGAGCCACTCAGGCTCGACCTTCTTTGTTATCGCATCGCAATCTCGGTGGTGCCAATCAGGCGACCCTCCATATAGAGTTCGATTTTGTAGGTGCCGGCTACGAAACCCGACGAGTTGTAGTAGATACCCACCTGGATGTCGCTGTTCTGGTGATCGACCTCACGCATCGCCGAGTAGTTGAGTGCCGAGCCCTCGAAGGCGAAGGTCGGGGCGGCCTCGGAGGTCATCACATAGCCATCGGGCGAGAAGATACGCAGGTAGATGGCCTTGTTGCCGGGCGTAGCCAACTCGTTGGCCGAGAGGTAGAAATCGACACGCAGACGGTCGGCATTCTTGATTCTCGACACCTCACGACCGTTGTGGTTGAGGGCCAGCATCGAGATGTCGCGGGCACGCACTACGGCGCCCACCTTGACCTTGTTCTCCAACTCGGCCGAACGCTCCTCGGCCATATCGGCACGCAGGTTGGCCGAGGTGATCTCCTTGCGGTAGGAGACATTCTCGGTGATGAGCTTCTTGTTGAGGGTGTTGAGCGAGTCGATCTGACGGATGTAGCCACGCATCACCGTGCGCAGCGAGCCCAGCTCCTTCTCGTATTGGCGCATCTTGTTGTAGTTCCAGCGACGCTCCTGCTTGAGCTGCTCGACCAACTCGTTGGCCTTCTCGAGGCTCGAAGCAATCGAGTCGTTCTGGAAACGGAGGCTGTCGTACTCCACGATGAGGCTGTTCAGACCGCTCTGAATCGAGTCACGGTCGGCGGCAAGCAGCTGGTTGTCACGCATCTGCTCACGGTGCATACTGAAGTAGAGCAGCGAGATGGCCACCAGAATCACCGACAACAGACCGATGACAATCTGATAACCACGAATCGACTGGTTGGCCTGGGGCTGCGGGTCGTCGTAATACTCTACCTCCTCCTCCGAGGGGTCGTAGCCATATTTGTTCTCTTCCATAGTGCTATGTAGGTTTTAGCGGGTTAGCGGTTCAGTGTCGGGACAAAGATAGTGAAATTTTACTTTACTTTGCTATCCAACGGGTATTTAAGCCCCTCAAAATCGTAAATATAGGCCTGAATGCTGCCGATGCGCACGGGCGACTCGATCGAAAGGGGTATTTTGTTTCGATCGTCCGAAATCCAGAGCGTGAAGACCGTGCCGTCGGTAAAGGAGTAACCTTCGGTGGTGCCCAACTGACACTCGAACTTCAAGGCACGGAACTTACCCTGGTTGCGAATCTTCTTCACCTCCCGGCCCAGGTAACGGTAGTTGATGTGGCGCACGGTATCCTCCAACACCATCTCAAGGGTCCCCACGCCCCCCTCCTTAAAATCGTCGGCCGAGGCCGAGCGCATATTGAAGAAGAGCGAAATGGCATCCATACTGCGCTCCGTGAGGGGGAGCTTGGCCTCCTTGAAGGGGCGTCCCCGGCTGCTCCAGCGGGTGCTCACCTCCATTGCCGACCAATCGTAGCGGTAGCTGCTTTGGAAGGTGTAGCTCGCCTCCTTAATATCGCTCTGGAAGTGTTGCGTGCGCAGCGTCGCAGGGTCGATATGGATGGTGTAGCTATCCTCCATATTGAAGAACCAGCGGTAGGTGGGCAGCGTACGACCCACGCCGACGACCCGATAGTGGGGCTTTTGGTCGAAGATCACCTCCTCGGTCGTGACCTCAACCTCGCCGATTTCGGTGTTGGGGAAGTATTTTGCACGGTAGCTCACCCGATATTCGAGCTTCTCGCCCGGGTGGTAGAGCTGGGCCGAAGCGAGGAGCGGCCACAACATCGAAAGCAATAAAATCAATCGTTTCATAGCGTTGAGGGTGTTCGTGAAAACGATGGTTCGTTCTATTAACGGTTCTTTCTATTACAACGTTTGTGCCCGCTTTTTTAGTACCTATACTTATTATGAAATTCGGGAGAAGTCGATCTCCTCACGCCCCGAATGGCGCTTGCGCAACGCCTCCAAGCCTCGGTGCTCGGGCTGCGAGAGGGTGGGATCTTGGCGCAGCACCTCCTCGGCAACCTCCCTCGAGAGGGTCAGAATCTGCACATCACGGGTGGGGTTGGCAATGCGCAGGTCGAAGCCCATGCCGCTCTGCATCGTGCCATTCACATCGCCCGCACCACGCAGTTTTAGATCCAACTCGGCCAAGCGGAACCCGTCGGTCGTCTCGCACATCGCATCCAGACGGGCACGGCTCTCCTTCGAGAGCTTCTCGCCCGACATCAGTATGCAGTAGGATTGTGCTCCGCCACGCCCCACACGACCACGCAACTGGTGGAGCTGCGAGAGACCGAATCGCTCGGCCGACTCGATGACCATCACCGTGGCATTGGGGACATCGACACCCACCTCGATGACCGACGTGGCGACCAGAATGTGGGCCTCGCCCCGCTTGAAGCGATCCATCGAGGCCTCCTTGTCGGCGGGCTTCATCTTGCCGTGACAGATTTCGGTTACGTATTGCGGCAGCGGAAAGTCGCGCGAGATGGCCTCGTAACCATCCGTGAGGTCTTTGTAGTCCATCGCCTCGGACTCCTTGATGAGCGGATAGACCACATAGACCTGCCGCCCCTGGGCAATCTGTTGTTTTAAGAATCCCCACAGGCGCAGGCGTGCCGAGTCGTAGTAGTGGTAGGTCTGGATGGGACGGCGGCCGGGGGGCAGCTCGTCAATGACCGAGACATCCAAATCGCCGTACAGCGTCATTGCCAACGTGCGGGGGATGGGGGTGGCGGTCATCACCAGAATGTGGGGCGGCTGCTGATTCTTGGTCCAAAGGCGGGCACGCTGCTCCACGCCGAAGCGGTGCTGCTCGTCGATGACCACAAAACCGAGGTTTTGGAACTGCACCCGATCCTCAATCAGGGCGTGGGTGCCTATGAGTAGGTTGATTTCGCCCGAGGCAATCCCCTCGAGGGCCGTGCGGCGCTCCTTCGTTTTCGATGAGCCGGTCAGGATGCCCACCCGCACGGGCAGGTCGCCCAACATACGGGTGATGGTGGCATAGTGCTGACGGGCCAGAATCTCGGTCGGGGCCATCAGACAGGCCTGAAAACCGTTATCGACGGCCAGCAGCATCGACATCAGTGCCACCAACGTCTTGCCCGACCCCACATCGCCCTGCAACAGACGATTCATCTGGTAGCCCGTGACGGTATCTTGGCGAATCTCCTTGATGACCCGCTTCTGTGCACCGGTCAGGGGGAAGGGTAAGTGTTTGCTGTAAAAGGTGTTGAATACGCCTCCCACCTTCGCAAAGAGGAAGCCGTTTTGCTTGCCCATACGCTCCGAACGACGGGCCTGCACGCCGAGCTGAATGCCCAGCAACTCGTCGAATTTGAGGCGGTATTGGGCCTGACGCAACAGCTCGGCCGATTGGGGGAAGTGGATGTTGCGATAGGCTTCGTGGAGGTCGATGAGGCCGTAACGACGTCGCATCGCCTCGGGCAGCGGGTCGGCAATGCGCCCCGTCAAGAGTGCCCAGGCATTCTGCACGATGCGATACATCCCTTTGGTGCCGAGCATCGACGAGAGCTTCTCGGTCGAGGGGTAGATGCCCTGCATTCCGCTCTCGGCCTTGCGGCTCATCGCCTGCTCGATGGTCTCGACCTCGGGGTGGGCCAACTGCAGGGTGCCTCGGTAGAAGGAGGGTCGCCCGAAGATGAGGTACTCACGCCCCACTTCGATGCGCTTCTCGATCCATTTGATGCCCTGAAACCAAACCAGGTCGGCTCCGCCCGTCGAATCCTGCACCACCACGTTGAAACGCTTGCGACGCCCCTCGCCGCTGTAACTGAGGCCGATGACCCGTGCCCGAATCTGGACATAGTTCAGCGAGGCCGCCTCGGTAATCTCGTTGATGGGGTAGATACGGCTGCGGTCGATGTAGCGGAAGGGAAAGTGGTTCAGCAGGTCACCCACCGTGCAGATGTCCAACTCACGGGCCAAGAGTTTGGCTCGTGCTTCGCCCACGCCGGCTACATATTTAATATCTTGTCGCAATAGATGGTCCATAGCTCACAAATATACAAATTTTTCCTATCTTTGCTCTGCAAAAAGTTGTTAAAAGATGGATTTGACCCGTTATACCCGTCGTCCCGCCCACGAAGTTCGTATCGGTGGGGTAGTTATTGGCGGCAATCGGCCGATTGCCGTGCAGTCGATGACCAACACTTCGACCAACGATACCGCCGGCTCGGTGGCTCAAATCGAGCGCATCGACCGTGCGGGAGGCAAAATTGTCCGCCTTACGGCCCAGGGGCGTCGTGAGGGCGAGAACCTGAAACAGATTGTCGAAGGGGTGCGTGCCGATGGCTTCCAAACGGCGATTGTGGCCGACATCCACTTCGTGCCCGAGGTGGCAGCCATTGCGGCCAACTATGTCGATAAGGTGCGCATCAATCCCGGTAACTATCGCCTCGATCGTGGCGAGTTGGAGGCCCTCATCGCCCAATGTCGTGAGCGAGGCGTGGCACTGCGTATCGGGGTGAATCACGGCTCGTTGGCCAAGCGCATCTTCGATGAGTGGGGCGATACGCCCGAAGGGATGGTGGTCTCGGCGATGGAGTTTTTGCGCATCTGCCGTCGTGAGCAGTTCGACCAGGTGGTGGTCTCGATGAAGTCGAGCAACACCCGTGTGATGGT
>CALAQA010000147.1:0-9403 GCA_937889065.1 uncultured Alistipes sp.
AAGATGGGCGTGAGGCCTTTGGTCGCAAGTACCCCGGCATCGGCTATCTGGACATCTACGGTGCGGGCTATACGGCGCCGATTGTGCAGATGGAGATCGACTACCTGCGCCCCTTGCGTTTGGAGGAGGAGGCGACCATCGAGATTGGTTATCTGGACTCGGAGGCTGCCAAACTCTGCTTTTGCTACGAGGTGCGCCGTGCGGATGGCGAGTTGGCCGCCCGAGGTCGTACGACGCAGGTCTTTGTCAACGGGGCAGGGGAGATGGAGTTGAACCTGCCCGAATTTGTGAAACGATGGAAAGAGAACAACTTAACGAAATAACCCCCGTCTATCTGGGTCCTGCGGCAATCGAGACTGCGCTGGGCAACCGTGCCGAAACCCTCGATGCGATGATGAAGGGGGTGAGCGGCCTAAAGAAAGATGCCACGCTCGGCATCCCCTTTGGTGCGTTGCAGCAGGAGGCGAACATCCCCCGTGAGGAGCGTTTTGTCACCCTTCTGGTGCGCTTGGCCGAGCAGGTGATTCGTGAGGCGGGCTTGGCGGTCGATGATCCGCAACTGCAACTCGTCGTTTCGACCACCAAGGGCAACATTGCCGCCCTGGAGGGTCATACCGAGGAGCTTCCCGACGAGGTCTTTCTCTCGACCACGGCGACCCAACTGCGTGAGTTGGTGGGGGCGGTGCGTGAGCCGATTCTGATCTCGAATGCCTGCATCTCGGGCCTTTCGGCACTCATCGTGGCCCGTCGTCTCATCGAACAGGGGGCTTGCCGCCACGCCTTGGTGGTGGGTGGCGATTTGGTGGGCGAGTTTATCGCCTCGGGTTTTCAGTCCTTCAAGTCGTTGGACGACGAAGCCTGCCGCCCCTACGATGTTACCCGCAACGGTTTGACGCTGGGCGAGGCGGTCGGTGCACTCCTTCTGACGGCCGATCGTTCGGCAGCCGAAGAGGCGGTGGTACGCTTGGATGGTGGTGTGGTGACGAACGATGCCAACCACATTTCAGGCCCCTCCCGCACGGGTGACGGCCTCTACTACGCCATCAGTGGAGCGTTGGAGGAGGCGGGTCTGGACCCCGAACAGGTGGGTATGGTCAATACGCACGGCACGGCGACCCGCTACAACGACGAAATGGAGAGCCGCGCCCTCTTTTTGGCGGGTCTGGATCAAACACCGACCAACAGCCTGAAGGGCTACATCGGCCACACGCTGGGTGCCTCGGGGGTGGTGGAGACCATCCTGACGGCCGACCAACTGCGCCGTGGCGAGGCGGTGGGCACGAAGGGGTTGCGCACCATCGATCTGCCCTGCCCGATGCAGGTGAGCCGAGAGATACAACCCCTTGAGCAACGCATAGCCGTCAAGACCGCTTCGGGATTTGGCGGTTGCAATGCGGCGCTGGTCCTCTCGATGGAGCCCGAGCAGCGTCAGCCCCTGCTGCCCGAGGTGGAGATTCACGAGACGGCCCACTACCGACTGCCCCAAAGCGAGAAACCCTTTGCCGAGTTTATCCGTGAGGAGTACCGCACGCTGGGCGAGAAGAATATGAAGTTTTACAAGATGAGCGACCTGGCCAAAGGGTTGTACGTTGCCACGATGCGCCTCTTGGAGGGTCGGGAACTCTATCCCCAATACGGCCCGACGGAGGTGGCCGTCATCCTCGCTAACCGCTCCTCGTCGCTCGATGCCGATTGCGAGCACCAACGTCTGGTGGAGCAGCACCCCGCCGAGGGGACTTCGCCGGCCCTCTTTGTCTATACGCTTCCCAACGTGGCGGTGGGCGAGGTCTGCATCCGCCACAAGATTCAGGGCGATAATACGTTCTTTATAGAGAGCCGCGATGCGGTGGTGGCCGAGTGCTATGCCCGCATCCTGCTGGAAACAGGCCGTGCAAGAGCCGCCATTACGGGCCGAGCCGAGAAGCTGGGCGAGGGCTGGGAATTTGATTTGAAACTATTGGAAACCAACTAATTAAATAAACGATGGAACAACTGATTCTGGAACTGAAAGAGCATCTGATCGAGGAGCTGAACCTCGAGGAACTGACCGCCGAGGATATCGACGCCGAGGCTCCGCTGTTTGGCGAGGGGTTGGGGCTGGATTCGATCGATGCCTTGGAGATTATCCTGATTTTGGAGAAGTATTACGGTGTGCGTCTGGCCAATACGGCCGAGGCGAAGCCCGTCTTCTACTCGGTGAAGAGCTTGGCCGAGTATGTGATGGCTAACCGTAAGTAATCCGCTGAAATTCAATCGAAAACAGATGCGTATCGTAGTGAGTGGCTTGGGAGTCGTCTCGGCCCTGGGGGTGGGTGTTGAAAGCCACCTCGAAAGGCTTCGTCGGGGCCAAAGCGGCATTGTGTCGTCGCCTCGGCTGTTGCAGACGGTGAACCGCCTGCCTGTGGGGGAGGTGGCGTTGGACAACGAGGCCTTGCACCGCCTGTGTGGCGTGGAGCCTTCGGCACACCTCTCACGCACCGCCCTTTTGGGGATGGTGGCCGTGGGCGAGGCGTTGCGGGATGCCGCCCTCGATCCGACCACGAAACGCATCGGACTGATTTCGGCCACCTCGGTGGGGGGTATGGACCTAACGGAACACTTCTTTGCTCCCTTTCTGGAGGATGAAACGGCGGGTCGTCTGCGTGATGTACGGATGCACGACTGCTCGGCCTCGACCGAGGCCATAGCCCGCCACTACCACCTTACGGGTCACCGTGCCACCATCAGCACCGCCTGTTCGTCGGCTGCCAACGCCTTCATCTTGAGTGAGAAGCTGCTGCGTCACCGCCTCTGCGATGCCGTAGTGGTGGGCGGAACAGATGCCTTGAGTGCCTTCACGATGAACGGTTTTAAGTCGCTGATGATTCTCGACGAGGAGCCGTGTCGCCCCTTCGACGAGCACCGTGCGGGGCTGAATCTGGGCGAGGGGGCAGGTTATGTGGTTTTGGAGCGTGAGGAGGAGTGCAGCCGCACCCCCTATTGCCTTTTGGCAGGTGCTGCCAACCGCAACGATGCCCACCACCAAACCGCCTCGTCGGAGGAGGGGGAAGGGGCTTTTCTGGCGATGCAGGAGGCCCTGCAACGGGCCGCTGTCAGCCCCGAGGAGGTCGATTACATCAACGCCCACGGCACAGGTACGGGCAACAACGACCTCTCGGAGGGGCGAGCCATTTGCCGCCTGTTTGGCGATCGGGTGCCGCCGTTCAGCTCCACGAAGGGCTTTACGGGCCACACCTTAGCCGCCGCAGGTGGTATCGAGGCGGTCTTTTCGGCCCTCGCTATTGCCCACCAAAGCCTTTGGCCCTCGCTGCGCTTCACGACCCCCATCGAGGGGTTGGGTCTGCGCCCCGTCACGGAGTGCCAAACGGCGCAAAAGGTGGATGTGGTCTTGTCGAATTCGTTTGGCTTTGGCGGTAATTGTGCCGCTATCGTCTTGAAAAAGTGTTGATTATGGCCTGCTACATTGAACATATCCTCGCCTCCTCGGAGGCCCAAGCCGATTTGAAGGAGTTGGTCAAGGAGGCTTCGGTGCGCCGCCGTATGAGCCGTGTGTTGAAACTCGGTGTCGGCACGGCCATCGAGTCGTTGGGGGGAGTCGAGCAGATCGACACACTCGACGGCATCATCACCGCTACGGGGTGGGGCTGCCTGGGCGATAGCGAACGCTTCCTTGGGACGATGATTCAGAGCCGTGAAGAGTTGCTCAATCCCACCCCCTTCATCCAATCGACCTTCAATACGGTGGGTGGCCTTGTGGCCCTGCTCCGCCACAATAGGTGCTACAATATGACCTATGCAGGGGTGGTGTCGAGCTTCGAGAATGCCCTGTTGGATGGGTGGTTGCGCATCGAGGATGGCGACGCTCGGCGGGTCTTGGTGGGTGCCTTCGACGAACTGACCCCGACCCTCGACAAACTGCAACGCCGTATGGGGCTCTATCGAAGCCACACGGCAGGCGAGGGGGCCCTGTTTCTAACCCTCACGGCCGAGCGTAGCAAAGAGAGTGTTGCCTCGCTTCGTCGCATCGAGTGGCTTGCGGAGGAGTTGGACGAAAAGGCCCTCACGGAGCGTTTTGGTGCAGGTGAGGTGGTGCGTCAAAGCGATACAACGTGGTATCCGACCTACTCGGCGATGTTGTTGCATCGAGCCGTGAAGCGTATCGAGGCCGGGGCTGAACGGGTACTTATTTATAATAAACAGCCGCAGGTCGCCCCTGTGGTGATGGTAGTGGAATGTCTTGGATAGTGCTCATAACGCTTATTGTGGCCGTGACCGCCTTTTTGGTCTGGGCCTCGGCCGATGTCCGCAGCGGCATCTACCTGGGGATGCTGTGCCGTACGACGACCCATCGACGGGTCGTGGCCCTTACGTTCGATGACGGGCCCGATGCCGAAGAGACCCCTCGGGTGTTGGATGTGCTGAAACGTCACGGTGTGCGTGCCACCTTCTTTGTGGTGGGCGAGCGCATCGAAGCACACCCCGAACTGCTGTTAAGGATGCTCTCCGAGGGACACACCATCGGCAACCACACCTCGACCCACACCGCCTCGCTTCCGCTGAAGCGCAGCCGCACGATTGCCGACGAGATTGACCGCACCCGCACACTCGTAACCCGCCTGACGGGGCTTCGGATGCGCCTTTTCCGCCCGCCGTTTGGTGTTACGAACCCCAATGTGGCCCGTGCCGTACGCCGTACGGGGGTCGTCTCGGTGGGGTGGAGCATCCGTTCGCTCGACACGATGAAGGGCGACCGACAACGGGTCTTGGAGCGCATCCTTTCGCACCTCCATCCCGGGGGCGTGGTGCTGCTGCACGACCGTGTGGAGGGGGCTGCCGAGCTGCTCGATCGGCTGCTGGTGGCGCTTAAAGCGCAAAACTATACCACCGCCACGGTGGATGAACTTTTTGAAATCGAAGCCTATGAAAAATAGTCTGTTGTTGCTCATTTTGCTCCTCTCGTTGCAGTGGAGCGTTGCCCAAACCGACCCAACGGCACGCTTTGCCCAAGAGCTGGCTGCCAAGAGCCAAACCATCGACCGCATCGACTGCCGCTTTGAGCAGGTGCGGGTGATGCAGATTCTGCAAAACGAGGTGCGCCGTGCGGGAGCGTTCTGCTATGTGCGCCCCGACCAAATCCACCTCGACTTCGAGGGGGGCGACTTCATCCGTATGAGCGAGGCCTCCTTCACGATGCGTACGGCGGGCATCGAGCAGCAGGTGCGCATCCAGTCCAACCCGATGCTCCGCGAGTTGAAACGCATCCTCTCGGCCTGTATGACGGGCGATGTGGCGAGCCTGACGGGTGGCTTTACGATGGAACTCAGCGAGCAACCGACCCATTACGAGGTGACGCTGCACCCCCGCAAAGGGCGTATGGCTGCCCGTATGGGGGCCATTCGGATGCGCTTCGAGCGAGTCACGATGACCCTCGAAGAGCTGCGTATGGAGGAGCCTTCGGGCGACTACACCGCCTACCGTTTTTACGACAAACAACTGAACCGCTAACCGATGCTTTTTGACGGAAATTTCTATACGGTCTTATCGCAACATCAAGCGGGACAACTCTTTACTGTGGAGGTGGAGGTGAACGAAAATCACCCCCTCTTCGGCGGACATTTCCCCTCGCAACCCGTTGTTCCGGGGGTGGTGACGATGACCATCCTGCGTGAACAGTTGGCCGTGATCGTGGGGCGCAAGGTGCGCTTTACGACCCTCAAAGAGTGTAAGTTTGTCTCGGCGCTCGTGCCTCGCAAGGGGTTGCGTCTGCGTCTGGAGATGACCATCAACGCCGACCACCTGCGTGCCGTTGTCTATGACGGCGAGCGTGTGGCACTGAAACTTTCGACCCATTTTTACACCTATCCGCTTCGTTAGTAATGCTCCACCAAGAAGAATGCCGCCAAACACTCCGAGCGCTGAAGTGTCTCGTTGTCATCCCCACCTACAACAATGCGGGGACCCTTGCCCGTGTCATCGGCGAGGTGCGTTGCTGGGCCGACGAGGTGCTGGTTGTAAACGATGGCTCGACCGACTCGACGGCCGAGATTTTGGCCGCCATCGAGGGCATCCGCATCTTGACCCATCCGAAGAATCGGGGCAAGGGGCGTGCCTTGCAGACGGGGCTGAAGGCGGCCTGGGAGTGGGGCTACCACTACGCCCTGACGATCGATTCCGACGGCCAACACTATGCCGACGATATTCCCCGCTTTGCCGAGCGCATTCAGGCCGTGCCCGAGAGCCTGCTGATTGGTGCCCGCAACCTTACGGCCGAGAATATGCCCTCGAAGAACACCTTTGCCAACCGCTTCTCGAACTTCTGGTATCGGGTCGAGACGGGCATTCGGCTCGACGACACGCAGTCGGGTTTTCGACTCTATCCGCTGAAGAAACTGCAACGTATGCACCTGCTCTGCTCGGGCTATGAGTTTGAAGTTGAGGTGATTGTGCGTGCCGCCTGGCGAGGTGTAAATGTCGAGAATATCCCCATCAAGGTCTATTATCCGCCTGCCGAAGAGCGGGTGTCGCATTTCCGCCCCGTGCGTGATTTTACCCGTATCTCGATCCTGAACACGGTCTTGGTGCTGGGGGCACTGCTCTTCTACTATCCCTGGCGATTTATCCGCTCGCTGACGCGTGAGAACATTCGCAAGTTCTTCTCCGAGCAGGTTTTCCATACGGCCGACTCGAACCTTCGGATGGCCTTGGCGATGGGGTGGGGTGTCTTTTGCGGCATCATCCCGCTGTGGGGCTACCAGATGATTTTTGCCGCCCTCTCGGCCCACGTGATGCGGCTCAACAAGGTGGTGAGTGTCGTCTTCTCGAATGTGAGCATCCCGCCGATGATTCCCTTCATTCTCTTCGGCTCGGTCTGGCTGGGGGTGACGATGTGTGGTGGAGAACTGTTGATTTCGTTCGACGACATCTCGTTCGAGGCCCTCTCGCGCAGCGTGGCCCACTACCTGGTGGGAAGTGTTGCTCTGGCAGTGCTGGCAGGCGGTGCGGTGACCCTGATCGGCTGGGTGGCGATGACGCTGGCGGGGCGCAAACCAAGAACTACAACCCCTACGAACAATGAATAAACTCTTCATAGGTCTCTACGATTGGTTCTCCGAGCGACGAGGAGGATTGCTGTTGCTGCTTGCGGTGGTGACGGCTCTTCTGGTGTGGCCCGTCACGCAGCTTCGCTTCGAGGAGAACATCACCTCCTTCTTCGGCTCGGACGAGCGCAATCGTAAGGGGCTCTTCGATCAGTTGAGCCTCAAAGACCGCATCTTGGTCCTGGTCGAGGGCGACGATGCCGACACGATGGTCGAGGCGGGCGATCGGTTTTGTGAAGAGATAGCCCCCTTGTGTGACGAGGGGTTGCTGCGCACCATATCGACGGGTGCCGACGAGCGTACCTTGCAGGGGGGTGCCGAATTCATCTACCGCTACCTGCCCATCTGGTTGGAGGAGGCCGATTATGCACGCATCGACTCGCTGCTGACCCCGCAAGGGATGGCCGCCTCGATCGATGGATTGTACGAACGCCTCACCTCGCCGATGGCGATGGTGGTGGGCGATATGGTGCGCCGTGATCCCCTTTCGTTGGGGTCGCACCTGCTGCGCCGCTTCGAGCGTTTCGGCTCGGAGAACCGCTATACGCTCTACGACGGACACCTCTTTACCGAGAATTTGGGGGCGATGCTCATCTTCCTCTCGCCCGCCCACGCGATGGGCAGCACGGGCAACAACGACCGCCTGGTCGAGGCCTTGGAGGGGGCTGCGGAGCGAGTCGGGGAGGCGTTTGAGGTCGAGATTACCTCGGTCGGCGGTCCGGTGGTGGCGGTGCATAATGCCCGCCGCATCAAGCACGATACGGCCCTGACGCTTACGTTGGCCTTGGTGGTCATCATCACGGTCATCTGCTGTTCGTTCCGCAGTCGCCGTGCCATTCCGCTCATCATCGTGCCTCCCCTGTTTGGTGCCCTCTTTGCGTTGGCCCTCATCAGCCTTACGCAGGGGTCGATTTCGGCCATTGCCGTCGGTGCAGGGGCGGTGATTCTGGGCATTGCGTTGAGCTACTCGATTCACGTCGTCTCGCATACCAACCACTGCTCCGACCCCCGAGAGATTATTCGGGATTTGAGCTACCCGCTCACGATCGGCTGCCTGACTACCATCGGTGCCTTTGTGGCGCTGACCTTTACGGGGTCGGTCCTGCTGCACGATTTGGGGCTCTTCTCGGCCCTGGCACTCATCGGAACGACGCTCTTTTGCCTCGTAGTGTTGCCCCACTTCCTCCGCCCGAAGGCGGGGGCTGCCAAGAGCGGTCTGCTGCGTCTGATTGAGCGGGTGAACGGCTACCCCTACGAGCGCAACGGCTGGTTGGTGGGGGGCATCGTGGTGGTGACGGTGGTGATGCTCTTCTTCTATCGCGATGCCTCGTTCGACAGCAATATGACCTCGCTGGGGTATGTGCCCGAACGCATCGCCCGAGCCGAGCAGCGCATCGACGAGGAGTTCACGACTCGCAGCCGCCAAATCTACCTGGTGAGCCGCAGCGACGAGCAACACTCCCTGGAGCAGGTGATGGCGAAGTTGCGCCGTCGAGGCGAGGTGGAGAACTACATCTCGGCGGCCGATTTTGTCATCGACAGCACCACCCAGCACGAACGCATCGCCCGTTGGGAGGCCTTCTGGGCCACACGGCGTGAGGCAACGTTGTCGCTTTTCGAGCAGACGATCGAGCGGCGAGGTTTCCGCCGAGGTGCCTTTCCGCAGTTGGCCGAAATGCTTACCACCCAATACGTTCCGTGTGGCTATACGCACGACGAGTTGGCCGATGCACCGTTGCTCTCCGATTGGTTGAACCCGACCGATGAGGGGCTTTTGTTGGTGGGACGCATCACGTTGGATGGCGAGGACAAAGCGTCGGTCTATGGGGCAATCGAGCGTGAAAGCGAGGCGGCCATCATCGACCGTGCCTACTTCTCGGCCCGTATGGCCGACGAGGCGAGCCAAGATTTCAACTTCATCCTCTTTGTCTCGTCGCTCATTGTCTTTGCGGCCCTCTACATCACCTATGGGCGCATCGAGTTGGCCCTTCTGACCTTCCTGCCGATGGCCATTTCGTGGGTCATCATTCTGGGGCTGATGGCCTTGTTGGATATTCGTTTCAACATCGTCAATATCATTTTGGCCACCTTTATCTTCGGTATCGGCGACGACTTTTCGATCTTCATTATGGATGGCTTGAGGGAGGAGTACGCTACCGGCCGACGGATGCTCTCGACCCACAAAACGGCCATCTTCTTCTCCGCCTTCACGACCATTGTCGGTATGGGGGTCTTGATTTTGGCTCAACACCCCGCTTTGAAGTCGATTGCGCTGGTCTCGGTGCTCGGTATGGCGGTGGCTGTGG
>CALAQA010000148.1:0-15920 GCA_937889065.1 uncultured Alistipes sp.
GTGAAGATGTTGGTCTTGTTGGTAAAGAGCTTGCCAAACGAGGCAAACACACTGCCTGCCGTAGCCTGCTTGGGCTGCTTCTCAGCCTCGGCCTTAGCGGCCTTCCACTCGGCCGACTCGTCGAGACGACGTTGCAGGTTCCAGGCGATGAAGGCAACTACAAAGAGCGAGAAGAAGACGATGCGGCTCGAGAAGACATTCAGGGCTGCACCCTCGACGCCAAACCAACCGCCGACCGCCTCCGAAAGGCCAAACAGCAGACCACCGCTGGCCGCCTCACCCGTCGGGGGAGCCAACAGCGTACCGAGCAGCAGGATGATGAGCGGGCCGATGCCCCACGCCATCTGCGAGATACCGATGTTACGACCACGGTTGCCCACCTCCGAGTTCTCGGAGATATAGGTCCACGAAGCGGGAACGCCCACACCGACCGAGATACCCGTTACGAGGAAGCCCAACAGAAGCATCGGGAAGTTCACCGAGACCATAATCAGAGCCACGCCCAACATATAAACGAGCATATTGTAGGTGTAGATCGCCTTGCGACCATACTTGTCGGCCAAAAAACCGCCGATGATGGCACCGATGGCGGCACCGAGGCAGTTGGCCGAGATGGCATTGAGCCAACCCAGGTGACCCTCCGAGAGGCCCAGGTAGGACTGCCACAGCGTCAGACCGCTTGCGCCGGCTACGATGGCACCGGCATCGAGATAATTGGTAAGAGATACCGCCAGGGTACTCTTCAACGAGCTTTTCGTTGCACTCATAGTTTTCGTTATGTTTAGGTTTTTCGTTCTGTTCGATTAGCGGGCCAGCGGCATCCAAACCGTCATCTCGGCCTTGCCGCGGTTACCCCACGCAAAGTAGGGGATGAGGCGAATCTTCACCTCGCCGTCGGCCTTGCCCACCTCGCGGTAGAGGGTGTTCTCCCACGACTTCTCCTCCATCAGGCGGGCCGTACCCTCCAGGGCCACCATCTTCGAGCCTTCGATTTCGTAGGGGACGGGAGTAAGGTTGATGTTGCTCGGAATGAGCACGTTGTCGATCTTCTTACCACCCTCGATGTCGCAGCTCTCGAGGCAATATACCAGCGGACCACGCTTAACGACGGTCTCGTTGCGGCTCTCCTCGACCAGCGGATTCGACTCCAACAGTTTTACACGCATTTCGAGGGCCAGCTCCACCTTATCGCCTCGCTTCCAGGTGCGCTCCACGCAGGCATAGGTATTGGCCTTCGTGGCTACGTTTACCGCCTTGCCATTGACCTTGATGGTGGCATTGTCGCACCACTCGGGAATACGCAGGTAGAGCTTCATCGGGCTCTTCTTGGCAATCTCGGCCACCTCCAAAAGGATGTTGCCGTCGTAAGGATACCCCGTCTTCTGCTTCACCACGAAGGGTTTACCGGCGTAGGTGGTCGTCAGCTCGCTCTCGCCATAGAGGTTGCACCACAGGGCGTCGTCCGACATCGTATAGGCATAGTTCTGCGCCTCGCAGATGGTACGCAGCGTATTGGGCGGGCAGCAGTTGCAGAGGGTGATGTACTCCTCACGCACCTTCGACCAACGCAGCGTATAGGGCAGATCCTCGCTCAGACGCAGCGGGTTGGTGTAGAAGTAGTGCTTACCGTCGAGGCTCACACCGCTCAATACGCTGTTATAGAGGGCCATTTCGACAATCTCGGCATACTTGGCCTCGCCCGTCGATTGCAACATACGCCAGTTGAAGAGCATATTGCCGATGTTGGCGCAGGTCTCGTTGTGGGCGGTCGATTGGGGCAGCTGGTAGGGGCGGCCGTAGCTCTGATGCACCTTCTGAATCAGGTCCGGCTCATAGACCGTGCCGTCGGGCGAGGTGCCGTCGTAGAGGGCGCCGCAGGCACCCGTTACATACATCTTGCGGGTCACGATATCCTTCCAGATGCTCGTCAGGTTCTTCATCAGCTGCTCCTCACCCGTCTCGGCATAGACGTCGGCCACACCTGCATAGAGGTAGTTGGCACGCACCGAGTGGCCCATCGCATTGTACTGCTCACGGAAGGGGATGCGGTCCTGATTGTCGTCCGTGCCGTTCTCGACCATACCGCGAATGTCGATCAGGTTCTTGGCCAGTGCCAGATAGCGAGGGTTGCCCGTGGCACGGTACATCTCGGTCACGCCCATATAGTGCGAGGGGCAGATGGCGTTGCGGGCCAACTCGGCCGAGGCCGTCTCGTAGAAGTGGCAAAGGAAATCCGTCGCCTTGATCGCGGCATCGAACAGCGTGCGTTTACCCGTGGCACGGTAGTGCGTAATACCGGCCATCATCAGGTGGCCCAGGTTGTAGGTCTCGAAGTTCAGACGGTTGGCAAAGGCACCCTTCTCGTCGGCACCACCCACCTTCGTACCGATGGCCTGCTGGGGCTTGTGGCTGTGGGTATCGATGCCCTTGTTGCGCTCGTCGATGATGACGGGGGTGTGGATGTAGCCATCCTCACGCTGCGCCTTAACGACCTGCTCGATGAAGGTGTCCATAATTTTGTCCAACTCGGGGTCTTTGGTGATGGCATAGACAGCGGCTACGCCCTCCATCCACTTGTACATATCGCCATCGTGGAACGGAGGACCCGAGTGGTGACCGTCGCAGGTACCTGCGGCAATCTCGAAGTTACGGAATCCGTGCGAAATCTCGGGAGCCTTCCAAATCTCCCACATATGTTGCACCGAGGTTTTGCTGTACACCTCGAAGCGCTCGCCCCAGAAGCCGCCCGTCCAGCGTACGGCGCCCAGCGGCGTGTTCGACATCTTGGCAAAACGGCTCTGACGCATATCGGTCAGACCTGCCGTTGCGGCATCCTGCGCCGCAGCCGAGACCACCCACAGCGTAGCTGCGGCAGTCAGAAGCATAAAAATTCGTTTGGTCATAGGTTTTATAGTAATGTTAGTTTTATTCTAATTAACAAAAATACATATTTATTTCAAGAAAACGACACCCGAAACAAAAAAAGGAAAAATTTAGCACTTTTTTATACCGATATATGGCAAAGTTTAACTATTTTTGTCTGATTGGTATAATGCGGTATTATGCCCCGACCGCAACGAAACAAAAAAGTGGGGCAACCAACCATTGAAAAAGCAAAAAATTTAAGAAACCTAAAAACCAATATCTAACGATGAAACACAACCTCAAAGCACTCTTCGCAACGCTTGTGGTGTTGGCGATGGGATGGCCCGCCGCAGCGCAGACCACCGACCGCATCCACTACACCGGCAGTGAACTCTCGAACCCCAACCTGCACGATGGCGGACTCTCGCCCGTGGTGGGTGTACACAACATCCAGACAATGCGTGCCAACCGCCATATGGGCCATACCACCAACGGCAACGGTTGGACCTACAACCACCAGTCGATGATGGCCTATTGGCGTGGTTCGTTCTATATGCACTATCTGTGTGACCCCGTCGATGAGCACGTTCCCCCCTCGATGACCATGTTGCAGCGCTCGAAGGATGGCTACACCTGGACCAACCCCGAGGTGTTGTTCCCCATCTACCGCATCCCCGACGGCTTCACGAAGGATGGCTCGGTGGTGGCCAAAGATATCGACGCCATTATGCACCAGCGTGTGGGCTTCTACATCTCGAAGTCGGACCGTCTGATTGCCATCGGCAACTACGGCATCTCGCTCTTCCCGAAGGATGATCCTAACGACGGCAACGGCATCGGCCGCGTGGTGCGCGAAATCTACGAGGATGGCTCGTTCGGTCCCATCTACTTCATCTACTTCAACCACGCCTTCAACGAGAAGAATGCCGCCTACCCCTTCTACACCCGCTCGAAGGACAAGGGCTTCCGTGAGGCCTGCGAGGAGATTCTCGCTTCGCCCATCCAGCGTATGCAGTGGGTCGAGGAGGCCGACCGTGAGGATCCCATCATCCCCCTGCACAAGCCCTTCAAGGCCTTCTGCAGCTACACCCTCGAGGATGGCCGCATCGTCTCGCTGTGGAAGCACGCCCTCACCTCGATCAGCGAGGATGGCGGCAACACCTGGGCCGAGCCGATTGCCCGTGCCAAGGGTTTTGTGAACAGCAATGCCAAAATTTGGGGTCAGCGTCTCTCGGACGGCAGCTACGCTACGGTCTATAACCCCTCGGAGTTCCGCTGGCCGCTGGCCATTTCGCTCTCGAAGGATGGTCTGGAATATACCACCCTGAATCTGGTTTACGGCGAGGTGCCCCCGATGCGCTACGCCGGTCAATATAAGTCGTTCGGTCCGCAGTATGTGCGTGGCATTCAGGAGGGTAACGGCGTGCCCGAGGATGGCGATCTGTGGATTACCTACAGCGTGAATAAGGAGGATATGTGGGTGAGCCGCATCCCCGTGCCCGTGCAGCAGCACGCCACGGCCCACGCCGACGACAACTTCGCCGACTACAAGGAGTTGCGCGACCTGAAGACCTGGAACATCTACTCGGGTGTTTGGGCCCCCGTAGCCTTGGAGGGCAAGTGGCTCACCCTCTCGGACAAAGACCCCTTCTTCGATGCCAAGGTCGAGCGCAAGATTCCCGCGTCGCGCCTCCTCACGGTCGAGTTTGACCTCCAGGCCGCCCAGAACGACCACGGCCACCTCGAAATCGAGTTTGTCGATGAAGAGGGCACGGCTTGCGCCCGCATCGATTTGACGGAGGCAGGCGAGATGCGCTCGAAGGGCGGTGCCCGTTACGGCCGAGTGCTGAACTACGAGCCGGGCAAGACCTACCGTGTGAAGGTCGAAATCACGCTCGACGACCGCAACTCGACGGTCTATATCGATGGTCAGAAGCGTACGACCCGTATGCTCTACGCCCCCGTGCAGTCGATTGAGCGTGTGGTATTCCGCACCGGTGCCCGTCGCCACCACCCCACCGTTGATACCTGGGCCGACCAATATGCCGATCAGCCCTACGCCAACGATTCGACCACGATGGCCTCTTTCCGCATTGCCAACTTCCGCACCTCGTCGGCCGATGCCAACGCCTCGGCTGCGGTGCTCAATTACAAGGACTTCGACCACTACGTAAAGGTCTTCAACGAGTCGGAGGACGAAAATATCGCCCAGGCCATCCCCAACAGCGAGGCCTCGGCCTGGATGGAGAAGAACATCCCGCTCTTCAACTGCCCGCAGCACAACTTCGAGGAGATGTTCTACTTCCGCTGGTGGTCGCTGCGCAAGCACATCAAGCAGACCCCCGTGGGCTACGGTATGACCGAGTTTTTGGTCAATCGTTCCTACGCCGATAAGTACAACCTGATTGCCTGCGCCATCGGTCACCACATCCACGAGAGCCGTTGGCTGCACAACGACGAGTACCTCAATCAGATTCTTCACACCTGGTATCGTGGCAACGAGGGTGGTCGTATGGAGAAGATGACCAAGTTCAGCTCGTGGAATCCGTCCGCCATCTGGAACCGCTATCTGGTCAATGCCGACAAGGAGTATATGCTTGACCTCTACGAAGATATGAAGTCGGAGTATGCTTGGTGGGAGGAGACCCACCGTCTGCCCGACGGCCTGTATTGGCAGGAGGACGTGAAGGACGGTATGGAGGAGTCGATCAGCGGCGGCCGCAAAAAGCAGTACGCCCGTCCGACCATCAACAGCTATATGTACGGCAACGCCCTCGCCCTGGCCGAGATGGCCGCCATGCAGGGCAAAGCCGACGAGGAGCGTCTCTACAAAGCCAAGGCCGAGGAGATTAAGAATCTGATTTTCAACAAGCTCTGGAATGCCGATCACCACTTCTTCGAGACCCGTCGTGGCGAGGAGACCTCGGCCGTGCGTGAGGCCATCGGCTACATCCCCTGGTACTTCAACATCCCCACGAAGGAGCACGGCGCCGCCTGGTTGCAGATCAACGACAAGGAGGGCTTCGACTCGCCCTACGGTCTGACTACGGCCGAGCGTCGTCACCCCGAGTTCCGCACCCGTGGCGTGGGTCGATGCGAGTGGGACGGTGCCATCTGGCCCTTCGCTTCGGCACAGACCCTCACGGCACTGGCCAACTACCTCAACACGGAGAGTGACCCCGTCGTAACGGCCGAGAGCTACTTCCGCCACATGGAGCTCTACGTGGAGTCGCAGTACCACCGTGGTCGCCCCTACATCGGCGAGTATCTGGACGAGGTGACGGGCTACTGGCTCAAGGGCGATCAGGAGCGTGCCCGCTACTACAACCATTCGACCTTCAACGACCTGATGATTACGGGTTTGGCCGGTCTGCGCCCCCGTGCCGACCGCACGTTGGAGGTCAATCCCCTGCTGCCCGACACGGAGTGGGATTGGTTCTGCCTGGACAATGTCCGCTACCACAACCACATCATTACCATCGTATGGGATCGCCACGGCGATCGCTACCACCTGGGCAAGGGCCTGACGGTGATGGTCGATGGCAAAAAGGTGGGCAACCGTCCGACACTGGGTCGTATCATCTGCGAAAATGTACTCTAAATGAATCGTTTAACACACTATATTGCGTTTACGGCGCTACTCCTTTCCACCCTCACCGCATCGGCCCAAACGGTGGTGAAGACCACCTGCGAATTTGAGGCTTCGCCGTTGGCCGTGGAAAGTGCTGCGCCCCGCTTTGGTTGGCAGTTGGCCGACCGCAAAGCCGACGAACCGACCCGCCAAGCGGCCTACGCCATCGAGGTGGTCGATGAGGCGGGCAACAGCGTCTGGCAGTCGGGCAAAGTGGCCTCCGATCGAAGCCAACTGGTCAGCTACGCAGGCTCGCCGCTGCAACCGTTGATGCGCTATCGCTGGCGTGTGCAGGTGTGGTTTGGCCCCGAGGCCGAGCCGTGGAGCGAGTGGAATCCCTTCCGTATGGCCCCCGCACGAGAGTGGATGGATGCCTCGTGGATTGGAGCCATCACCTACGCCGATGCAGCAATGCCCGAGGGACGCAAGTTTCACGGTGGCGAGCTGCGCAAACCCGAGGTGATTGCCGCCTGGGAGGGGGTTGATTCGCTGGCGTGGAGGTCGATTTGTCTGCGCAAGGAGTTCCGCCCCTCGAAGCCCGTTCGAGAAGCCGTAGTCTATGTCTCGGGATTGGGACACTACGAACTTTCGATGAATGGCAAGAAGGTGGGCGACAGCGAGTTTGCCCCCCTGTGGAGCGACTACCACAAGCGTGTCTATTACAACACCTACGACGTCACCGAGCTGCTGAATGGGGGCGAAAATGCCCTCGGCGTCGTGCTCGGCAACGGTTTTTATAACATTGCCGATCGCTCGCGTTACCGCAAGCTGCAAATCGGCTTCGGCCCCGAGACGCTCAACCTCAAGTTGCACCTGCGCTACGAAGATGGCACCGAGGAGGTCATTGCCTCGGACAAGACGTGGCGTTACGACCTGAGCCCCATCACCTTCAACACCATCTACGGCGGCGAGGATTACGATGCCCGCCTCGAACAAAAGGGGTGGAACACCGCCTCGTTTGACGATAGCGATTGGCGTGAGGTGGTGGTGCAGGAAGCTCCCCGAGGCGAGTTGGTTCCGCAGCAGGCGCCGCCCGTGAAGATTATGCGCCGCTACGGCATCAAGGAGTGGCACAAGCTCACCCCCGAGGAGGTCGAGAAGGCAACCGTCAAGACCAAACGCACGGTCGATGAGTCGGCCATCTTTCTGGATATGGGGCAGAACATGGCCGGTTTTCCCGAGATTCGTGTAAGCGGCAAGGCGGGACAGAAAATTACGCTCGTGGTGGCTGAGGCCCGCACCGAAAACTTTGCCACCGAACAGCGCCAAACGGGTCGTCAGCACTACTACACCTACACCCTCCGAGGCGACAAGGAGGAGGTCTGGCACCCCCGTTTTTCCTACTACGGTTTCCGCTACATCTTGGTCGAGGGCGGCGTACTGAAGGGAATGAAAAACCCCGACAAACTGCCCGTAATCAAGGAGATAAACGCCTGCTTTGTGCATAACTCGGCGGCCGACGTGGCCTCGTTTGAGAGCAACAACGAGGTCTTGAATGGTGCGCACCGCCTTATCCACCATGCCGTGCGCAGCAATATGCAATCGGTATGGACCGACTGCCCCCACCGTGAGAAGTTGGGTTGGTTGGAGCAGGTACACCTCAACGGCCCGGGCTTGCTCTACAACTACAACCTGACAAGCTACCTGCCGAAGGTGATGCGTGACATCGCCGACAGCCAGCGCCCCGACGGTATGATTCCCACCACCGCCCCCAACTATGTCATCTTCGAGGGGCCGGGAATGGACGCCTTCCACGACTCGCCCGAGTGGAGCATCACGGTGGTAATGGCCCCCTTTATGTATTACGAGACCTACGGCGACGACTCGCTCATCCGCACCTACTACCCCGCTATGCGTCGGTGGGTCGATTACCTCACCTCGCGTTCGGAAGGCCACCTGATCGACTTCGGTCTGGGCGACTGGTACGACTATGGCGACTTCCGAGCCGGCTTCTCACGCAACACCCCCGTTGGGTTGGTGGCCTCGGCACACTACTATATGGGTGCTTCGTACCTGGCCAAGGCGGCCGAGATGGTGGGTAATGACTACGATGCAGCCTACTACCACTCGTTGGCCGAGCAGATTTGCCAAGCCTTCAATGCCCGCTACCTCGACCCTGCAACCAACCAATATGGTACGGCCAGCCAGTGCAGCAACGCCCTGCCGTTGTTCCTCGAAATGGTACCCAAAGAGCACCGTGAGGCGGTTTTGAAGAATCTGGTGGCCGACATCGAGGCCCACGGCACCCGCCTGACAACGGGCGATGTGGGTAACCGCTACCTCTTCCAGACGCTGGCCCGCAACGGCCTGAACGAGTTGATGTATCGAATGCACAACCACTGGGAGGCCCCCGGCTACGGCTTCCAGCTCAAGTATGGCGCCACGACCCTCACCGAGCAGTGGGATCCCCGCCAGGGCTCGTCGTGGAACCACTTTATGATGGGTCAGATCGACGAGTGGTTGTTCCGCTCGTTGGTGGGTATGCAACCCGACACCGAGGGCAAGGGCTACCAGGCACTGACCATCGCCCCTCAAGCCGTAGAGAAGGGGTTGTGGGTCAAGGCTTCGTACGAATCGCTCTATGGACCCATCACGGTAGAGTGGGACAACCGCAACGACTTCGAGTTGCGTGTGGCCCTTCCGACCAACTGCCGTGCCGACATCGTTATGCCCGATGGCCGCCAGATGAAGGCCGAGGGTGGACGAGGTGTTCAGATATTCCGCTAACCAATTACACAATAATAACTTAAAAAACCTATGAAACGACTATTTATTCTGCTTTGCGCCTCGCTTTTGGGCCTCACGGCCACGGCGCAAGACCCGGCACAGACCCGTCCGCTCGGGGAGGTGCTGGACGGTATTTCGAAACAATTTGGCGTGCGCCTGAAGATTGAGGTCGATACGGCCGGGCTGAAGGTCCCCTATGCCGCTTCGCGCATCCGTCCCTACTCGGTCGAGGAGTCGATGGACAACGTACTGAAGATGTTTGACTACAAATTTGTCAAGCAGCACGACACCTATTATAAAATCAAGCCCTACGAGCACCACCGCCGCACCGAAGCCGAGGGTGCCCGCCTGGTAGAGTATCTGCTGTCGCTCTACACCTCGACCGAGGCATTGGAGGCCCGAGGTGCCGAGATCAGAAAGGATGCCCGCCGCCTGATGGGGGTCGATGAGCTGCTCAAGCAGCGTGTCGAACTGAAGCCCATCCTCTCGAAGGTGCGCAAGTTCAAGGGGTACACGGTGCAGAACTTTGCCATCGAGACCCTGCCCGGCCTCTACGTCTGCGGCTCGATTTACGCCCCCACCGCCAAGGGTACGCACCCCGTCATCGTCTGCCCCAACGGCCACTTTGGCGACGGTCGCTACCGCAAAGACCAACAGCAGCGTATGGCTACGCTGGCCCGTATGGGTGCCATTGCAGCCGATTTCGACCTCTTCGGATGGGGTGAGTCGGAGTTGCAGGTGACCTCCGTAGCCCACCGCACCTCGTTTGGTCAGCAGATTCAGATTATGAACGGCATCACGATTTTGGACTACCTGCTCTCGTTGCCCTCGGCCGACGCTACCCGTGTCGGTGTCAATGGCGGCTCGGGCGGTGGTGCCCACTCGGTGCTATTGAGCGTGGTGGATGACCGTTACACGGCCCTCTGCCCCGTTGTAAGCCTCTCGTCGCACTTCGACGGCGGCTGCCCCTGCGAGAGCGGTATGCCCGTGATGCAGGCCGGTGGCGGCACCTGTATGGCCGAGATGGCCGCCATCTTCGCCCCCAAGCCGCTGTGTGTGGTTTCGGATGGCAAGGATTGGACCTCGAGCGTGCCGACCATCGAGTACCCCTACCTGCAAAAGGTCTATCAAATGTATGGTGCCGAGCAGCAGCTCTCGAACGTACACCTGCAAAACGAGGGCCACGACTTCGGCCCCAACAAGCGTTCGGCCGTCTATGAGTTCTTCGGCACGGCCTTCGGTTTGGACAAGAGCAAAATCGACGAAGAGGAGGTGACCATCGAGCCCTTCGAGGCCCTCTATTCGTTTGGCGCCAAGGGCGAATTGCTGCCCGAGACGGCCATCCGCTCGATCAACCAGCTGGCCCCCTACTTCGGCAAGGAGCGTGTACGCAGTGCCGCCGCCGATGAGTCGGTGATGCGCAAGGCTCAGGAGATGGTTGCCAAACTCAACCTGAAGGATCAGCGTGCCATCAACCACGCCGTAACGACCATCTACAACCACCGCCGTGCAGTGCGTGATTGGCACAACACCCACCCCTACACCACCATTCCCGAGGTGGACAAGGCAACGGGCCGCAAGCTCTCGAAGGTGGAGCGTGAAATGATGGCCGACAAGAGCATCCCCGCCTCGGTACACGAGCGGCTGGTCAAGGAGCTGAATCGAGTGCTCACCCCCGCCCAGGTGGAGCAGATTTTCGACGAATACACCGTCGGCAAGGTGGCCTTCACTCTGCAGGGCTATCGCTCGATTGTCCCCGATATGACCCCCGAAGACGAGGCCTACATCCTCGAGCAGCTGAAGATTGCCCGTGAGGAGGCCCTCGAGTGCAAGAGTATGAAGGCCATCTCGCAGGTCTTCGAGATCTATAAGACCAAGTGCGAACAACACTTTACCAATACGGGACGCCCCTGGCGAGGGCTCTACAAAGCCTACACCGACAAGCGCAAGGAAGAGAAGAAACGCCAGGCCGACGATGCCAAGTATTTGGAGCGTTCGGAGGCGATCGTAAAGGCGCTCGAACTGACCGACAAGAAGAAGGAGGAGGCCGTTTTTGATTTGGTGCTCAACCACCGTATGGCTGTCGTTGAGTGGCACAACGCCCACCCCTACACCTCCTACCCCGAGGTGGATGCCAAGACGGGGCGCAAACTGAACGACGTAGAGCGCGAAATGCTGGCCGATCAGCAGATTCCCGCATCGGTACGCCAGACGCTCGTAAAGGGGCTGAAAAAGCACCTCACGAAGGAGCAAATCATCAAAATTTGGGACGGTTACACCATCGGCAAGGTCGATTTCACGATGAAGGGCTACTATGCCATCGTTCCCGACCTGACCGACAAGGAGGCTGCCGTGCTGCGCCGCTATCTTGAGCAGGCCCGTGAGGAGGCACTCGAGTGTCGCCGCATGAAGGGCATCTCGCAGGTCTTCGAGGTCTATAAGACCAAGTGCGAGCAGTACCTGAATGCCAACGGTCGCAATTGGAAGGCGCTCTTCAAGGCCTATGTCGATAAGCGCAACGCCGAGAAGGCCGCCCAGAAACAGGCAAACAAGTAAAAAAACGTAAATAACTAATTATTAACTAATTCACTTAATTCCATGAAAAGACTGATTGCAATTTTTGCCTTCGTGGCATTGGCCGTTTCGTGTGCTCCCCAAGCCGAGCAGGCCGAGAACCTGTTGCCCTGGGATAACGGCAAGCTCTGCGTATCGGAGAATGGCCGCTACCTGCAGCACGAGAATGGTACCCCCTTCTTCTGGTTGGGCGAGACCGGTTGGTTGCTCCCCGAGCGTCTGACCCGTGAGGAGGCCGATTTCTACCTCGACGCCTGCCGTGATGCCGGCTACAACGTTGTACAGGTACAGACCATCAACGGTGTACCCGCCACGAACGCCTACGGCAAGCTCTCGCACCCCAACGGTTACGACTTCTCGGTCATCGAGGCCGAGGGCGAGAACGGCTACTGGCAGAATATGGACTACCTGATTAAGAAGGCCGAGCAGAACGGCATCTACATCGGTATGGTCTGCATCTGGGGTGGCCTCGTAAAGAAGGGTCTGATGAACGTTGAGCAGGCACAGGCCTATGGCGAGTTCCTGGCCAACCGCTACAAGGATCAGCCCAACATCATCTGGTTCATCGGTGGCGACATCAAGGGCGACGTGGAGACCGCTTCGTGGGAGACGCTGGCCCGCACCATCAAGTCGATCGACAAGAACCACCTGATGACCTTCCACCCCTTCGGTCGTACCTCGTCGGTACGTTGGTTCCACAACGCCGAGTGGCTCGACTTCAATATGTTCCAGAGCGGTCACCGTCGTTACGACCAGACCCGTGGTGATGGCGACGACACGGCCCAGGCTTCGGTTGCCGAGGACAACTGGCTCTACGTTGAGGAGGGTCTGAAGCTCGAGCCCAAGAAGCCCATCCTGGATGGCGAGCCTTCGTACGAGGAGATTCCGCAGGGTCTGCACGATCCTTCGGAGCCGTGGTGGAAGTCGTGGGACGTACGTCGTTACGCCTACTGGTCGGTATTTGCCGGTGCCTTTGGTCACACCTACGGCCACAACTCGATTATGCAGATGCACAAGGGTGGCGAGAAGCCCGGCGGCTATGGCGCACTCAAGTCGTGGAAAGAGGGTCTCAAGGATCCCGGCTTCAGCCAGATGCAGTACCTCAAGAAGCTCATCGTTACCTTCCCCTTCTTTGAGCGTGTAGGCGACCAGTCGGTGATTGCCGGCGAGAACGGCTTCCGCTACGACCGTGCCATCGCAACTCGTGGCGAGGACTACCTGCTGGTTTACACCTACACCAACAAGCCGATGCAGATCGATCTGTCGAAGATCTCGGGCGAGAAGAAGAACATCTGGTGGTATTCGCCCGTAGATGGCTCGCTCAAGTATGCAGGCGAGGTGGAGTGCGGCGTACACACCTTCCAGGCCGAGGGCGAGGTTGGTCCGGCTAACGACCACGTACTCATCGCCGTAGATGCCAAGAAGGAGTACATCTCGAAGGAGCAGACGCAGCTCTAATCCTACGCTTGAAACACCCCAAGAAACACCCCTGAAATGAAAAAAATTTCGTTAATAATCGCCTTGCTGGCCGCCCCCCTGCTCTCGTTGGCAGGGGTGCGTGTCGGCGGGTTGGAGGTCGAGCAGCTGACTCGTCCGTTGTCGGTGGAGCGTGCCCAGCCCCGTTTGAGCTGGATAATCACCGCCGACGAGCGTGACGTGATGCAGACGGCCTACCACATTCAAGTAGCCTCCGAGCCGGAACTGCTGGCCGAGGGCAAAGCCGACCTGTGGGACTCGGGGGTTACGGCCTCCGATGCCTCCATTTGGGTCCCCTATGGTGGCAAGCAGCTCACCAGCAACCAACGCTGCTATTGGCGTGTAAAAGTCTATACGACCCAAGGCACAAGCGCCTGGTCCGAACCTGCGGAATGGGGTATGGGCCTGTTGGGCGAGACGGCCTGGGGCGGTCGATGGATCGGCTGGGAGGCCCCTTTCGAGTGGGATAAAGAGATCACCCACAGCGAGTTGAGCGCCCGCTACATCCGCACCGAATTTGTGCTCGAGAAGAAGCCCATCAAGCGTGCCACGGTCCACATTTCGGGTCTGGGTATGTATGAGCTTTTCATCAACGGCGAGCTGATTGGCGACCAGGTATTGGCCCCCGTGCCGACCGACTATCGCCGCACGGTGACCTACAACTCGTTCGACGTAACCGAGCAGCTGCAAGCCGAAGCGAACGCCCTCGGCGTAGTGCTGGGCAACGGTCGTTACTACACAATGCGCCAGAACTACAAGCCCTACAAGATTCCCAACTTCGGCTACCCGAAGATGCGCCTGAATCTTATTGTGGAGTATGCCGACGGCAGCAGCCAGCGTATCGCCTCCGACCCCTCGTGGCGTCTGACGGGCGATGGTCCGATTCGTAGCAACAACGAGTACGACGGCGAGATCTACGACGCCCGCAAGGAGTTGGGCGACTGGACTCGTGTAGGATACGATGACTCGTCGTGGCTCAAGGCGCAACGCACGGGCATCCCCTACGGCACGTTGCGTGGTGCCACGTCGCCCAACATGAAGATTATGGAGCGTCTGCCCGTCAAGGGGGTCACCCACTACGAGGGACGCACGATCATCGACTTTGGCCAGAATATGGCCGGTTGGGTCAAGCTCAAGGTGCGTGACACCGAGCCGGGCGACACCATTATGATGCGCTACGCCGAGCGTCTGAACGACCGAGGCGACTCGCTCTATGTCCGCAACCTGCGTGATGCCTGGAGCCGCGACATCTACGTTGCCGACGGCACCGAGCAGGGCAAGGAGTGGAGCTCGCGCTTCTCCTACCACGGTTTTCGTTACATCGAGGTGACGGGTATGAAAAACCCCACGGCCGAGGATTTCATCGCCGAGGTGGTCTATGACAATATGCCCACCGTGGGTCAGTTCCACACCTCGAACGAGGTCATCAACACGGTCTATCGCAACGCTTGGTGGGGTCTGAACTCCAACTACAAGGGCGTTCCGCTCGACTGCCCGCAGCGCAACGAGCGTCAGCCCTGGCTGGGCGACCACGCCGTAGGCACGTGGGGCGAGGCCTTTATGTTCGACTGCGGCACGATGTACGCCAAATGGATGGACGACATCCGTGAGGCACAGCGTGAGGATGGCTGCATCCCCGATGTGGTGCCCGCCTTCTGGAACTACTACACCGACGGTATGGTATGGCAGTCGGTGCTGCCCATCATCTGCGAGATGCTCTACGAGCACAACGGCAACATCGAGCCGCTGCGTCGCAACTATGGGGCAATGAAGAAGTGGATGGACCATATGCGCAACCGCTATATGAACAGCGAGGGGCTCATCACCAAGGAGAAGTATGGCGATTGGTGCCTGCCTCCCGAGTCGCCCGAGCTGATTCACAGCCAGGATCCGAGCCGCATTACCCGTCCCGAGCTGATTGCTACGGCCTACTACTGCAAGGTTTCGCAGATGATGGCCCGCTTTGCCACCCTCTTGGGTGAGTCGGCCGATCGTGAGGACTACACGGCCCGTGCCGAGGCGGCGCGCGAGGCCTTCAACCGTGCCTTCCTGCACGTGGGCGAGGGCGAAGCACCGACCCGCTACGATCACCCGCTCTACCCCGACGAGGTCTATTACGACAACAACACCGTGACGGCCAACCTGTTGGCCATCGCCTTCGATATTGTTCCCGAGGAGCATCGTGCCAACATCGAGCGTCAGATTCTCAAGAAACTCGTGGCCGACAACCGAGGACATATCAGCAGCGGTGTCTGCGGTCAGAATTGGACCCTGCGTCAGCTGACCCGTATGGGTCGAGGCGATGTGGCCTACCTGCTCGCCTCGCAGGACACCTACCCCAGCTTCGGCTATATGGCCAAGCGAGGTGCCACGACCATCTGGGAGCTTTGGAACGGCGATACGGCCAACCCCTGGATGAACTCCGGCAACCACGTGATGATGCTGGGCGACCTGATCGAGCAGCAGTTCCTGGGCGGCGCCTACAACCCCCATCTGGGCGCGGCCATCTCCCTTGTGATGATGGTCATCGTGGTCATCTGCATGGCCGTGATGAATCGCTTCGGTGAGGGCGAGGAACAGGCGGTGATGCTGTGAAAAAGAGTAACTCTCTGGGCAACCGCCTGTTTATGATCCTGGTGTTCCTGTT
>CALAQA010000149.1:0-15900 GCA_937889065.1 uncultured Alistipes sp.
GTCGCTCGCCTCTAATATATAGGGGTTTAGCCCCACCTACATAATGAACAGGGAGTTAATCGTAAACGTGACCCCTGCCGAGATTTCGATCGCCTTGTGTGAGGACAAGGTCCTCGTCGAACTGAACAAGGAACAATGCCAAACGGGTTTTGCCGTGGGCGACATTTATCTGGGCAAGGGGCGCAAAATAATGCCGGGTCTGAATGCGGCATTTATCAACATAGGGCACGAAAAAGATGCCTTTATTCACTATTCCGATCTGGGTACACACTTCGCCTCGTTGCAGAAGTTGGTCGGCTCGTTTCAGCCCGGCAAACGTGGGTTGAAGGTCGATACGATGAAGTTGGAGGAGCCGCTCGAAAAGGGGGGCAAAATAGCTTCGTGTCTGCAAGTGGGCCAATTGGTGATGGTGCAGGTGGCCAAGGAGGCCATCTCGACCAAGGGCCCCCGCTTGACGGCCGAGGTCTCGCTGGCCGGCCGCAACGTGGTGCTGGTTCCCTTCTCGAACAAAGTTTTCCTTTCGCAAAAGATTCGCTCCTCGGAGGAGAAGCGTCGCCTGAAGCGCATTGCACAGAGCGTGGTGCCGAAGAATTTCGGCGTCATTATGCGTACGGCGGCCGTCGAGGCCACGGACGAGGATATCGAGCGAGACCTGCGTCAGCAGCTCGACCGCTGGTACCGCACCTGCGGGATGATTCGCAAGAAGGGCCCCACCGCTCCGGGTCAGCTGATGAGCGAGATGAGCCGTGCCAACACCATCATCCGCGACTCGCTCAACGGCTCGTTTTCGCAGATTGCCGTCAATGACGAGGCGATGTACAAGGAGATCAAGGGCTATGTGCACGAGATCGACCCCTCGATGGAGAAGATCGTCAAGCTCTACAAGGGTCAGGTGCCCATCTTCGATAATTTTGACATCTCGAAGCAGATTAAGTCGCTCTTTGCCAAGTATGTATCGCTGAAGCGTGGTGCCTACCTCATCATCGAGCGCACCGAGGCAATGAACGTCATTGATGTCAATTCGGGCAACCGCACCAAGGCCGAGGACAACCAGGAGCAGACCGCTATGGAGGTCAATCTGGCCGCAGCTCGTGAGATTGCCCGTCAGCTGCGTCTGCGTGATATGGGCGGCATTGTCATCGTTGATTTCATCGACCTGCACAAGGCGGCCAACAAACAACTCCTGTACGAGGAGATGACCCGCCTGATGGCCACCGACAAGGCCAAGCACACCATCCTGCCGCTCACGAAGTTCGGCCTGATGCAGATCACCCGTCAGCGTGTTCGTCCGTTGGCCATCGAGGATGTCTCGGATGTCTGCCCGACCTGCCACGGTACGGGTAAAATCGAGCCTACGGTGCTGCTCGACAAGAAGATTGAGAATCAGATTTCGTTGCTCACGCTGGACCGTGGTCACAAGTATATCAAGCTGGTTGTCAGCCCCTTTGTGGCGGCCTTCCTGCGTCGTGGCTGGATTTCGCTCCGTATGCGTTGGCAGTGGAAATACAAGGTCAAGATCGATATTGTCGAGGATCAATCGACCGGCATTATCGAAGTTCACTACCACGATAAGCGGGATAACGACCTGATTAAGAAATAGTTTACCATACAGCAAAAAGATAGGTGACTGCTCGTGAACAGATAGCCTCCTTTTTGGCCGAATCGAAACCCTTACGCCAGCTTTGTCGTGAGGTCAAGGCCGAGGGCGCAACCCTCCATCTCGAAGAGTTGGTGGGCGGTGCCCTTTCGTGCTATAGTTCGGCCCTTATCGAGCGAATGGGCGGTCTGCACATCTTCGTGGCCGACGACCGAGACGGTGCGGCCTACCTGATGAACGACCTGTACAACCTCTTGGACGAGTCGAAGATCTACTTCTTCCCCTCCTCCTACAAGCGGTCGGTGGCTTATAGTGCCGAGGATCCGCAGGGGGTGGTGCAGCGCACAACGGCCCTCTCGGCCGTGCAGCACTTCTCGGGCAAGGGGTATCTGGTGCTCTGCACCTATCCCGAGGCGTTGGCCGAGCGTGTGGCTGACCTGACGGCCTTGACCGAGAATACGTTGCGTGTCAAGGTGGGTGATCGAATGGCCATCAAGACGCTGGAGGAGCTGCTCGTTGAGGCGGGCTTCGAGCGGGTCGATTTTGTCTATGAGCCGGGGCAGTATTCGCTGCGAGGCGGCCTTGTCGATCTCTTTTCGTATGCCGAGAGCAAACCCTATCGTTTGGACTTTTTCGACGATGAGGTGGAGTCGATTCGCCGTTTCGAGATTTCGAGTCAGCTCTCGACAGACCGCCTTCAAGAGGTAAACATCATTCCCGATTTGAATGCCCGCAAGGGGGCTGCTGCGCAGGTGTCGCTGGCTCGGTTTGTGGGCGAAAAGGCCCTCTGGTGGTGTTACGATGCCGATGCGGTGCTGCGCCGTGTGAACGATATTCGCAGCCGCACGTTGCGTGATTTGGAGGAGCCCGAGCGCATCGATTCGCTGCTGACCTCGCGTCACGGCCTGCTGACCGATATGGCCGGCAGTCGTCTTTTGGTGTTGCGTGACACGTTGGCCGAACGCCCCGCTACCGCTACCATCCGCTTCTCGACCCAGCCGCAGCCCAAGTTTAACAAGAATTTCGAGCTGCTGGCCGACGATATGATTCGCAATGCCCAACGCAACTACCGCACCTTCATCCTCTCGGAAAACAAGGTGCAGGTGGAGCGTCTGGAGAACATTTTTCATCAGATAGGCCGTGGCGAGGCGATCGTAAAATCGCTCTCGACGACCCTCCACGAGGGTTTTGTCGATCACGACCTGAAACTCTGCCTCTACACCGACCACCAGATTTTCGACCGCTACCGCCGCTACCGCATCAATGGCGAGATTAAGCGTGACGAGCAGATGACCATCGCCGAGCTGAACCAACTGCGTCCGGGCGACTATGTGGTCCATATCGACCACGGTGTGGGTCGTTTCGATGGGTTGGTCAAGATCTCCGAAGGGGGTAAGACCCACGAGGCCATCAAGTTGGTCTATCGCGATGGCGATGTGTTGTTTGTCAATGTCCACTCGCTGCACCGCATCTCCCGCTACAAGTCGGGCGACGGAGCCCCCCCGAAGATTTATAAACTCGGCTCGGGAGCTTGGCAGAAGCTCAAGACGGCAGCCAAGAAGGCCGTCAAGGATATTTCACGCCAACTCATTGCCCTCTATGCTCGTCGCAAGGCATCGAAGGGTTTTGCCTTCTCTGAAGACAGCTACCTGCAAAACGAGTTGGAGGCCTCGTTCCAATACGAGGATACGCCCGACCAGCACGCTGCGGTGGAGGCCGTGAAGCGGGATATGGAGTCCTCGGAGCCAATGGATCGATTGGTCTGCGGCGATGTGGGCTTCGGTAAGACCGAGGTGGCCATTCGTGCCGCCTTCAAGGCCGCTGTGGATGGCAAGCAGACGGCCGTATTGGTCCCCACGACCATCCTGGCTCTGCAACACTACCGCTCCTTCTCGGAGCGTCTGCGTGGCTTCCCGGTCACCATCGAGTACCTCAATCGCACGAAGACGGCCAAGGAGGTGAAGCAGATTTGTGCCGATTTGGAGTCGGGCAAAATCGACATCCTCATCGGTACGCATAAGATGCTCGGCAAGCAGATCAAGTTCCGTGATTTGGGCCTCTTGATTATCGACGAGGAGCAGAAGTTCGGTGTGGCCGCCAAGGAGAAGCTGACCGAACTGTCGGTCTCGGTCGATACGCTGACCCTCACCGCCACACCCATCCCCCGCACCCTGCAATTCTCGTTGATGGGCTCGCGTGATTTGTCGGTCATCTCCACTCCGCCACCCAACCGCCAACCCATTCAGACCGAGTCGCATATCTTCTCCGAGGAGATCGTACGTGATGCCATCGAGCAGGAGCTCTCGCGTGACGGCCAGGTCTATTTTGTGCACAATCGGGTCGAGGACCTCTTGACCTTGCAGGGGATGATTACCCGCCTCTGCCCCAAGGCTCGTGTGGGTGTGGGCCACGGCAAGATGAAGCCCGAGGCGTTGGAGAAGCTCATTATGGACTTCATCTACGGCGAGTTTGATGTACTGCTCTCGACCACCATTGTCGAGAACGGCATCGACATCGCCAATGCCAATACCATCATCATCAACAATGCCCAGAACTTCGGTCTGAGCGACCTGCACCAGCTGCGTGGTCGTGTGGGCCGCTCGAATCGTCGGGGTTATTGCTACCTGCTCTCGCCCGCCGAGGAGCTGCTATCGTCGGATGCCCGCCGTCGTCTGCGTGCCATCGAGGAGTTTTCGGATTTGGGGTCGGGATTCAACATTGCGATGCAGGATTTGGATATTCGTGGTGCAGGAAATCTGCTGGGTGCCGAGCAGAGCGGCTTCATTGCCGACATCGGCTTCGAGACCTACCAAAAGATTATGAACGAGGCGATTGCCGAGTTGCGCAACGAGGGACTCGAGGTGCCCGAGATGGGCGAGAAGGAGCAGCAGGTCTTCGACCGTATGGCCTTCATCGACGATGCCCACATCGACATCCAGGTCGAGGCTTCACTGCCCGACGGTTACGTCTCGCAGCAGGCCGAGCGTCTGAAACTCTACCGCGAGTTGGATGCCATCAAGAGCGACGAGGCGTTGGTGGCCTTCGAGCAGCGACTCATCGACCGCTTTGGTCCGCTGCCCCGTGCTACGGAGGAGTTGCTGCGGGTGGTACGCCTGCGTTGGGAGGCCATCCGCCTCGGTATGGAGCGGGTGAAGGTGAAGAACGGATTGATGATTATCCACTTCGTGGGGGAGCAAAATTCGCCCTACTACAAGAGCGAAACCTTCCTGACGTTGTTGGAGCGTATTATGAAACACCCCGATCGATTTGTCCTCAAACAACACAATAATCGCCTGGCGATGACCGTTAGAGGTGTAAAGGATGTGGACGAAGCGCTTAAAACCCTGCGTGAATTGTGAAACTGCTCATTGACATAGGAAATACCCGCACAAAGTGGGCTGTGTGGCACCGCAACAGTGAGTTGGAGCAAGGGGTGGTGGCGAGCATTTCGACCGAGTGGGTCGAGGAGCTCAAGTGCCGCTATTCGTTGCGCTATGGGTTGGTTTGCTCGACTCGGGGCGATGCCGAGGTGGTTTGCAACCTGTTGCAAAAGAGTGGCTTACAGAGCCTTGTTTTCGATGCCGATTGCCCCGTGCCGATTCAGAACGGCTATCTTACGCCCCGCACTTTGGGGCGTGACCGCCTGGCGGCTGCCGTCGGGGCGGCAACGCTTTATCCCCAACGAGAGGTGGTTATCATCGATCTGGGTACGGCCCTTACGATCGACCACCTGACGGCCGACGGGTGCTTCTCGGGCGGGGTCATTTCGCCCGGGTTGGAGATGCGCTTTCGTGCGCTGCATACCGAGACTGCTGCCCTGCCGTTGGTCGAGCCGACCGAGGCCGAAGGGGTGGTGGGTCGCACGACCGAGGAGGCCATTGCATTGGGGGTGATGAACTCCATTGCCTTCGAAATTGAGGGCTATTTGGCCCGATTTGCAAAGAAAAATGGCGATTTTACCCCAATTCTTACCGGCGGAGCGGCGAAATATTTTGTGAAACGAATTAAAAATACGATATTTGCAGAACCTAATTTGGTGTTCTGCGGTTTGAACCGCATTTTAGAGTACAATTTGGCAGACAATGCAACAACTGAAAGATAAACTGAGAGGAGCGATTTTGTTGGCTGTGGCGCTGTTGGTCGGAATGTCGGCCTGGGCGCAGGGAAGCAGCATCAACGCCTTCTCGCCCTATACGATGTACGGTATCGGTGAGCTGAATACGCCCGGTACGATGGCCTCCCGCTCGATGGGAGGTGTCGGCGTAGCCGCCCGTGTGAATGGTACGATCAACCTGCTCAACCCGGCCGGTTTGAGTATGGTGGCCCGCAAGAGCTTCCTGCTCAACTTCGGCGGTGAGGGGCAGAACTACTACAACTACCAGACCCAGCAGGGGGTCGAGAAGAGCTCGGCACACAACAGCTTCAACCTGCGTGACATCGCCGTGCTGTTCCCGCTCTACAAGAACTTGGGTATGTCGGTAGCCGTGACCCCCTACAGCTCGGTGGGTTATCAGTTGATGTACGACCACCACTACGACGCCTCGGACCCCGTGTGGGGTAATGTGGGTCGTGTCAATTACGCCTATAAGGGTGAGGGTGACCTCACGGAGGTGAAGATTGGCGTGGGTTACCAGCTCTTTAAGAATTTTTCGGTAGGTGTTTCGGCACAGTACTACTGGGGCGATATCGACCGTGAGTTTGTGATGACTCCCGTTTCGATGACCGGCGATGGCGTATTCGGTGCCATCACGGGCCACAGCGAGTATGCCATCTCCCGCTTCAAGGGTCAGGTGGGTGTGCAGTATAGCCCGATTTTGAACCAGAAGCGCATCCTGACGTTTGGTGCTGCCTACGATTTCGGTGGCGATTTGGCCCCCAAGGTGACCGAGACCATCTACGGTGACGATCTCTACGAGACCACCGTCAAGGGCGATACGACCCAGATGGAGCTGGTTCTGCCCCGCAAAGTCGTGGCCGGTGTCTATTACCAGACCGCCCGTTGGTCGGTAGGTTTGGACTACGAGTATCAGGGTTGGGGCGATACCAACTCGAAGCGTGTGATGACCGGTGTGGAGGCTGCTACGGGTCGCCAATTTGAGGTAAGCTACACCGACACCCATACCATCAAGGCCGGTGTTGAGTTTGTCCCCTCTCGTTACGATGTGCGTCGTTTCTTCAACCGCCTCTCGTACCGTGCGGGTGTGCGTTACGGCAACTACCACCAGAGCTACAACGGCCAGAAACTCGACGAGATGGCCGTCACGATCGGTATCGGTATTCCGATTAAGTTCCTCGGCATCTCGGCCATCGACATTGGTGCCGAGTATGGTCGCCGAGGTTACAACGTGAACGAGAATGTCGGTCTGGTGCGCCAGCAGTACTTCAAGTTCGGCATCGGCTTCAAACTCTTTGCTGCCGGCTCGGAGAACAACGAATACTGGTTTATGCGTCCCAAGTACGACTAACGACCTTTTGGTTGAGGTTTGACAGGAAGGATTGAACAAAGGAAATTTAAGAAAACTAAACTAAAAATACCCAAAAAATCAAAAGCGATGAAAAGCATTAAGATTCTTTTTTCTGCCGCATTGATGATGCTCGCCGCCTCGTCGATGGCACAGGATTTCAGCTCGCCCCAGTATGCCCGCTACGGTGATACGCCCGAGGAGCGCAAGCAGAATGTCGAGTACAGCAACTTCCTCAAGGAGGCTGTTTCGAACAAAAACTACAATCTGGCTGCTTTCTACTATCAGCAGCTTTCGACCAATCGCCCCGCTGTGTCGGTAAACATCTACAAGTATGGTGCGATTATCTATCGTAACAAGATTGCCCGTGCCAAGTCGATTGCCGAGCAGAAGGTGATGGTTGATTCGCTTTTGGGCGTGTATGACCTGCGTCTGGAGCACTTCGGTAACGCTGCCAAGGAGGGTGCTGCCTATATTCTCGACGCCAAGACGCGCGACGTGATGAAGTACAAGCGCAACGATATGGATGCCATTCGCAGCTGCTTCAATGCCGCTTTGGAGGCCGGTGGTGAGGCTACCGATCCCGAGCTGGTTGTTGCCTACTTCACCAAGCTGTGCGACGTATATCAGAACTCGGATGTAGTGATGCCCGAGGAGGTGATCAACGAGTACGACCGTCTGTCGCCCTATATGGCTGCCGAGTCGGCTGCCGACCTGAAGAAGCAGTTTGACAACGCTTTTGCACAGAGTGGTGCCGCCAACTGCGAGAACCTGGAGAAGATGTTTAGCGCCAAGTTGGCCGCTACGCCCGATGACGCTGCCCTGCTGAAGTGGGCCGTACAGCTTATGTCGCGTGCCAACTGCTCGAGCGAGTTCTACTTCGCTACGGCTGAGAAGTCGTATGCCGTAGAGCCCTCCGCCGAGATGGCTATCTTCCTGGCTCAGGCTTTCAAGAACAAGGGTGACTATGAGAAGGCTTCGAAGTACCTGAACGCTTCGCTGGCCAACGAGAGCGATCCCGCCGAGCGTCAGAAGCTGCTCACGCAGATTGCCATCGTAGAGCTGGTTGCCAACCGCATTTCGGCTGCCGCTACGGCTGCTCGTCAGGCTATCGAGCTCAACCCCGAGGATGGTGTGCCCGTATTCGTATTGGCTCAGTGCTACGGCATTTCGGCCTCGAACTGCGGCGATGCCTTCTCGCGTCAGGCTGCCTGCTGGGCCGCTTACGACAAGATGGGCGAGGCTATCCGTCTGTTGGGTGACGACTCGGAGTACCTCGAGACTGCCAAGCAGGCTCAGGCCGCCTTCCGCAGCCGCTTCCCCAGCCAGGAGGAGTGCTTTATGCGTGACCTCCAGGCAGGTAGCTCGTACCGTGTAGATTGCGGTCTGGCTGCAGGTATCACGACGACCGTTCGTCCCCGCTAATTTGACCAACGGCGGTTGATGATACATCGACTTACACGAAACGTGCAGGTAGCACTCCTCATTGTGGGGAGTGCTATCTTGCTATTCTCGTGTGAGAAGTCGAAACCCGAAATAGATGCTGCGGCCGAGGCTGCTATGATGACCGAATATAGCGAGAATCTCTCGATAGTGATGTCCCGCAACGGACAACGCTCCTACTACTTTGAAACCCCCCTTTTGGAGGGTTACACCTTGGGGCAGGAGCCTTATCGCGAGTTCCGCAAGGGTATCAAAATCACCACCTACCAGGACGATTCGCTGCGCAAGGTGGATATGGTCCTGACGGCCAACTATGCCATCTATTACGAAAAACAGGAGTTGTGGGAGACCCGAGGCGATGTGGTCGGTACGAAGTTCGACGGCAAACGCCTCTACACCCAGCAGCTCTTTTGGAATGCCCGCACCAAGAAGATCTACTCGAATGTGGATACAAAGCTGGTGCAGGGGAACAACCTCTCGGTGGGCGAGAGCTTCGAGGCCGATGAGGATTTGCAGGATTGGCGTTTTCGCTACCAGAAGTCGCGTGTGGAGGTCGAAGTGAAGCCCTCGGAGGGCGATACGACCCGCACCGAAACGTCGAAACCCCACTTTACGGAGCCGACGAAGAGTGCCGAGCCTCCCCGTCAGGTGACGGCCAAACGAGCCTCCCCGAAGCCGAAACCCGAGGGGCTTGAGATGGCGCCTGTCGAGCTCAAACCCATTGGTGATGCACCCCGCAAACCGATGATGAACAAGGAACTTAGGATGGATGAACCCAAAATGGTTAAGTAGATGGTTACCTCGCTGTTATACATCTTGGTGACGGTTGTCTTTTCGGCCTTCTTCTCGGGTATGGAGATTGCTTTCACGAGCAAAAACCGCTTGAAGTTGGAGCTGGACCGAAAACAGAACCGCCTCTTTGACTCGATTGCCTCGGTTTTTGAGAGCCATCCGGGACAATACATCACGACCATTCTGGTGGGCAACAACATTGCCCTGGTCCTCTATTCGCTCTTTATGTCGGTCGTTATGCGCGCCCTTTTTGCGCTGGTAGGCTGGCACGAGTTGGCCGAGAATGGCTCGGTGGCTATCGAGACGGCTGTCTCGACCATTGTCATCATCTTTATGGGCGAGTTTATCCCCAAGTCCATCTTTAGAAATAATCCCAACTTCTATTACCGCATCTTCGCCCCGATTCTGTATCTGTTATACCTGTTGCTCTATCCCATAGCTCGTTTTACGACGCTCCTGTCGCAGGGTATGCTCTACCTTATGGGCCGCAAGACCGAGCCCGATGCGGTGATGCCCCACTTCAACCACGACGATTTGGCGGCGCTGCTCAGTGCCGGTAATACCGAGCCGCAGAACGAGGCCGAGAACGAACTGAAACTCTTCCAGAATGCGCTCGACTTTGCCGATCTGCGTGTGCGGGATTGTATGGTGCCCCGTATCGATGTCGAGGCGGTGGATGTGGAGTCGTCGATTGAGGAGCTGACCGAACGTTTTGTCGAGTCGAAATACTCGCGACTGTTTGTCTATCAGCAAAATATCGACAATATCATCGGCTATGTCAATTCGAAGAGCCTGTTCAACATTCCGCAGAGTGTCGAGGAGGTGATGATGAAGGTGCATTATGTCCCCGAGACGATGCCCTTGCAGGCGCTGTTGCAGACGATGATCAAGCACCACGCCAACATTGCCGTCGTTATCGACGAGTTTGGCGGTACGGCCGGTATCGTCTCGATGGAGGATGTGTTGGAGGAGATTTTTGGCGAGATTGAGGACGAACACGATGTGGATGACGAGATTGAAAAGCAGCTCTCGGAGCACGAATTTGTCCTCTCGTGCCGCCTCGAAGTGGAGTACCTGAATGAGAAATATAACCTTGAAATAGAGGAGAATAAGGAGTACGACACGTTGGCCGGTCTGATCATCTACCACTACGAGGGAATCCCCAAAGCGGGCGAGACGATGCTCATCGGAAAACTCCAACTTAAGATTCTCCGTACCCACGGCTCGCGCATCGAATTGGCCCGAGTGAAAAAATTAGTCTGATAAAAGTGCTCTATTCGGATAAAATTACTTATCTTTGGAGGCTAAAATAAGCAACAAAAAATAAATTCAATTTTATATGGCAAGCTTAAACACACTTCGCACCAAGTATGGCGTCGTACTTTCGATTGTTATCGGTCTGGCGCTCTTGGCATTTATCCTCTCTCTGAAGACGGAGATGGGTTTCACGGGTAACGATCCGAAGGTTGGCGAAATCGCCGGCGAGAAGATCCTTTACTCGGAGTATTGGAATCAGTATGAGCAGGTTAAGGCTCAGTCGGGTATCCAGGAGACCGACGAGCAGCAGTCGGCTATGTTGGCACAGGCTACGTGGCAGACGCTGATCGCCAAGCATCTGTTCGAGCCCGTATTCGAGCAGATGGGCCTTCGCTTTACCGATGCCGAGCGTCAGGCTATCCTGGCCGGCGAGCAGTATTCGCAGTCGCTGATGAACGCCTTTGCCCACGACCGGTGAGTACAACGTAGCCGCCGTAAGCCAGTTCTTGGCCCAGGCCGAGACCAACCCCGAGGCCGCCGCCGCTTGGCAGCAGCTCGTTGAGCAGTTGGGTCTGGAGAGCAATATGACCAAGTTTATGGGTCTGGTTCGTGGCGGTGTCTATGCCAACAAGCTCGACGTAGAGCAGGGCATTGCCGCACAGAACAAGAGCTACTCGGGTAAGGTGGTAACGAAGCGTTACACCGAGGTTCCCGACTCGCTGTTCGAGGTTTCGTCGTCGGAGATCAAGGCTTACTACAAGGCCAACAAGGAGGCTTTCAAGCAGCTTCCCAACCGTTCGGTATCGTACGTTGTATTCGAGGTAACTCCCACCGAGGAGGATATGGCTGCGCTGGAGCAGACCGTGAAGGGCGTAGGCGAGGAGTTCGCCGTTGCCGAGAACGTACGCAGCTTCGTGCGTGACAACAGCTACGGTACGGTAGGTGAGAACTTCGTATCGGAGGATATGCTGCTCGCCGATGAGGCCGAGGCGCTGATGGCCGGCAAGATGTATGGTCCCGTGCTGAAGAACAACCAGTGGACGATGGCCCGTGTGGCCGAGTCGAAGGTGGCTCCCGACTCGCTCGGTATTCGCCACATCGTACTTCCCTACACCGAGAACGAGCTGGCTGACAGCCTGATGACGGTGCTCAAGGGTGGTGCCGACTTCGCCGAGGTTGCAGCTCAGTATTCGCTGGCCCAGACCGCTCAGCTGGGTGGTGAGGTAGGCGTGATGCCCTTCGCTGCCTTCACGGGCGAGTTCGCCGAGGCGCTGGCTACGGCCAAGAAGGGCGACATTGTGAAGGTGGCCGTTGGCGATATGATTCAGCTGATGCAGGTTTACCGTGCCGATGCCCCCTCGAAGCACGTTAAGGTGGCTACGATTACCTACCCCGTAGAGGCTTCGTCGGCAACCCGCACGGGCATCTACAGCCAGGCAGGTACCTTTACCGTGAATGCCAAGGAGGGCTTCTCGGAGGCCGCTACGACGGCTGCCATTACGCCCCGTGTAGCTACGCTGATGCAGGGCGACCGTATGATTCGCGGTCTGGAGGATTCGCGTGAGGTTGCTCGCTGGGCTTATGGTGCCAAGGAGGGCGATATTTCGGAGATCTTCAAGGTGGACGGCAACTATGTGATTGCTACCGTTACGGCCATCGACAAGGAGGAGTACACCCCCGTTGCCAAGGTGGCTGCACAGATTCGTTCGGAGCTGATGCGTCAGAAGAAGTACGACTACCTGATGGGTCAGATCAATGGCTCGACCATCGAGGAGGTGGCTACGTCGCTGGGCGTTGAGGCTACCGACTTCTCGGAGGTGGTTTACAGCTCGTACTTCGTAGCAGGTCCGGGTCTGGAGCCGGGTCTGGTAGGTGCCATCACGACGACTAACGAGACGGGTAAGGTTTCGGCTCCCGTGAAGGGTCTGAATGGTGTCTATGTATTCCAGGTAGATGCTATCGAGGATAGCGCCGTGCAGACCGCCGAGGCCGAGCAGGTTCGTGCTCAGGCTACGGCTGAGAGCAACATCCAGCAGTTTGCCCTGCAGGCTTTGCAGGAGCAGGCCGGCATTAAGGATGAGCGTGGCCGCTGGTTCTAATCCGCTCCCTAAAAATAACTAACAGAGGGCCCTTGCACCGGTGGTGTGAAGGCCCTCTGTTGTATTATATTTATATAGGTATTACGGTAAGTTTCCCCACAATTAGGTATTGGGTAAGCGCCTCCGAAACTCTATCTTTGCACCGCAAAATAAGAAAATACAGTGCAAAGAATGAAGAAATTTATTGTGATGATGCTGACCCTTTCGCTCTTCGTTGTGGGCGTTCGGGCGCAGCAACCGACCGATGCCCACATCTTTGGTGATGTGGTGGATGCGCGTACCAAGGAGCATATTCCCTACGCTACGGTGGTGCTGCTGGGCACGACGATTGGGACAACGACCGATGCTACGGGTCACTTTCTGATTAAAAACCTTCCGCTGGGCGACTATACGGTCGAGGTGCGTGCCATCGGCTATACGGTGCAACGTCAGGATGTCTGCCTGCACGGCCGTGAGACCATCGATCTGCGCTTCGAGGTCGAGGAAGAGGTGGTAGCCGTCGATCAGGTGGTGGTCTCGGCCAGCCGCACGGAGCGTTTGAAGCGTGAGGCCCCCTCGTTGGGCAGCGTGCTCGACTCCGAGCTGTTTGACCGTGTATCGACCGCCTCGCTGGGTGGAGGTCTGTCGTATCAGCCCGGTGTGCGTGTCGAGAATACCTGCCAGAACTGCGGCTTTCCGCAGGTGCGCATCAATGGCTTGGATGGTCGTTATTCGCAGATTTTGGTCGATTCGCACCCCCTGTTCTCGGCCCTGACGGGTGTCTATGGCCTGGAGCAGATTCCCGCCAATATGATTGAGCGTGTCGAGGTGCTGCGAGGCGGTGGCTCGGCGCTGTATGGCTCGTCGGCCATCGGTGGTACGATCAACGTCATCACGAAGGAGCCGTTGCGCAGTATGGCCGAGATGGGCCACACGATTACCTCGCTCGGGTGTAGCGGCTCGTTTGACAATACCACGACCCTCAATGCGTCGCTTGTCTCGGATAGCGGCAAGGCGGCCATTGCCGTCTTTGCCCAGAGCCGCACGGCCGATGGCTACGACGACAACGGCGACGGCTTCACGGAGATGTTGGAGCAGAACTCCGAGGCGTTGGGTATGCGTGCCTACTTCCGCACGGGAGCCTACTCGCGTCTGACGGCGCAGTACCACCGCATCAAGGACTACCGTCGTGGTGGCGATCAGCTCGATGTGCCGCCCCACGAGTCGATGACCTGCGAGCAGGCCGACCACACGATTGATGGCGGTAGCCTGTCGTTCGATTGGTCGTCGGCAGATCGCTCGAATCGGGTGAATGCCTACGCCTCGTTCCAGAATACGGCCCGCTCGAGCTACTACGGTGCCTTTCAGGATCCCGATGCCTATGGCCGCACCCACGATTTGACCGCCTCGGCAGGTCTGCAATATGTGCACGAGTTTAAAAAGTTGCTGTTTCTGCCCTCGGAGCTGACCATCGGTACGGAGTACAGCCACAACGACCTGCACGATCAGTCGGTGGGCTACAACATCGATACGAAGCAGGATGTCCATATCTATGGCGGCTATTTCCAGAACGAGTGGAAGAACAAGAAGTGGTCGTTCCTGTTAGGTGGTCGTGTCGATAAGCACAACCTGGTCGATAATGTCATCTTCTCGCCCCGTGTCAATCTGCGCTTTAACCCCAACGAGGATGTGAGCCTGCGCCTGAGCTATGCGGGTGGCTACCGTGCCCCGCAGGCCTATGACGAGGATCTGCATATCGCCATCGTGGGTGGTGAGCGTACCCGCATTCGCCTTTCGGAGGATTTGCAGGAGGAGCGCTCGGGCTCGTGGAGTGCCTCGGTGGAGTGGCACCGAATGTTTGGCAAGGTGGCCGTGAATCTGATTGCCGAGGGCTTCTATACAACCCTGAACGATGTCTTTGCCCTGCGTGAGGTGGGCACGGATAGCGACGGCGCCACGATTCAGGAGCGTTACAACGGGTCGGGTGCCACGGTGGGCGGCGTCAATCTGGAGGGTCGTGCCGTCTTTACCCGTTGGTTGGAGTTGCAGGCGGGCTTCACGTGGCAGGAGAGCCGCTACAAGGAGCCGGAGTATTGGAGCGAGGATGAGGCGGTTGCCCCCTCGAAGCGGATGTTCCGCACCCCCGATACCTATGGCTACTTTACGCTGATGGTCAAGCCCGCCAAGCGATTCGATATCGATCTGTCGGGTAACTATACGGGCCAAATGCTGGTGCAGCACTACGCCGGCTCGGGCACGGATGTCGATGTGGCGGTCGAGACCCCGTCGTTCTTCGATATGAATGTGCGCCTGGCCTATACGTTCAACCTCTATCGAGGTGTGGAGATGGAGCTGTATGGCGGTCTGAAGAATGTGTTTAACGCCTACCAGGACGATTTCGATATCGGTGCCGAGCGAGATTCGGGCTATGTCTATGGTCCGTTGATGCCTCGCAGTTGGTTCCTTGGTGCCAAGATTCGCTTCTAAAAGAACGGGTATAATAAGACTCTTTTGGCGTTATACTTGCCATCGAAATCCTCATTTACAATCAGTAAACTGCGGTTTCTCGGGCTGCGTATGCCTAAAAAAGCACCTATTATACCCGTTCTCACCCCCCCCTTTGATAGGGTAGGGCCACAAAAAAGGCATCCGAAGTGGATGCCTTTAATTTTTGGTCGTAACCGATTAGAGCGAGTTTACGTGCAACTGAATAGCGCTCTTCAGGTTGCCTGCCTTGTTCTTGTGGATGATGTTGAGCTTAGCAATCTTATCCAACAGCTTGGTTACCGTGGGGAGCAGCTTTGCAGCAGCCTCCTTGTCGGTGGTGTTACGCAGGGCCTTAACGGCGTTACGGGTCGTCTTGTGGAACAGACGGTTGTGTGCGCGCTTCGTAGCGGTCTGGCGAATGCGCTTCTTCGAAGACTTATGGTTTGCCATAATCTAAATAATGTTTTTATTTTTTAATTTTTTTGTGTTTGCTTGTTTTGCGAGGTTTTTTCGGCAACACGCTTGGGCGTTCCTCGTTTGGTTGCTTTTTTTGACGGCCTTGACCGTTTTTGGATAGGTCGTGCGACCCGCTCCTAAAAAAGTTTGTTCACCCGTAGCGACCTCAAAAAAGCTGCCCTTAAAATTTAACCCTTCAATAGATGGGGAATTAACATTTACCCCCCCCCGTCAAAAGCGTAACTCTTTACGGCGCAGCCCTTTTCGGCCCCTTCGTTGTAGCCCATAGGAGAGTCGAACTCCTCTTTCAAGAATGAAAATCTTGCGT
>CALAQA010000150.1:0-1667 GCA_937889065.1 uncultured Alistipes sp.
CGAAGGCTCGTCGGCGGCCTCGGCAGCAGCAGCGGCCTTAGCCTCGGCCTCGGCAGCGTTATCCTGCTGGATATACTCCAACTCGGCAGCATTGACAAACTTCGACTTCTCGGGCTTCTCGTACATACCCTGCCAGAAGAACATCCAGATGAAACCGAGGGCACCAATGATGATGAAGGCCATCTCCCAACCCCAAGCCTGAGCCAAGATGGGAATCGTCAGCGGAGCAACCAGAGCACCTACCGAAGCACCAGCGTTGAAGAGCGACGTAGCGAAAGCACGGTCCTTCTTGGGGAAGTACTCGGCCGTTACCTTGATGGCAGCGGGGAAGTTACCGGCCTCACCCAACGCCAAAATACCACGGCAGGCAAGGAACAACCATACACTCACAGAGGCAACTGCCAGCGCAACCGAAGAACCGGTTTCAACCATTCGCATCGCCTCGATCGACTCCAGACCCTCGATGTGCATCGTAGCCCAGCCGCAACCGGCGTGCAAGCAGGCACCCAGCGACCATACGAAGATGGCCCACAGATAACCCTTCTTCGTGCCCATCCAGTCCACGAACTTACCTGCAAAGAGGCAAGCGATGGCGTAGAAGAGTGAGAAGAATGCCGTGATCGTACCGTAGTCGGCATCGGTCCAGTGGAACTCGGGAGCGATGAAGTCCTTGTAAGTCAGCGACAACACCTGACGGTCCATATAGTTCACCGTCGTTGCAACGAACAGCAGCAGACACATCCACCAGCGCCAGTTCGTCATTTGTTTTTTGTTCGTCATTTTCCTTTAGTTTTATAGTTTTATGTTACTTGCTCGATTAACCACGAATCTCGGCAATGATGTCGAGGCACTCACGGCACTTCTTGGTCACATAGTCCCAATCCTCCGCCTTCACCTTATCCGAGGGGAAGAGCTTCGAGCCCATACCCACGCAATAAACGCCGGCCTTGAACCACGAGGTCAGGTTCTCACGGTCGGGCGAAACACCACCCGTTACCATAATCTTCGACCAGGGGCAGGGAGCCATCAGACCCTTCACCATATTGGGACCGTAAACGTCGCCCGGGAAGAGCTTCGTCAAATCGCAACCCAACTCCTGGGCCTTACCGATCTCCGAAACCGTACCGCAACCCGGGCAGTAGGGAATCGAACGACGGTTGCAGACGGGAGCAATGTCGGGGTTGAAGAGCGGACCAACGATGAAGTTGGCACCCAGCTGGATGTAGAGCGCAGCGGTGGGAGCATCGACAATCGAGCCGATACCAAGGGCCAACTCGGGGCACTCAACGGCAGCCCACTTTACCAGCTCGCCGAAGATCTCGTGAGCGAAGTCGCCACGGTTCGTAAACTCGAAAGCACGCACGCCACCCTCGTAGCAGGCCTTAACGACCTTCTTGGCAACCTCTACGTCCTTGTGATAGAAGACAGGAACCATACCCGTCTGGCCGATCTTCTGCATCACGGCCATCTTATCAAATTTTGCCATTGCTTTAGAAATTCAAAATTTAGAATTTAGAATTCAAAATGAATATATAAATAGGTATTAACCGTTTTTCGTCAAGGTGAGACAGATTTTGATTTTTGAGCCGTGAGTGCGGATGGGCTGTACTAAGCGTACTGCCCATTCGCAACTCGCAAGCAAAGGTCAAAAGGTGTCCGCCTTCACG
>CALAQA010000151.1:0-2267 GCA_937889065.1 uncultured Alistipes sp.
CACCACGCCCCACACCAGCCATTGCTCGACCAACTTACGCGAGAGCATCCACATTGCCACCATCGAAAGGGCGGTCGTCAGACCATCCCAGAAGGGAACGGTGCTGTCGGTGCAGCGGCTCAAGAAGAGGTACAGCAGCAGATGGGCCACGGCATAGACTCCCACAAGGGTGGGGACCCATCGCCACGGCGTGTGGCGAATTTGCAGCCCGTCGCTCTTGCTTTTTCGGGGGGCATTGTGCCAGACAATCCAGCCATAGAGACCCGCCAAGATGTAGTAGAGCTGCATCGAGAAGTCGGCATAGAGTCCCGCTTGCAGGTACAACAGGCCGTGTACGCAGGGCATAATGAGCCCCACCACCCAGAGGCGAATGTCGGCTTTGTACTCCAGGTAGAGGTACAACAGACCGAGCACCACGCCCACGATTTGTAGCAAGAGTTTCAGTTCCATTGTTATGTTTTAGAATTTTACAGATACGTTGGCCAACACGTGCAACGGAGCCTGCGGGAAGTAGTAGGCGTGGTCCGTGCGCTCACCTTCGTAGGCCTCCGACCAGCCGTAGCCGTTCGACGAGTAGCGGGCATCGAAGAGGTTGTAGAGCGTTAGACCGAAGCGTACCTCCTTGGCCTTTTGGCTGCGGAGCGTGTACGAAAGGTCGAGGTCGGTGGTGCAGTAGCTGTCGAGCTTCATCGCATCGTTCTCGAAGTTGGTGAAGTACTGCTCACCCACGTAGCGGGTGGTCCAGAGGGCCTTGAAGCCGCCCCAATGCAGATCCAAGATGATGCTGCCCATCGCCTCGGGCGAATAGCTGATTTTGGTGGTGCCCATCTCGGTCGTCAGGTAGTCGTAAGCCCCTGCCACGTCGCCCTCCAGCGCATAATCGACCACCTTATCCACATAGTTCTTGATGCGGTTTTGCGACAGCGTGGCATTGGCCGAGGCGGTGAGCCAACGAGCGGCACGCCACGCCAACGAGAGCTCGATGCCTCGACGATAGCTGTCGGGCACGTTGATGTTCAGAGCGTCGTAGCTGTCGTTGATTTGACCCGTCTTGACCAGCTGATCCTTATAATACATATAGTAGAGGTTGAGGCCCACCGTCAGACGAGGTGCCGTGTAGGTGTAACCCAACTCCACGTCGTAGAGCTTCTCGGAGGTAGGGTAGGAGTCGGCCTCGGCAAAGCGATAGCGGTCGGTGAAGTCGCCACGCGTCGGCTCCTTCTGGGCAATGGCTCCCGAGAGGAAGAGGGTGTTTCGCTCCGACGGATTCCACACCAGACCCACACGGGGGTTGAAGAAGTGGTACTGCTTATCCACGTCGATGGGCTGCATAGCACCCGTCGTCCAGTCGTAGTTGTCGTTCACACCCCACGCCTTGTAGCTTACATAGCGGTATTGCAGGTCCGAGAAGAGACGCAACCGATCGGCTACCTGCCACGAGAGGCGGGCAAAGAGGTTGCCGTCGTGCTTCTTCACGTCGTTGTCGTACCAGCGGTCGGTGAAGGTGCGACCCTCCATCCCCTCGACCCAATCCAACTCGCCCCAGTGAGGGCAGGTGTAGTAGCTCCACGAGCCGCCCAGCGAGAGTTCCACTCGATCCGAGGTGTAGGTAGCCGTTCCCTGCACACCACCCAAGTGGTTGCGCATCAGTTTTTCACGAATCAGGTCACCCTCCAACGAGCTATCCTCCGTCAGGCCATACTCGAGCAGCGTGGCATCGTCTTTATACTGCTTGTAGAAGCCGTAACCGTAGGTGTAGAAGGCTACGGCACCCAGCTCCCAATTATCGTTCAGGCGGTGGCTGATGAGCAGTTGGTTGTTCAGTTGCAGGTAGTTGTCGGTCTGGTCGTCGTAGTAGGCCACACGGCTGCCGTCGGCCAACACAAAGGGACCGTCCGAGGTGTAGTATTGGCCACTGTCGTGGTAGCGACGGCCATATAGCTCCATATCCTCCTTCGTGACACCGTTGTAGGTGAGGTAGGTCTTCGCCTTGCCACCAAACGAGATGAGCTTGACCATCGTGTTGCCCTTGTAGTAGGCGGCCTGCATCAGGTAGGATTTCAGGTCGGTAGCACCTCGGTCGATGTAGCCGTCCGAGCTGATGTGCGTCAGGCGGGCATCGACGGCCCAATGGCCACCCATCAGACCCGACGAGATACCCACGGCCTGCTTTTGGGTGTTGTACGAACCGTAGGAGAGCGAGGCATCGCCCTCAAACTCCGACGAGAGCGGAGCGGTGGTCATCGAAACCGAGCCACCGAAAGCAC
>CALAQA010000152.1:0-3649 GCA_937889065.1 uncultured Alistipes sp.
CCCGCCGTGAGAATGAGACGGTGGTGGTGAGTGTCTTTGTCAATCCCACCCAATTCAACGACAAGAACGATTTGACCCGTTACCCCCGCACCCCCGAGGCCGATGCGGCTTTGTTGGAGGCGGCCGGTGCCGATGTGGTCTTTATGCCCTCGGTCGAGGAGGTCTATCCCGAGCCCGATACCCGTCAGTTCGACTTCGGTCGGGTGGATAAGGTGATGGAGGGTGCCACCCGTCCGGGCCACTTCAATGGTGTGGCACAGGTGGTGAGCCGTCTGTTTCAGATGGTGGAGCCTGCTCGTGCCTACTTTGGCGAGAAGGATTTTCAGCAGATTGCCGTCATCAAGGCGATGGTGGCACAGCTGGGCTTTACGGTCGAGATTGTCGAGTGTCCCATCATTCGTGATGTGGATGGCCTGGCCCTCTCGTCGCGCAACCAGCTCCTGACCCCTGCCCATCGTGCCGCAGCCCCCGAGATTTATGCCGCTCTGCAAGGCGCCGTCGAGCGTTCGAAGGAGTTGTCGCCTGCCGAGTTGAAGGCGTGGGTGGTTGAGGAGGTCGAGCGAAGCGGCCTGCTGAAGGTCATCTACTACCAGTCGGTCGATGCCCTCTCGTTGGAGGAGGTCGAGAAGTGGAGCGACTCGGAGCGCATTCAGGGTTGCATTGCCGTGCAGGCAGGAGAGATTCGTCTAATTGATAACATTCGTATTCGATAATGAAATTCCAGATTGAAGTCATCAAGTCGAAGTTGCACCGTGTGACGGTGACGCAGGCTGATTTGAACTACGTGGGCAGTATCACCATCGACGAGGCGTTGATGGAGGCCGCCAACCTCATCGAGGGCGAGAAGGTCCAGATTTTGGACATCAACAACGGCGAGCGTTTCGAGACCTACATCATCAAGGGGCCTCGTGAGAGCGGTTGCATCTGCTTGAATGGTGCCGCAGCCCGCAAGGTACAGGTGGGCGATGTGATTATCATCTGCTCCTATGCCCTGATGGATTTCGAGGATGCCAAGAGCTTCCGCCCTTGGATTGTCTTCCCCGATACGGCTACCAACCGCCTGGTGAAGTAGTCGCCCCCCCGCAAAAAAAGAAGGGAGTCTTGCCAAACGGCAGGACTCCCTTTCGGTCTTTTAATAGACTACCTCGATTGAGGCCACCTCGATGCCTTTCGGTGCGGCACCTTGGTCTTCAAAGTCGCCACTGCGTAGCGAGAGGTAGAGGTTTTCGACCTCCGACCAATCAATCTCGCTGCCCGTGCCGCCATAGTCGGGACGGTAGTAGGGGCTGATGCCCGGCCAATCCTGCGGCAGTTGAGGCGTTTGGTCGGGGCGCATCGAGGCCATATCCACCTCGATGGTCTGCCACTCGGTCGAAAGCGAGAGGGTGGTACCCCAGCTGCCAAAGTCACTTTCGCTAACGAGCAGACGCATCGTGGTCGTAGTGGGGGTCAGCGCACGCACCTTGATCAGCATCGCCTTGGGCGTTTGTCCCTTTTGCAGGCGGTCGCCGATGTAGTGCTGTGCCGCAATGTCGGCAGGGAACCAATACTCCTCCTTCTCTACCAGATTCTCGGCGTAGAGTCTCAGGTTGCCCTCCTTCGAGGGGCGACTGTCGTACGAGGGGCTGAAGAAGCCGCCACGGGTAAAGAGCAGCGTGGGGTAATCACGTTGGGGAATGAAGAGCTGCTCGGGGGCGAGGTGATAGCGGACATCGCCGATGCGCTCCACGTGTTTGCCATTCAACAGATAACGACCCGGCAACAGCGTGACCGTCTGCTTGCAACCCGGCAGGTTGAGGCGCAGGGTGCGCGTACCCTCATCGAGCGTAAAGACCCGACGATCGAGCGTGGGCCACTTGTAGGGGTCATCGACCTGTGTAACGGCCGGATAAAGCTCCAGTGTCCACCCTTGGTCGGTGCGCTCGACAAAGTAGAGGCAGTTGTCCGACGAGGCGACCACCTCCGACGAGCCGACACCCACCACCTTGCGAAGCCTCTTATGGTTGATTTTCAGCTCCTCGGGTGCCGAGTTTGAGTAGTAAAGCTCCTCGCCGTCGTAGTAGCAGCTGCGGTCGGCTTCGGCATCGACCTCGATGTGGCCGAAGCGGTTGTTGTGGGGATAGCGGCCCCAATCACGACCTCGCTCGAGGGTCGCCATTCCCTTGACGGCAATCATTGCCGAAACGGCCTTCTGCGGGGTATAGACCATATTCAAAAGGTGGGTCTGCCAACCCAAATTCCAGGGGGCGGTGCCAATCATATCGTAGGAGAACATCGCTGCCCACTGCACACCCCCCTCACGGAACTCACGCACCTGGGCGGGATACATATACGAGCAGACCAGGTCGGGGGCATCGAACTCATAGACCATCTTCGAGCGGGGACCCACCTCGACCTGCTTCATCGGGGTGTAGTCGTTCACATAGGGGAGGTAGTTGCCCCGAAGCGTCTCGCCGTGGTTGAGCTGCGTGGGATACCATCCGTAGGTGACACACTCGGCCTTCGAAGAGCGGATGGCGGGGGCGATGTAGAAGTTTTCCGAGATGTTGTAGGCGATAATCTTTTGACAACCCGTCTTACGGATGGTCTCCGACATCGTGTCGATGTAGTGGCGAATCTCCTCGTTGCGCCCCATAATGCGGGCCGGTTCGTTCAGAATTTCGATGGCGATGATGTGCGGCTCCTCCTTATACAGCCGCTGCGTGTAGCGGTTGCGGTAGTTCAGAAACTCGGTCATATAACGCTGCTGGGCACGGATGGCCGCTTGGTCGAACGTCAGCTCGGGCTTGGGGTAGTGGGCGGCAAAGCCGGGGAGGTTCTTATCGCCATCGGGCCACCAGGCGGCGTGGCCTACGGTGGGCGAGAAGAGCATCAGAATGCCCCGCTCCGAGGCTCGCAAAATCAGGTAGTCGAGCAGGTCGAGGTGTTCGTTGTCGAGCAGGGCCCCCTCACGGGTCGAATTTTCCCAATCGCCCCAGAACGAGAGACGCAGGGCACGGAAACCCATGCGGGCGAAGTGCTCCATATCGATGTCGATCATCCGCTTCTTCAGCTCCAACGTGGGGGCTACCTTGTGGGCCGCACGGTAATCCGAGGCCGAGGGGAGGCAGTAGTTGGCACCAAAGACACCCACTTCGGTGTTGTCGGCCGTGTAGCGAATGACCCCTTCGCGGTCCTGATAGACCAACTCCTGGGATGATACGGTAAGGGCTGCCAATAGCATAATCGGCAATAATAAACGCTTGATATTCATAGTGTTTTAGGTTTTAGGCTTCTTGTGATGCCGCTTCGTCAATGAGGCGAATCAACTCCTCGGCGTCGGTGCACGAAATCCAATAACGCTCCTCGTAGATGGTCATCACCTCGACCATATTGCGCCACTCGGAGGCGTAGATTTTGATGCGCTCAAACTGCTTGAAATCGAAGAAGTGGCCGTAGTAACCGAAGAATCCGAAGGCCCCAAAGTAGGGGAAGACCCGTCGCATCTCTTCGGGCTCGACCATCCTTACCGAGGCAATCTCTTTGTATGGCAACTCGGTGATGTCGAGCAGACATCGCACCTCCAACTGCTCGTCCGTGAGGAGCAGCGTGCGGGGAATCGAGAGCGACATCAACACGAGCAATGCCCCCACAAACGAGGCAAACCAGG
>CALAQA010000153.1:0-3869 GCA_937889065.1 uncultured Alistipes sp.
GATATTCCACTCTATCTTGCAGATTGTGCCATTGAGGGGTTCGATGCTCATGGCGATTATTATATGAAGATAGAGGCAATGACCGTAAAGGCTTCTTGCTATACCCAGAAGGGTGAATATGAGAAGGATGATGCGTTGGATGGCGTTGGCACCCGAGATAAACTCCCGCAGCCCCGCTTCGTCGTCCCGCTCAATCATGCGACGCATCAGTTGCAGCTGGTGGATATGCTCACGCAAGACATCCAAGACGTTGTATTTGTTCTGCATCAGAATAGGCACCCAGGTCGAAGAGGAGCTCTTGGCCAGACGCACCGTACTCTCGAAACCACCACCCGCCAGGTCGAAGATGTGACGCTCCTCACGCTCCTTCTCCAAGACGGTGTTGGCCAGGGCAAAGGAGGTGATGTGCGAAATGTGCGAGACGTAGGCAGCGTGCAGGTCGTGCTCCTCGGCCTCCATCCATACGGGATTCATTCCGAGCGTAACAAACAGCTGTTGAACGGTTTGCAGGGCATCTTCGGCACTCTTCCCCGCCTCGCAGACAACCACCGTGCGCCCCGTAAAGGCCCCCTCGACGGCCGCCTTCGGACCGCTGTACTCGGTTCCCCACATCGGGTGAATGGCGACAAAACGGTTGCGGCGGGCGTGTTGCGAGATGACCTCGCACAACTCACCCTTCGTCGAGCCAACGTCGATGACCGTCTGGTGGTCGTTGATGCGGTTGAGGGCCTTGACGGCCAAGAGCGGAATGGTATCGACGGGGGTGGCCAACACTGTCAGATCGGCCGCCTCGACACCCTCCTCAAACGAGACCAGGCGGTCGCACAGCCCACGCTCGAGTGCCAGACGCTGATTCTCTTCGCCCAGCTCGGCTCCGAGTACCTCGGTGACCGACCCCTGCTTCTTGAGGGCCAGGGCCAACGAGCCACCGACCAGACCCAGACCTACAATAAAGACCTTCATCGCTATACCTATTATATTATATATACTACTTACGCATTTAACGCTTCTCGAAGAGGAACTGCAAATCGTCGCCGGCCTGGACCTCGAAGGTCTCCACACCACGGCGGAAGATGCGCATCGGACGGCTGCCGATCAGCTCCAGTTTCTCGTTTTCGTAGTGCAACATACACCCCTCGCGCAGACCTACGACCCAACGACGGGGGTTGGCCTCGATGTACTCCAGAATGCGCTGCTCACGGGTCTCACCGGCGTGGCCCTCGGGGTTGGCATCCAGGTAGTGGGGGTTGATTTGGAAGGGGATGGCTCCGATGGCCTTGAACGACTCGGGTTGCAGGATGGGCATATCGTTGGTCGTGCAGATGGTGGGGCAGCAGACATTGCTGCCGGCCGACCAGCCGACATAGGGCGTGCCGGCCTTGATTTTGCGCAGAATGGCACTCATCAAACCCTGCTCCTGCATCTTCTTGGTTAGTGCAAATGTGTTACCGCCACCGACGCAGATGGCCTCGGCTTGGCGAATCATACGGGCGGGATTCTTCGCACGGTGTACCGATTTTACCTTGATACCCAACTCGGCAAAACGGGCCTGTACCTTTTTTTCGTACTCGGCATACGAGAAGGTGACGGCGGCGTAGGGGACAAAAACAATCTCCTTGATGCCGGTCAGAAATTTGCCGATTTGAGGCATCGGGTAGCGCAGATACTCTTCGCCTGCATTGGTCGAATTTGAGATGAGAAGCAGTTTCATAATATGTTGATATTTAGTTTGTTTTGTCGTTGATTGTCCTAAATGACCTAATTTTTGGTACAAAAAAATTGGTTCGTTATGCCAAAAGTAATAAAAAAAGTGTTATTTTTGCCCAGATTATTGTGGAAAACTAATCATTTCCAAATATTTGTTTAACTAAAAACTTAAAGTTATGTCTGAAATTCAAGCTAAAGTTGTCGAGATCATCGTTGACAAGCTGAGTGTTAAGGAGTCGGAGGTTGTGCCCGAAGCAAGCTTCACCAACCACCTGGGTGCCGATTCGCTGGATACCGTCGAGCTGATTATGGAGTTCGAGAAGGCGTTCGGTCTGCAGATCCCCGAGGAGGAGGCTGAGAACATCCAGACCGTAGGCGATGTTATCAAGTACATCGAGGAGCACACGAAATAATTCTCGCTAAAGCACATTCATCTTCGCAGGCTCAGGGCCGCGATAATTTGAACATATATGGCTGAAAGAAGAGTCGTTGTCACCGGCATTGGTACCATCAATCCGTTGGGCAACACCATCGAAACCTATTTTTCGAATTTGGAGCAGGGCCTGAACGGTGTCGGTCCCATTACGCATTTCGATGCGTCGAACTACAAGACACGTTTCGCCTGCGAGGTTAAAAATTACGATCCGAACAACTACTTCGACCGTAAGGAGGCTCGTCGCTACGACCTCTTCACGCAGTATGCCTTGGTCAGTGCGGCCGAGGCCGTCGAAGATGCCGCTTTCGACTTTGAAACGCTCGACAAAGAGCAGTGCGGTGTGATTTGGAGTTCGGGTATCGGAGGAGTTAAATCCTTCTTCGACGAATCTGTGGGCTATGCCGAGGGTGGTCACACCCCTCGGTTTAGTCCCTTTTTTGTTCCCCGTATGATCATCGACATCGCCGCAGGCTTTATCTCGATGAAGTATGGGTTTATGGGCCCCAACTACTCGGTAGTCTCGGCCTGCGCCTCATCGAACCACGCCATGATCAACGCCATGGAGACGATTCGCTACGGCCGTGCCGATGTGATGGTGGTCGGTGGCTCGGATGCCACCGTCAATGAGGTGACCATCGGTGCCTTCAATGCGATGCAGGCCCTCTCGACCCGCAACGACGATATGGAGCACGCCTCGTCGCCCTTCGACAAGAACCGTGACGGTTTTGTGGTGGGTGAGGGTGCAGGTGCCTTCGTTTTCGAGGAGCTGGAGCACGCCCTGAAGCGTGGCGCCAAAATCTATTGCGAAGTGGCCGGTGGTGGCTGCTCGGCTGATGCTCATCACTTTACGGCTCCTCATCCCGAGGGTCGCGGCGCCATCAAGTCGATGCGCGATGCCCTGCGTGATGCCCGTGTCGAGCCCGAGGCGGTGGACTACATCAATGTGCACGGCACCTCCACGCCGCTGGGCGATGTGGCCGAGATTAAGGCGCTGGAGGCGGTCTTTGGCGAGGCCCTGCCGAGCATCAATATCTCTTCGACCAAGTCGATGCACGGCCACCTGCTGGGTGCTACGGGTGCCATCGAGGCGTTGGCCTGTGTGTTGGCCATCACCCGAGGTGTGGTGCCTCCGACGATTAACTGTCGTGAGTTGGACCCGTCGATCAACCCGGCGCTCAATCTGACGCTCGATGTAGCACAGCAGCGCAATGTGGAGGTGGCTTTGACCAACACGTTCGGCTTTGGCGGCCACAACTCGACCATTATTCTCAAGAAATATCACGCTTAAACAGGGGGGGGAGAAGAAGCTGTGATTGATTTTAAAAATGATTATGATAATCCTGCTTTTAGAAAAAGGGCTATTATGGTTACAATAGTTACTCTTGTATTAACTATTATTGTAAAGGTTATTTTAATAAAGAGTCAAAAAATGTATACAAGTAATGGAGGAGATTCTTTATTAATGTTTTTACAAATTGGTTTATTAGGTGGTTCTATTTTTGGGTATATTAAAGAAAAGAAATTTACTAAATATTTAGGAATAGGTGCAGGTATTGCATTACTTTTGATGTTTGATCCATTAGATATTATATTAGGTATCTTATATTTAGTTTATAGTATTGATGAATCTTACTATGTTAGATTAATTCAAATGATTAAAAAATTAACTAATAAAAAGTAAAAGTGGTGTTTATATGAAGAAGATTGGATTAGTTCTTGAAGGTGG
>CALAQA010000154.1:0-8667 GCA_937889065.1 uncultured Alistipes sp.
TGTTCGGTCGTCCGCGTCTCTACACGGAGTATGCCGACTCGAAGGTGGCCGTCGGTGATGTAAGCCTTTCGCTCAGCAATCTGCTCGACATGGAGGGCACGATGCTCTCGGTCGAGGGTAGCTATGTGAACCGCAACGAGAGCCTTACCGAGGATGAGTTTATGGACTTCGGTGCGCTGGGTTTGACGGATCGCAACGTGGGTCTCTACTCGGCGCGCGTGAACTTCGCCCGCAAGTGGTTGTCGCTGCGTGCGGAGTATGCCGGCAAGGGGAAGGATGTTGCGCTTCCGACCTCGATCTCGGCCGAGAAGGGTTCGGCCCTCTTGGGTGAGATTGGTTACAGCCACGGCAACTTCAGCGCAATGGGTACGTTCCGCCGCCTGGAGCATATGGGCACCCACATCTCTATTTATAATATGGGTGTGAACAATACGCTCAACTATCTGCCTGCCCTCACCCGCCAATATACCTATATGTTGGCCAACCTCAACCCCTATCAGGTGTCGGTTGAGGGTGAGCTGGGTGGTCAGGTCGATTTGGCCTACTCGCTGCGCAGCACCGAGAGCCGCTACCGCTATTGGAACTTCCACCTCAACTACTCGACCTACTACACACTGAACGAGAATCAGACCGCAACGGGGGATCGTAACCTCTTGTGGCAGGATTTGAACTTCGACGTGGAGCGTCAGTGGAGCAAGAAGCTCAAGACCACCTTCCTCTTCTCGCGTCAGGAGTGGAACGATGGCCACGGTTGGGAGGATGAGACCTACGTTTCAAACATCTTTGTGGGCGATGTAACCTACAAGTTCAACCGCAAACATTCGTTGCGTGTCGAGGCGCAGTATCTGCTCTCGGACGACTACGAAGGCGACTGGGTTGCCGGTTTGGTGGAGTATAGCTTCGCCCCGATGTGGAGCTTCTACTTCAGCGATATGTACAACCTGGGCGAGACCGACACCAACTACTACAACGGCGGTGTGAGCTGGTCGAAGAACCGCACCCGCTTGCAGTTGAGCTACGGTCGCAACCGTGCCGGTTACATCTGCTCGGGTGGTGTATGTCGCTACTCGCCTGCCTACACGGGTGTAAACTTTATGCTGACTACTTCATTCTAATAATCAAATAACCAAACAACAATGATGAAAAGTTGGAAATATGTGATGATGGGCCTCGCAGCTGCCCTGCTGACCGTTTCGTGCGGTGGTGGCGGCGGTGACGACGAGCCTACGCCCACTCCTACCCCGACCCCGAAGCCCGAGGCCAAGTTGGTGCTTTCGAGCGATAAGTCGCAGATTACGGCCGACGGCAAGGATGCCGCTACGCTGACCGTAAAGTTGGGCAACGATGTCGTTTCGACGGGCTACACGCTCTACGATGGCGACAACAAGAAGGTAACGCTCACCGATGGCAAGTTCACCACGACGGCCGAAGGCACCTACAAGTTCTGGGCTTCGTACAGTGGCAAGAACAGCGAGACCATCGAGATTAAGGCCGTAAAGGCACAGGGCGGTGGCGGCGACAACCCGGATACCCCCGATGATCCCAACAAGGACAATCTGAACTTCAAGCGTCGTGTGCTGATGATTCAGTTCACGGGTACGGGTTGCAAGTATTGTCCCTATATGATCAATATGCTGAGCGATATGCTGCCCAAGGAGGAGGTGAAGAACAACAGCGTATTTGTGGCTGTTCACAGCTTCAACAACTCCGACCCCGCTTATTTGGGCGCAGCAGGTAGCGCACTGGCCAACCAGACCGGCATTACGGGCTACCCCACCCTGAACTTCGACTTCAATGTCAATTCGCAGCAGTACAACAGCGTGGATTACAACGTAAACATCCTGACTGCCCAGCTCAACCGTACGAAGGCCAAGGTGGGTATCTCGGCTGCGTCGGTCTATGACGCTGCAACCCGCACCGTATCGCTGACGGCTGCCGTGAAGGCTGCCGAGGAGGGCGAGTACCGCATCGGTGCCTGGGTCATCGAGGATGGCATCAAGGGTACGCAGATGAATGCAGGTGCTCCGGGCGACTGGAAGGACTTTATCCACAACAACTGCGTTCGCTACTGCGACAGCAAGCAATCGACCTACGACTACTCGGGTCACGACCTGGGTAAAATTACGAAGGGTACGACGGTGGAGTACAACTTCCAGATTCCGCTGGCCGAGAAGATCAACAGCGACAACAGCCGTCTGATTGTCTTCGTTACCTCGCCCGAGGTGGTTGGCACCCGCAAGATGCAGCTGGTGAACAACGTTATCAAGGTTCCCCTGAACGGCTCGGTAGCCTTTGAGTACCAGAACTAACGTTCTTCACTTTCCACAACAAAAAACCTGTCTAACTTCGGTTAGACAGGTTTTTTTGTCGCTATACGCAGCCCTTACTCGTCGGCACGAGCCAGCTTGACGGTAAAGTGGCGCATCAGCTCGGTCTCCCACACAATCTTCATACCGCGCTTAATCGACTCACGACGGTCAAAGACATTCTTCAGAGCGACGGCAATCACATCCATATGGTTGTTGGTATAGACACGACGAGCCACGCACAAACGGAGCAAATCGAGGCCTCCGAAGCGATTTTCACGGGTTACGGGGTCACGGTCGGCCAAGATGTAGCCAATCTCGCAGCCACGCACACCGGCCTCCAAATAGAGCTCAACGGTGAGGGTCTGTGCAGGGAACTCCTCCTTGGGTACGTTCGTGAGGATCTTCGAGGCATCGACAAAGATGGCGTGACCACCTGCGGGACGCTGATAAGGGATGCCAAACTCATCGAGACGGGCGGCCAGGTACTGCACCTGACGGATGCGGGTCTCGAGGTTGTCGAACTCGGTATTCTCGTCCAGACCAATTGCCAGGGCCTCCATATCACGGCCGTTCATACCGCCATACGTGAGGTAGCCCTCGAAGGGGATGCAGAAGCGCTTGGCACCCTCGAACCAATCCTCGTGGCGGGTGGCAATGAAACCGCCCATATTAACAATACCATCCTTCTTGGCCGACATCGTCATACCATCGGCCAGGGCGTACATTTCACGAACAATCTCCTTGATCGTCTTGTCGGCATAGCCTGCCTCACGGGTCTTGATGAAGTAGGCATTCTCGGCAAAGCGGGCCGAATCCAACACCACACGCTTGCCGTATTTGTCGGCAATGGCACGCACGGCCTTCAGGTTGGCCATCGATACGGGCTGACCGCCGGCGGTGTTGTTCGTCACGGTGACAATAATAAAGGGGACCCGCTCGTGGTGCTCGGCCAGCGCCCGCTCCAACTTCTCGGGATCGACATTGCCCTTGAAGGGGTGCTCGAGCTGGGTATTTTTCGCCTCGTCGATGGTGCAATCGAGCGCCATCGCCTTGCGGCTCTCGATGTGGCCCTTCGTGGTGTCGAAGTGCGAGTTGCCCGGCACGACATCGCCCGCCTTGACCAGATGGCTGAACAACACGTTCTCGGCAGCACGGCCCTGGTGGGTCGGAATCACATACTCGAAGCCCGTCAGTCGTGTGATGGTCTCCTTGAGGTGGAAGAACGACAACGAGCCTGCATAGCTCTCGTCGCCCACCATCATGGCGGCCCATTGGCGGTCGCTCATTGCACCCGTACCCGAGTCGGTCAGACAGTCGATATAGACCTGGTCGGCGCGCAGTTGAAATACATTGTAGTGGGCAGCCTTGAGCCACGCCTCACGCTCCTCGCGCGTACTTTTGCGGATCGGCTCCACCATCTTGATACGCCAAGATTCTGCAAATGGTAACTCCATAGTTATTTAATTTTAGGTTATTAAGTTGCGCTTTAGGTTACATTCACTAACAAAGTTAGCAAAAAGAACGATAAAAATCAACTTTTACCCCCACAAAAAAAGGTCGCATTCAAGAAAATGCGACCTTAATCAGAAAACATACGGAACGAGTTACTACTCCTCCGTCATGGGAAGAAATACAGTCTCATCGTGCTTCGGAAGTCCGTTGCGACGCACCTCATCGATGGCCAAGTTGTAGAAGTAATCACGAATCTCGGAAGGCGAAGCATGGCGACAATAGCAATAGGTAGTGGGCAACAATTCGCCATAGTGGAAATGGACCATATCGTGGGTCATACTCTCTAAGCGAATACCATCGCTATCGTAATCGCCATAGACACCCAGCAGACTTTCATCGTGCGGGCAACTACGCTTCGAGGGGTGAAAAATATACAACTGGCCCACCTTAAGCTTCGCAGATTCTGTACGAAGTGTAGGTAGCAGGTCTTGGATTGTTGTATTATTGCTCATTTGCAGTTTGGCTTTGAATAGGCACAAACATACAAAATTCTGACATTTTATACAATATCTAATTGCATATTACACCTATTTAGAACACAAAAAGCAACTTATACGCCATTTTCCGGCCGTTTTATGAGCGATACAGAGAAAATTCGAGTAATCACTGCCAGGGCAATATAGACTGTTCCGACCTCCAACTCCATCACCACAAACGAGGAGTTCATCTTGAAGTTGAGCAGCAGCAGAGCCACCAAAAAGACATCGATCATATTCCATTTGTCGATATTGAGTTGGCTCGTTGCAAAACGACGGGTGATGAGACGCGCGAAAAGCTCGACATACTTCACCGTAGGCAGCACAAAGGTAAAGAGCAGGATGACCGTGGCGATGAACCAATCGCCCGAGTCGTAGAACAGGGCCACCGAATCGAAGATATTAACCTCCGTATTTTTCAGTCCGAAGCCCAATATCTGATAGCCCGTCCGCATAATGGGAAAGCTGACACCCAGTGCAAAGAAGAGCACCGAGAGTGTCAGCATCACCCACGCAGCGGGAAGTTGCAGTTTAGTTAAACTGCTCCTCCAATTTTTTTGAGGCGTCATCGATCATCTCTTGAATATCCTCGCTATTGGCCTCCAGCTCATCGGCAATATCCTCGATGAACCTCTGGGCCTCGACTCCGGCCTTCGACACCTCATCCATCAGCTCCTTCAGGTCGTCCTCCATATCGTTATTGATGTATTCCTTGGCCTGCTCCTTCCACTCCTGGAGTTGCTCATCCTCGGTAAAGGACTTCACAACCCCCTCTGCTTCGCTCAGCGAGTAGTAGTAGGCGTACTTCACCTGGTAGGCACCCACAACCACCTTCTCACGGAACGACATCTCCGCCTTATATTTGCGGTACCACTCGCCCGACAGACGGTCGAACTCCTCGGTCTTGTCGGCCCACTGTTCGGGGGTGTAGGTCGAATAGTTTTCGGCCACCTCATCCATAAAGGCCTCGTAGCGCTTCATATAGCTCTCCTTCGACATCGGAGCGCACGAAACGAGCATCATCACACAGGCCACACAGGCCAAAGCAAACAGTTTTTTCATCGTTGTATTGAATTAGTTGTTGGTTTGTTTTCTACTAAAGAGCAATCGAATGGCCATTTTATATCACCTACGACTCTTTTTGCAGCGCAAAGCGTAATACAGCCTCCTCGATCTCCTGCTCCGAGTCGGTGAGCAGCAGTTGCAGGTTGCGGTAACGTTCGGTCGCAACCAGGTGTTGCAACAGCGGATAGACGGGTTGCGTTTTTTGCCAATACTCCACCCCGAAAAAGAGCATCGGCGAAGCATAGCCGAAGGTCTCGTAGTGGTTTTGGGCGGCATCCTGAAAAATCTCCTGCATCGTACCGGCGCTTCCGGGGGTATAGACCACCCCACCCTTTGCCAGGGCCAGCAGACCATCCTCACGCACACTGTTCTCGAAGAGTTTGGCAATGTGCGTGGCAAAGGGGGTTGCAGGCTCGTGGCCATAGAACCAGGTCGGAATGCCGATGCTGCAATAGCCCTGCCGTTGCGGCCAACGCTGGCGCACCTCCAAAGCCGAATCGAGCCACCCCGCATCGCTGTATTTGGGAGCAACGGCCAATACCGTCACCGCTTCGGCCAACTCCTCATCGGTGCGTCCCGCCATCCAGGCTCCCAAGTGGGTCGCCTCCATCGCTCCCGGGCCGCCACCGCTGAGCATCAACAGCCCCTGTTCGGTCAGGTGCTTGGCCATTCGGGCCACCGAGTGGTAACCCGCATCGGTACGCAACAAGGCGTGCCCGCCCATAAAGGCAACCACCCGACGCTCGTCGTAGCGGGCTAGCATATCCTGCAACGCATCCGATATAGCGTGGTCGTGTAGCGAACGGGCCAGCGTCTCCGAGACATCGACAGCCTGTTTGCCGTAGGCCATATAGTGGCGATAGACACGGGTATCGTAACACTCCTCAAAGCTACGCTCATCGCCCATCCGATACCCTTCGTAGAGTTGCTCGGGGGAGTAGAGTGCCGAGGGGAAGACCTTGAAGGTTTTGGGAATGGCCGGAAAAACCAGACAATCCTCGGCCATCATCGCTCGCACCTGCTCGGGGAGAATGCAGCCCATAAAGATGCAATCCGAAAAACTGCACACGGCATCTGCCGGGGTAAAGACCACCCCTTGAAAGGCGCAATGACGCACCACCCCGCCCTCGGCGATAAGTGGAGCCAGAGCCGCCCGGCTCTCTATTTCTGTATAAATGTGCTTCATCGTAATTCGTTTAGACAAATTTACTACATTTTCGGCGTAAAAACAAGCATTTCGGAGCGCCAAAAAAAATATAATTAAAGTAGGTGTGCGCTGTTGCTTTTTCAAACTAAAATCGCTAAATTTGAGGTGGAATATAATTTCAACACACAATATGGCAAAACAACTCATCGAATGCGTCCCCAATTTCAGCGAGGGACGCGACCTTCAAATCATCAAACAGATTACCGACGCCATCGAGGCGGCCGGCGACGTAAAGTTGCTCGACGTGGATCCCGGGGAGGCAACCAACCGCACGGTGGTCACCTTCGTAGGCGAACCCGAGGAGGTGCTCAAAGCGGCCTATGCGGGTGTGAAGCGTGCTGCCGAGTTGATTGATATGCGCCACCACAAGGGTGCGCATCCCCGTATGGGTGCGACGGATGTACTGCCGCTGATTCCCATCTCGGGCATCACGTTGCAGGAGTGCGCCGTGCTGGCTCGAGGGTTGGCCGAGAAGATCTCGACCGAGTTGGCCGTACCGACCTATTGTTACGAGGCGGCCGCCTTCACCCCCGAGCGAAAGAATCTGGCCGTCTGCCGTGAGGGCGAATACGAGGCGCTGCCCGAAAAATTGGCCGTCAAGGAGAAGGCACCCGACTTCGGTGCCCGCCCCTTCGATGAGGGGGTTGCCCGCACGGGTGCTACGGCTGTGGGCGCACGAGACTTTCTGATAGCCGTCAATTTCAACCTCAATACCACCTCAACCCGCCGTGCCAATGCCATCGCCTTCGATGTGCGTGAGAAGGGTCGTCCGGTGCGTGAGGGCAACCCCATCGTGGGCAAAATCAAGAAGGATGCCGACGGCAACCCCATTATGCAGCCCGGCACGCTGAAGGCCACGAAGGGCATCGGATGGTTTATCGACGAGTACGGCATTGCGCAGGTCTCGATGAATCTGACCGACATCGCCACTACGCCGCTCCACATCGCCTTTGATGAGGTGTGCCGCAAGGCCGATGCCCGAGGGGTGCGAGTGACGGGTACCGAGATTGTGGGTCTGGTACCGAAGCGTGCGCTGTTGGAGGCCGGTCGCTACTTTTTGAAGAAGCAACGCCGCTCGCTGGGTATCTCCGAGGAGGAGATTATCCGCATCGCCATCAAGTCGATGGGGCTGGACGACCTAAAACCCTTCAACCCCAAGGAGAAGGTCATCGAGTATATGATTGCCGACGACAAAGCCCAGGGGCTTGTGGATATGACCTGCAAAGCCTTTGCCGAGGAGACGGCCAGCGAGTCGCCCGCCCCGGGTGGTGGCTCGATTTCGGCCTATATGGGTGCCCTGGGTGCAGCCTTGGGCACGATGGTTGCCAACCTCTCGTCGCACAAGGCGGGTTGGGACGACCGCTGGGAGGAGTTTTCAAGCAGGGCCGAAGAGGGTCAGACGCTGATGCAGGAGTTGCTCTCGTTGGTCGATGAAGATACGGCCGCCTTCAACCGCATTATGGCCGTCTTTGCGATGCCCAAGACCACCGACGAGGAGAAGGCCGCTCGCAGTGCCGCCCTGCAAGAGGCGACGCTCTACGCTACACAGGTGCCGTTGCGCACGATGCGTACGGCGGTCGAGGTCTTTGAGTTGGTGCGCGCGATGGCCGAGCAGGGCAATCCTAATTCGGTGTCGGATGCAGGTGTGGGTGCGCTGGCAGCCCGTTCGGCTGTGCTTGGAGCGCGACTGAACGTACGAATCAATGCCGCAGGTCTGAAAGACCGTGCTGTGGCTGACGCGCTTACTGCCGAGGCGGACGAGATTGCGGCACGTGCCGAGCGTCTCGAATCGGAAGTGTTGCGAATTGTAGAAGAAAAAATTGGCTAAAAAATATGACACTTAAAGAGTTTCAAGATGATATCCGTGCAGGTATTCCCGATGTGTTGCCCGCACCGAAACCATACGACGAGGCGATAAATCACGCCCCGAAGCGTAAGCAGATACTCACGGCGGAGGAGCGCGAATTGGCTCTGCGCAATGCTCTGCGATACTTTCCGGCAAAACATCACGCGGTGCTCGCACCGGAGTTTGCCGAGGAGTTGGCGCGCTATGGCAGAATATATATGTATCGTCTGCGTCCCGACTACGAGATGTATG
>CALAQA010000155.1:0-3566 GCA_937889065.1 uncultured Alistipes sp.
GGGCAGTTGGCGGCATTTTCCGTACTACAAAAGCAGTTGAAACTGTTACTTCGAGGCTCAAAAGTAAACCTAAAATTTCGCAAGATTTTCAGCCTCAAATGAAGGGCGAATACAGGTTAAATTCTCGTTTTGAGCTCCAAAACAATGAAAGACAGCCTTTCTAAGGAGTCATCTCTTTTTGATTATTATTGGAGCGATCGTTACTCCTTGAGCCACTCAATTGTAAGGGTGTAGGTAATATCATAATGCCCGACACCCTCGTGGTCCTCGTAACTATCTCCACTCCTGAACACAAGAGAGTTGCCAGGGGTGAGGGTCTGGCTCTTGTCACCCATTCTGATGGTTATCGCTTCGTCAGTTATCTCGGTTATGCAACCCTGGAAATTCTCATAGGAGATAACTCCCCGACGAGCAAAAACAACATCGGAGATATGCTCATCATAATCGTTACCAATGCTCCAACCCTTCTTCTCCCAATCAATCTTTAAGCGGTAGTTGGTTGGCTCGCCCTCGGCCACATTCCAGATAAAGCGTTTGCGACATTCATCAGCATCGACAATAAGAATATAGGCATTATCATTGCCTAACTCGTTGTGTAACAACTCTTCTGCCTCGGCCCAATGTTCCTCAGGCTTATCGTAGCAGAGCGAAGCATAGATATCCACTATCGCTCGGCTCAATTTATTGAAGTCGCGCGCCTTAGAGTAAGGAGCCGACGAGAGCAGAACAACATCCTTGTACAATGTTCGGCTACCCAAGATGGTATCCATCTGGTTTATCAACTTAGGGCTCGCTAACAACGTATCGGCATAGAAACCCATCATCTTGGCCTTAGACTGTGGATTGTTGGCGAGGTTTTTATGATAACACTCGTTCCAATTAAAAGGGTCGTATGCCTTGCGCTTATTGTAACAGAACATTATCATTGGAGAGGTTGTCTCCAAGGAGTCAAAGAGGTCACTAAGGCCCGACCAGTTGTCACTAAGATCGATTGTTGGGGCCTGCTGGTGGAACTTGGCAATGATAGCATCGGCATCGTCGCCCTTGATGATCAGACCAACGGCCTTGTCGCATATATCTGCACTCGTGGCTCTGGCATTGCCACCCTCTGGATTGAAGGCTCGTATGATAATATCCATAGTCGTACTGTTTAAAGATTTATAGTTGCAAATATGAGTGTTTACAAAGATAGATAAAAACTTTGAAATAATCAACCTCAATCGGAATTATCCTCCATCTCGCACGGTAGAATAATCGATTTAGCAAGGTTGATAAATACAAAAAAAGAGAAAAAGCCAAAACTTTTTCTCTTTTTGTTTGTAATTATGCGTAACTTTGGGGTAAAATAGAACCGTTATGACACCGCAACAATTTATCGAGATGTTTCGTGAGGCGTTTGGCGAGGCCGCACCGATGCCTATTGCCTTTTGGTATGGCAACACAGCCGTAAATCCCGAGAGCCGTGTGCCACGATGTATGATTGGTGTAATTCGCAAGGTATGTGATGGCAACCCTCTGACACTCACCACCGAGAATGTGCAGTGTGGAGGTGGCGGACTATATACCGCCTTTCGTCCAATGCCCGAGCGAGTGCCGCTCTTTGTATCAAAAACGGAGCATTACAAGCAGACTCCCGAGCAGGTGCGAGCCTATGTCGAGAACCTCGAAATAGAGATTGCTGACAAACCCTATCTCAACTTTGTAAGTGTAGATAAATTAGATAGTTGGGATGGTGTTGAGGCAGTTGTTTTCTCGGCATGTTTGACCCTTCGGCACGCCCACTTGTTCCGAAGAATGAACTGACCTTCGCCGTGCCTATGAGCCGTTTTAAGGAGATGCTGACGACAATGCCTGACTCGGCACTCTACCAGAAGGCCTTTTCGGTCGTGAAACGAAGAATAAATGGAGAGATAAAATGAAGAAGATAAAAATTACCGTGATGCGTATTACGCAGTATGCAGACCTTATGGCGCAATACGAAAATCCCATTGAACATACGTGCGATATGCGTCTTGGGCAGACCTTTATCGTGGAGAATTGTGCTAAGCCTGAGGGTATGTGCGATAGTGCCTGGGAGACGCTGCTGCCATTTGTCCGCGAGCTGGCAGAGGGCGGGGGTAATTTCTTTGATGGGTGGATGCAGAACCCTTATTCGGCTATGCTCTCGTGTAATGATGGCTTTCGACCGGTCAGTTTTTATGTTGAAGTGGTTGAGTAAACGTAAATTTCTTGAGACAAGATAATAGATAATTATGAAGGTTACAACCATCTATTTCAGTGCCACGTACACCACCAAGCGGGTGGTCGAGGCGGTGGCGGCAGGACTATCGGACCAGGTCGTGGCCTACGACATAACCAACGACCCCTCCACCGAAACGGTAACTATTCCGGCCGATGAATTGCTGGTGGTCGGCGTGCCGGTCTATGCGGGTCGTGTGCCGGCAATGGCAACGGAGCGTCTGCGCCGTTTCAAGGGCAACGAAACCCCTGCGGTAGTCGTTGCCGTCTATGGCAATCGCCACTACGACGATGCCGTTTTGGAGCTGCACGATCTGATGACCGAATGTGGTTTCCGTACCGTCTCGGCGGGGGCTTTTGTGGCACAACACTCCATCTTTCCGAAGGTGGGTGCTGCCCGCCCCGATGCGGAGGATTTGGCCGATATAGCCGCCTTTGCCCACCAAACTGCTGAATTGTTGGCAAAAGGTTTCGGTGCCATCGCCCTTCCGGGTAACCGCCCCTATAAGGTCCCCGGCGGCATTCCCATCTGGCCGACGGCCTCCCGCAAATGTACCGCTTGCGGAGCCTGCGCCCGCCGTTGCCCGACAGGTGCCATCGACCCCGCAGCCCCCAAGGGCGTGGACAAGACGAAGTGCATCAAGTGCGGCCGTTGCATCGTGGTCTGCCCGACGAAGGTACGCCGCTTCTACGGTATCAAATACTCCCTCGCCGCTGCCCGCTTCAACTCGGCCTTTGCCGCCCGCCGAAAGAATGAAATGTGGTTTGCTGAATCAAACTAATAAGCAAGATTATGCGTAAGAATTTTGGATCGAAAAGTTGGCTCTATCCGATGCCGGTGCTGATTGTGGCGGCGTATGATTCGGAGGGCAAGCCCAATGCGATGAATGCGGCGTGGGGCGGGATATTTACCGATGACCATATCGGCATTTGCATTTCGGAGGGTCACAAGACGACGAAAAACATCCTCGCCACGAAGGCCTTCACGGTGAGCATGGCCACTGCTGATGAGGTTGTGGCATGCGACTATGTAGGCATCGTGTCGGGCAATAAAGAGCCCGATAAATTTGCCAAGGCGGGCTTTACGGCCGTGCGTTCGGAGGTGGTCAATGCCCCGATTATCGAGCAGTTGCCGATGGCGCTGGAGTGCGAGGTGGTGTCGTACGATGCGGAGAGCAACCACCTTGTGGGGCGCATCGTGAATGTGAGCGCCGACGAGAGCATCCTCACCGACGGCAAGATCGACTACCGTAAGCTGCGCCCCATCACCTACGATCCCATCAACCACCACTACATCGCTCTTGGCGAGGTCGCAGGCAACGCCTTCG
>CALAQA010000156.1:0-7073 GCA_937889065.1 uncultured Alistipes sp.
CTCGCGTATGTCATTCGGCAGCAGAGGTTGATGAGTTTATTGCATATTGGGACGAGGCTCGCCACGCGCTGCCGTTCCCGACCGACGGTGTGGTCATCAAGGTCAATAGTTATGAGGCTCAGCAGCAGTTGGGCTTCACGTCGAAGGTGCCTCGTTGGGCTGTGGCCTATAAGTTTAAGGCGGAGAGTGCGCTGACAAAGTTGCTCAGTGTCGATTTTCAGGTCGGTAGAACGGGCGCAATAACCCCTGTGGCAAACCTTGAGCCTGTGCTTCTTGCAGGAACAACGGTAAAAAGAGCCTCATTGCACAATGCCGAGCAGATTGCTGCGTTAGATATAAGGGTAGGGGATATGGTCTATGTCGAGAAGGGTGGCGAGATTATCCCGAAGATTACGGGTGTCGAGTTTAGTGCCCGCACTGCGGAGTGTAAGCCTTTTGAGTATATCGACCGTTGCCCTGAGTGTGGTGCCGAGCTTGTACGTTTTGAAGGTGAGGCTAAACACTACTGTCCGAACCAGAGTGGCTGCCGTCCTCAGATTGTAGGCCGTATAGTCCACTTTATCGGTCGTAAGGCGCTCAATATTGACGGTTTGGGTGGCGAAACGGTCGAGCTGCTCTTTGAAAATGGCCTTGTGCGCGATATTGCGGACCTCTATACACTCAAGGCGGCAGACCTTGCTGTGCTGCCACGCCTTGGCGAGAAGTCGGCAGATAATATTATCAACAGCATCGAGGCATCGAAGGCTGTTCCGTTCGCGCGTGTCCTCTTTGGCCTGGGTATCCGTTTTGTTGGCGAGACGACGGCCAAGTATCTGGCCGAGCAGTTCCGCAACATCGACGCCTTGATGGCTGCCTCGGAGGAGGAGCTGACGGCTGCCGATGAGGTGGGCGACAAGATTGCCGTGGCCATTCGCGAATACTTTGCCGACGAGCAGAATCAGACCCTCATCGCTCGTCTGCGGGAGGCCGGGTTGCAATTCGAAGCCGAGGAGCGGGAGCGCACCTCAAGTACGTTGGAGGGCAAGAGCTTTGTGGTGTCGGGCAAATTCACCATCAGCCGTGACGACCTGAAGGCGATGATCGAGCAGCACGGCGGTCGCAATGTTGGCGCGGTGTCGGGTAGCATCGACTACCTGATTGCAGGCGAGAAGATGGGTCCCGAGAAGCGTCGCAAGGCCGAAAAGCTGGGCGTAAAGATTATCTCCGAGGCGGAGTTTATGGCGATGGTCGCAGCTGCGCCGACCGAGCCGATCAAGGAGGAGAAAACAGGTGTGGCCGAGGCCGAGAGTGCCCCTGCCACGACGAACGATATACCCGTACAGGGTTCACTTTTTTAAGAAGAGACGATATGCTTAAAGAGAAACTTTCAGGCGTGGGTGTTGCGATGGTGACCCCCTTTACCGAGAGCGGTCAGGTCGATTACAAGGCGTTGGGCGATATGGTCAATTATGTGATTGAGGGCGGTGTGGATTACATCGTGGCCCTCGGCACAACGGCCGAGACGCCGATGCTCTACAACCCCGAGCGTGCCGTGATTGCGATGTACACGGCCCACAAAATCAATGGTCGTGTGCCGTTGGTGATGGGTTGCGGCGGTAACTCGACCTCCGAGGTGTTGGACCAGTTGCGTGAGTTTGACCTGCGTGGTGCCGATGCCATTCTGAGCGTGACGCCCTACTACAACAAACCTTCGCAGGAGGGTCTTTATCAGCACTTTAAGACCGTGGCCGAGCACTCGCCGCTGCCCGTGATTCTCTACAACATTCCGGGGCGTACGGGTGTCAATATGACCGCCGAGACGACCTTGCGTCTGGCCCGTGAGATTCCCAACATCATCGGCATCAAGGAGGCTTCGGGCAATCTGGAGCAGATGCAGCAGATTATCGACAACCGCCCCGAGGGTTTCCTGGTGTTGGCCGGTGACGACGGCATCGCCATCGAGTTGATGGAGCGTGGCGGCGATGGTGTGATTTCGGTGGCAGCCAATGTCTTCCCCCGCCTCTTTATGGATTGCATCAACTGCGCCAAGCAGGGCAACTACGATGCCGCCCGTGAGGCTTGGGCCAAGGCCGATATGGACGATGCCGTCGAGGCACTCTTTGCCGAGGGTAACCCCGTAGGTGCCAAGTGCGCCCTGTCGGTGATGGGTAAGATCGGCCCGACGATGCGTCTGCCGTTGGTACCCGGTACGCCCCAACTGCGTGAGCGTTTCAAGATGCTCATCGAGAAATACGATTTGCACTAAAAGTTACGTTAGCATAGAAACCTTTTCCCTATGCCTATGAAACGACTGCTTTTGCTGTTGGTGGTGTTGCTCGGCGGCCTGTTTGCGGCCGAGGCCAAAACCCCGGTCGAGGAGGATATCCTTGCCCGCACGACCGATCAGCGTTCGCCCTACTACTACACCAAGCTCTTGATGCGCTTCAATAACGGCGACGAGACGCTTACCGACGAGGATTACCACTACCTCTACTACGGCTACGCCTATCGTGATGAGTACAAACCGCTCAATTCGAACCCCGATATGGACGAGGTAATGGCACTGATGAAGGGCCTCGACCCCGACGATGTGCACCGTGAGCGGTTGGAGCAGCTCATCATCTATGCCAATGCCGCCCGTATGCGTGACCCCTTCAGTCCCAAGCTGTTGAATATCCTCACCTTCGCCTACGAGATGTTGGGCGACAAGGCCGAGGCGGAGCGTTGGTCGCGCAGAATGAACGGTGTGGTGCGTGCCATTGTGGCCTCGGGTGACGGCCTGACGCAGCGCACACCCCGCCACATCCTGATGTTCGACCACGCCTTGGATGTGATGGCTGCCGAAGGGTTGCCCGCCGACAAGGCACGCGTAATCAGCCGCACGGTGGAATTTGTCCCTCTGGTTACCCCCTATGTGATTGAGGGCAAGAAGCGTAAGGGACTTTATTTCAACTTCGAACGAATCTATTGGAACAAGCCCGAGGGTTACACCTATAAGCGTGACCGCACCTGGCAGTTCAATAACCTCAAACCGAGAGAATACAAATGATGAAACCCCTGAAATGGCTCCTCTTGATGCTGCTCCCGCTGTGGTTGGTCGGTTGCGAGGAGGATGATGCCCAAAAACGACAAACCATAGGCGAACAGACCCTCTTTATGTATCTCCCCTGGTCGGGCGATGCAGGTGCGCTGACGAACAACTTTCTGACGAATATCCAAGATATTAAGGATGTGATTGCCAACGGTTTGCCTGTCGGTCGCCGTGTGATGGTCTTCTTTATGGAGAACAACCATTCGGGCCGTCTGTTCGAGTTGTTGCCCAATGGCCGAGGTGCGGTCTATGAGCAGGAGATCAAAACCTACACCGAGCCGCCCATCACGACCGTCGAGGGCATCCGTTCGATTCTGAACGATGTGGCATCCACCGCTCCCGCCAAGCGATATGCGATGACCATCGGTTGTCACGGTATGGCGTGGATTCCTGCTACGCCGAGCACCGCCCGAGGCGAGGCCGAGCGGGAGTATTGGGACTACCTTGATGAAAACGGCAACCCGCTGACCCGTTGGTTTGGCGGTTCGAGTGCCGCCTACCAGACCGATATTTCGACCCTGGCCGAGGCCATTCGTGCGGCAGGGATGAAGATGGAGTTTATCCTCTTCGACGACTGCTATATGTCGTCTATCGAGGTGGCCTACGAATTGCGTGATGTGGCCGACCATCTGATTGGCTCGACAAGCGAGATTATGGCCTACGGCTTCCCCTACAAAGAGATGGGCGCCCATATGATTGGCACAGTTGATTATCAGGGGATTTCGCAAGCCTTCTTCGACTTCTACACGAGCTATGTGATGCCCTATGGCACCATCGGCGTTACCGTTACAAGCGAGCTGGAGGCCTTGGCCGATGTGATGCGCCGCATCAACGATCAGGCCGATTTGGATGCGGTCGATGTCTCTGTTTTGCAGTCGCTTGATGGCTATTCGCCTGTGCGCTTCTTCGATTTGGGCGACTACGTGCGCCACATCTGCACCGATGCGACCCTCTTGGCCGAGTTTGAGGCGCAGTTGGAGCGCACCGTACCCTCGGCTTGGCGCAAGCATACACCGAGTTACTACTCGTCGGCCAACGGAGTGAACGACATCTACACCTATTCGGGTATTACGACTTCGGATCCGAGCATCAGCAAGGCGTGTGCAGCGAAGCGTACCACCTCGTGGTGGAAGGCAACCCACTAAATCATTAAAATACCAACAATTAGGGATTGACGGTTTGACGTTTTATGCCGACCTTTGTATCGTGATAAACTAATACAGCCGTTTATTGTTATTGTTTGTGTGTGCGAAACGAGCCATTTCCGATTGAGGGATGGCTCTTTTCTGTTTGTAACAGAAAATTCAAAATGTAGAATTCAAAATTCAAAATTGAGTTGGGGGATTTTCGGGGAGACTGAATTGGCTGCTTCGCTGCGCTCCGCGACGCCTTTCCAGGTGGGCCCCTTGATGGCCTGCACAAAACAAAACCATTTCTATTCGAAAAGTCATTTTTTTGTTTCCCGGGTCGCTCTTGTATGCAAGCATCCAGACGTCCCGAAAAACAAAAAAACCTTTGCAACTGCAAAGGTTTTTGTTTTGTCGGGGAGACTGGATTCGAACCAGCGACCTCCAACTCCCGAAGCTGGCGCGCTAACCGGACTGCGCTACACCCCGAACAAGTCTCTTTTATTCGTAAGAGCGCACAAAGATAACCTTAAAAATCGAATTGGCAAAAATTTTCTGCAACTTTTTCCTTTTACCTCGTCAAAGCCGAGCGAAATTTTGTATATTTGTAAAGATATAAACCAATCTAATCCTACCCTATGAGACACTTTTTTATGCTCGTGGCGTTGATCCTAACGACCCTGACGGTCGGAGCACAACCCCGGAACCGCTCACTCGATGCGCAAAATCCAATCCTCCTTCAAGGATCGACTCTCCACTACGATGGTCGTCAGATTGAACTTGGCCCGAAAAGCATCTTCATCGACGGCTCACTGACCGATGCCGAGGCCGATGCCCTCCCCTATGTCTATAACACCTTCCAAAAGGCCGCCGCCCACTTTGTGGCAGGTACGGCCGAAGAGCCGATGCGGGTCTATTTAGCCCCCTGGGTCTATTGGATTAACGATCCCGACGATGCCTATATTCCCGGCTCGATGGGCGAATATCCCTTCGGCATGATTGTCAAGTGCCCCTACCTTCGTCTGGAGGGTCTGAATCCGAAGGCCGATGCGGTGGTGTTGGCCTCGCAACGTGGCCAGACGCAGGGCGCCATCGGCAACTTCACGATGTTCGATTTTCACGGTGACGGGTTGCACTTCGAGAACCTGACGATGGGTAACTTCTGCAACATCGACCTCGATTATCGCCTCAAGCCCGAATTGAGCCGCAAGAAGCGCAATTCGGCCATCACACAAGCCCACGTTGCCTATTGTCACGGCGACCGCATCGTGGCCCGTAACGTGCACTTCCTGAGCCGTTTGAATATGTGTCCGCTGGCGGGTGCCAAGCGTATTCTGTTCGAGAACTGCCACATGGAATCGACCGACGATGCCCTGACCTCGACGGGTGTTTATCTGGGTTGTACGCTCGGCTTCTACGGCGAAAAACCCTTCTACAACACCGACCGAGGCGGAGCCATCTTCCTCGATTGCGACTTCTATGTCGAGCACGGCGTCAATCGCCAATACTTCTGCAAGGCGCAGAATCCCCTCTCGATTATCGACTGCCGCTACCACACCAAAGGGTCGGTCTATGCAGGTTGGACCCACACCCCTGCCGATTGGCTGCGTGGCTACCAATACAACGTCAAGATGAATGGCGAGCCTTATATTATAGGTGCCGACAAACCTTACACCACCATTACGCTCGACCAGGCGCCGATGTTGGCCGCCTACCGCTTGGTGGATGAGGAAGGCAAGGTGATTTACAACACCTACAACCTCTTGGCAGGCGACGATGGTTGGGATCCGCAGGGCATTCGTCCGTTGGTCGAAAAGTTGAGCAAGCAGCAGGGTCGTGACCTCTCGGCCATTGCTACGTCGCTCTACCTGGATAAGCGAGTGGCACATTTGCAGACGGGCAAAGCCCCGTTGGTGGTAAACGCCTCGCTCGATCGTCACGTCAATTATCCGCTCAACAACCTCCCCATTCGTTGGCGTGTGCAGCCCGGCTACGAGCGTTTCGTTTCGCTCTCGGCTACCGAGGGTCAAACCATCACCATCACGCCGACCAACTCGGAGGATGCTACGCAGCACTTCAGCGTAATCGCCTCGACCGATGAGGGCCACGAGGCGGCTGTCGAGCTGACCGTGCGCCCCGACTTTGTGGCTCCGCCGACCCTCACCGAGAGACCCGAGATGCACCTGGGCTATGGCGAGGCCCATATCCACTACCACCTCGACCTGGGGGCACGCAAGGACCTCTCGGAGATTTCGTGGTACCGCTCGACGAAGCGTGATGGCGGCGATGCCGTGTTGGTGGCTGTAACGCACCACGATACGCCGAAGCACCACTACCACCTCACGGAGGGTGATGTGGGTTATTACCTGGTAGCAGGCATTCGTCCCAAGCACCTGCGTTCGTTGGCAGGCGAGGAGGTGCGCATCGTGGCTCCCCGCAAGGTGACGGCCAAAGATGTAACTGCCTCGAAGACCCACTTCGAGACCGACTTTACCGACTTCCCCGCAGCCAACCAGCCGTTGGTGAAGGCGGGTTTCTGGACGGTGGATTGCTATAAGCCCCACGATACCGCCCCCTTCAATTGGAAACCGAACACCGAACGTGCCGCCTGGGTCTATGGTCAGAGCATCAACGGTGCAGTCGGTTACGGTCTGTTCCAGGTGCAGAAGGGTGCTCGTCTGCTCTACACCCCCACCAAGAGTCAGCGTGGCGATATGCGGGTGGTGCTGAATTGCGATGCCGCCAAGACGGCCGGTCAGGGCTTCGGCTCGGCTACGGGTCAGTATATGGACCTCTGCATCCAGTTCGATACCCACACCCTGACAGGTTACGCCCTGCGTTTAGTTCGTACGACCAAGCACAGCAATGCGGTCGAT
>CALAQA010000157.1:0-12864 GCA_937889065.1 uncultured Alistipes sp.
GCGGGGAAAACGACGCTGATCAAGAAGCTCATCGCCGAGGCTTATGCCGGCGAGAAGATCGTCCTCATCGAAAACGAATTCGGCGAGATCGAGGAGCGTCTGTTCTTGCAGTACGACTCGATTCAGTTCTCGTCACGTCCCCACTATACGGCACAAAACCCCATCCCCGAGACGACCATCTATCAGCGTGGCACGATTTACCGATTGACGGTGGGCACCTTCTCGACGAAGCGGCCCGTCTCGACCTTCCGTGGGGCTTTCCCCGTTTCGTATGTGCGTACCGAGGATAACCGTTGGCGTTACTTTATCGGAGGTTTTGCCACGATGGATGATGCCGAAGAGGGACGTCTGCTGCTCAAGAAGCGAGGTTTCTTGAAGCCTCAAATTGTGGTCTGGATTGATGGCCAATACCGCAACCTCTCGGAAGATCCGATGCCGACCGTGCTGGGTGGCTACCGCATCGAAATCAGCGGTGCACAGTCCTTGCCCGATGCCGTGCGTGAGGTGATGAAGACGGAGGCTTCAGAGGCGCAACTTTCACGTGCAGGCGAGCGTTTCATTGTCGGTCAGTTTACTGATAAGGCCGTGGCCGATCAGGTGGCCGCTTCGATTCGCAGTGCCGAGCCGGCACTGGATGTGCGTATTGTGGAAATTGAGCAGACCATAAGCAACGAATAACCTAAAACTCAATAGAATAAGTTATGTGGTACATTGCACTTCTAATCCTCTTCGGCGTGCTGTTTCTGGTGACCGAATTGGTCCTCCTGCCGGGTGTCTCGGTGGGTGCCCTGCTGTCGCTGGTCTGCTACGGTGCGGCCATCTACCTCGCTTTTGCCCAGTTTGGCACCACGACGGGTGTGGTGGTGATTGTTACGATTCTGCTACTGTCGTTGGTGGCTACCATCTTTTCGCTTCGGGCCAAGACGTGGCAGCGTTTTTCGCTCAAGCAGGAGATTCGCTCGTCGAGTATGCCTACCCCCTCGGATGAGTTGGTCGTAGGCGATCGTGGCGTGGCTCTTTCGCGTCTGGCTCCGATGGGCAAGGTGGTGATTAACGACCGCCAGTATGAGGCCAAAACGACGGGTGCCTACATCGATGCCCAGACCCCGATTGAGGTGATCGGCTTCGAGAATTTCAACGTAATTGTCAAGAAACAAACCAAATAACACGATAACATTATGGATGCAGGATTTATTGCTCTGTTGGTCTTTGTGGCGCTGGTTGCCATTTGGATCGTATTCTATTTTATCCCCGTAGGTCTGTGGTTCTCGGCCCTGGTGTCGGGTGTACGTATCAGCCTGCTGCAACTCATTCTGATGCGTTGGCGTAAGGTGCCGCCCTCGATTATCGTCTCGTCGATGATCGAGAGTACGAAGGCGGGTTTGAGCCTCGATCCCAACGAGTTGGAGGCCCACTATCTGGCCGGTGGTAACGTGACGAATGTTGTTCACGCCCTGGTGTCGGCCCAGAAGGCCAACATTATGCTCGACTTCAAGATGGCTACGGCCATCGATTTGGCAGGTCGCGATGTTTTCGAGGCGGTGCAGATGTCGGTAAATCCGAAGGTGATCAATACCCCTCCCGTGGCAGCCGTGGCCAAGGATGGTATTCAGCTCATTGCCAAGGCCCGTGTGACGGTGCGTGCCAACATCAAGCAGTTGGTCGGTGGTGCCGGTGAGGAGACCGTTCTGGCACGTGTTGGCGAGGGTATTGTGTCGAGTATCGTTTCGTCGATCGGTTCGGCCGCTTCGCACAAAATTGTGTTGGAGAACCCCGATTCGATTTCGCGCGTGGTGTTGGAGAAGGGTCTGGATGCAGGTACCGCCTTCGAGATTTTGTCGATTGATATTGCCGACATCGACGTAGGTAAGAACATCGGTGCCCAGCTGCAGATGGACCAAGCCGAGGCCGATAAGAACATCGCCCAGGCCAAGGCCGAGGAGCGTCGTGCAATGGCCGTAGCCTTGGAGCAGGAGATGAAGGCCAAGGCACAGGATGCCCGTGCCAAGGTGATTGAGGCCGAGGCCGAGGTGCCGCTGGCGATGGCCGAGGCGTTCCGCAGTGGTAATCTGGGAATTATGGATTACTACAAGATGAAGAACATTATGGCCGACACGCAGATGCGTGAGACCATCGGCAAGCCCGAGAAGAAGTAAACTTTCGATGCTTTGTAAGGGTGGCCCTTGGTTGCGGCCACCCTTGCTTTTTTTATTGATGGATGCTATGAAAAAACTCATTGGCTTGGCGTTGCTCTTTGTGGTGGGCAGCGCAACGGCACAGGTGCGCTTCGAGGAGTTCTTCTTCGATCGCACGATGCGTTTCGACTTTTACCACGGAGGCGACCACCAAACCGAACACTATACCTTCGATTGCCTGAAAGCAGAGCCCTATTGGGCCGGCTCGAAACAGTCGCTGGTCGATACGACGGGGCTGGGTAATCAGCTCTTTCGCATCGTGGATCTTCGCACCGAGCAGGAGATCTACTCACGTGGCTACTGCACCCTCTTCAATGAGTGGCAGGATACCGAGGAGGCGCAACGTGTGAGCCGCTCCTACCCCGAGTCGGTCATCTTCCCCTACCCCAAAGCCCCCTGCCGCATCGAGTTCTATGGGCGTGACAAGCGGGGACGTTTCGAGAAACGTTACGAGCAGCGCCTCGACCCCGAAAGCTACTTTGTCGAGCAGTTTGTGCCTCGCTACGAAACCTTTGATGTGGTCTATAACGGTGCGCCGGACCATCGGGTCGATATTGTGGTGTTGCCCGAAGGGTATATCGCTCAAGAGCGCGCAAAATTCGAGGAGGCCTGTAAAGTCTTTGCCGAGGCGATGTTTGCCTATGCCCCCTACGATAAGTTGCAGACGAAGTTCAACATCCGAGCCGTGTGGGCCCCTTCGGTGGATTCGGGCGTAACCATCCCCGGCGAGCACATTTGGCGCAACACGGTCTGCAAGGCCAACTTCTACACCTTCGATTCGGAGCGTTATCAGACGGTGGCCGACCAGCAGAACCTGCGTGATTTGGCTGCCCACGTCCCCTACGAGTACATCTATGTGTTGTCCAACACGCAGAAGTATGGCGGTGGCGGCATCTTCAACTTCTACGGCATCTCGGCGGCCCACAATCCGGGCTTTACGGGAAAAATCTACATCCACGAATTCGGCCACCTGCTGATGGGGTTGGGCGATGAGTATGTCGGCACAACGGCCTACGACGATACGATGTACGACAAACGGTTGGAGCCGTGGGAGCCGAATTTGACGACGCTCGTCGATTTCAACCGCAAAGCGTGGGCTTCGATGGTCGAGGAGGGCACCCCCGTGCCGACCCCCGCAACGGAGGAGTATCGTGATAAGGTGGGTGTTTTCGAGGGTGGCGGCTATGCGGCCAAAGGCATCTATCGCCCTGCGGTGCAGTGCCTGATGAACAGCTTCCGAGGGGTGGAGAGTTTCTGCCCCGTCTGCCAACAGGCCATCGAAAGTTATGTCGAATTTCTCTGCCGCTGACATACTTTTTTGCCCCTTACAGCGTTAATTAGGCGAATCGATGGGGATGAGCGGAAAATTATTCACCTTAAAAGGTGAAAGTTCTTTCGTTTTTCCTATCTTTGCACAGATTTTCGCAAATTACAGCGTATGAAACTGAAAGAGATACTGAAATTTTGTGGAGCGTTGCTCCTCGCCGTTGTATTGGTAGCTTGTAGCTCGGATGATGACGAGTGTTCGATTGCCTTCGATCGCGATGCGGTCTTTATGTCCTATGGCGAGACGGTCACCGTTCATTTTACGAGCGATGCCCAGGCCTTCACCTTTACCACGATGCCCAAGGGCTGGGAGGATCCGCTCATCAGCACGCAGGAGCGTACCATCACCATCAAGGCCCCGGCCGCTGCAGGTGACGGAGTGGCCGTGTCGGGTAACATTGTGTTGCGTGGTCAGCGTGGCGATGAGTATAAGTCGGCAAGCCTGTTTGTGTCGCTCGATACCCCCGAGGTGGATTGGACCAACGAACCTGCCAACTGCTACATTGCCAACAAGCCCGGTGCCAACTACCGCTTCAATGCCTCGCTCAAGGGCGACGGTCAGACCCGCATTCCCACCAAGCGTGTGGCGGTGTTGTGGCAGACCTCGATGAGCCTGGTGCGTTACCTGGCGCTGGAGGAGGATGGCTCGGCAAGCTTCTTCTTGGATGCCTCGTCGAGCGACGAGACCCAAATCAAGCAGGGCAATGCCGTCATTGGTGCCTTCGACGAGCAGGATAACCTCTTGTGGAGCTGGCACATTTGGATTGCCAATTTCGATCCCGAGGCCGATGCCATCGATTGTGGCGACTACCTGGTGATGGATCGTCATTTGGGTGCTTTGCAGAATGGCCACAGCGACCAGGCCGAGATTTTGGCTTCGTATGGCCTCTACTACCAGTGGGGCCGCAAAGACCCCTTCGTGGGCCCTGCCAACTGGAATGCTTCGAAGGGTACGAGCTTTACGATTTTCGATGGCGACAGCAATACGGTCCATCTGACCCTGGCCGAGTCGAACGGCGAGACGGGTACCTACGCCTACACCAATGCCAATCCTACCCACTTCATCACCACGACCAACAAAGATGCCGCTTGGCAGTCGGGCAACGTGCCTTCGGTGTGGGAGGGTGTGAACAGCCCCGCCCCTTACGGTTGGGAGGTGGCTCCCGCCGAGGCCTTCGAGGGCTTTGAGATTGTCGAGGATTTGTCGGTCGATGGTGCCACCTACGAGAACAACTACGGTTGGACGCTGCGCAAGGGCGAATCGGAGGGCTTCTTCTTTGCGGCAGGCCGTCGCCTCTATGTCGATGCGATGTTGCAGAACGTCTTTGATGAGTCGCTGACCCGTAATCCGGCCTACGAGGCGCAGCCCTGGGTGGGTTACAACTGGACGAGCGATGGGCGTGTCTTTGCCTTCTGGTTAGACAAGGCTCAGCCGACCAACAGCGGTCTGAGGAACGACCTGAAGATGGGCGGAGCAAATGCGATGTCGGTGCGCTGCATCAAGCGTAAGTAATCCGACCGAGAGACAACTTTTAGAGCAGTACCCAACCGAGGGTGCTGCTCTTTTTTTGTGGGTTTGGTGCAGAAGTTGCAGGGTGAGAAGAAAAAACGAAGCGCTATGACTATTCAGACCGGTAAGGGAACGATTACCTTGTGGCACCTCTTGGCTATTTGGTCCATCTCGGCCATTGCCTCGTTGCCCGGATTGGCCATTTCGCCAATTCTGGACGACCTGCACACCATCTTTCCACACAGCAGCGAGCTGGAACTGCAACTCGTTTCATCGCTGCCCTCCCTCTTGATTATCCCCTTTGTGCTGTTGGCCGGCAAGCTGACCGAGGGGCGTGAGCGGTGGCCGATTTTGATGGGCGGATTGGCGCTGTTTCTCGTGAGCGGTGTGGGGTGTCTGCTCTCCCACTCGTTGCGTGCGCTGTTGGTGTGGAGCTGTGTGATGGGCATTGGCGCAGGAATGGTGATTCCGCTCTCTACGGGGTTGGTGGCGGCCTACTTTACGGGCGATTGGCGGGTGCGACAACTCGGTTACGCCTCGGCCATCAACAACCTTACGTTGGTGGGGGCTACCCTCTTGACCAGCTACCTGGCCACCCGCAGTTGGCACCTCCCCTTCTTGGTCTATCTCTTGCCGGCTGTCTCGATGGTATTGTGCCTGTCCCTGCGCAACCAACCCGAAATGCCCGAGCCGAACGAGAGTTTGCAGCTGCGCCAACGCCAAATTGATGGGCGACGGCTGATGGCAATGATGGCCCTCTACCTCTTTATTACCTATGCCGTGCTGGTGGTGAGTTTCGATAGTTCGTTTCTTGTGGCCGCCTACCACATCAACGCCCACTTTTCGGGGTGGTTGATTGCCCTCTTCTTCCTGGCCATTATGTTGCCCGGATTGGTCTTAAACCCCATCATACGCCGTCTGCGCAGTTCGACCAATCAGTTGGCACTGCTTCTGACCGCCTTCGGATTGGCCGTGATGGGTTATGCCCGCAGTGAGGTGTTGCTGATGGTGGGTGCTATCTCAGCAGGTTTGGGCTATGGGGTGATGCAGCCCATCATCTACGACAAAACGGCCACCATCGCACCACCCCATCAGGCTACGTTGGCCCTTTCGTGTGTGATGGCGATGAACTACCTGGCGGTGTTGATTGCTCCGCTGTTGCTCTCGGCAACGCACGAGGTGCTGCACCTGCACGGCGAGGCGGCGGGTTTTCGGCTCAATGCCCTGTTGGTTGCCCTGCTCTTTATTGTTGCTTCGTTCCATCGCAAGAGCTTTGCGTTGGGGTTGGATGAGCGTTATTTTGTGCAGTAGCGTCAGCACTGCGCAGTGGCCAATAGACCATATAGCGGCAGGCGTAGAGCTGGTGGAACGGTCGCAGCGTCATCCCCTCGTAGGTGGCGGGATAGAGACCGTGCAGGGTGAAGGTGAGCGGCTTGTCGGTCGGGCGAATGTGGTCGAGCAGCGTGTGCGGCTCCCCCACCAGACAAGGCATTTGGTCGAGTGAAAGTCGAGGGCCTGCGGCAATGTGTCCGCCTCGGCTCTCGTCGGCAAAGAGTCCCTCCTGCCCCTCCTCACCCAACGAGGCAGCCAGGACAATCGGGCCATACATAAACGAGTAGTTGGCCGATTGGTCGGGCATTACCACCGCACGCAACGCCATCGGAAGGGTCACTTCGATGTTGTCTCCCCGCTGCCAACGGCGATCAATCAGAAGGTAGTCGCCCTCGATGAGCTTTTCGATGGGTTGGTTGTTAAGGGTTAGTTGCATCTGCTCAACCCTACACCACGACGGGATACGCACACGCAGGCGAAAGCGTGCTCCATTGCGTTTGGGGATGAGGGTCAGTGTTGTTGCCTCCTCTTCGGGAAAGGCGGTTGTTTGACGAACCACACCACCCTGCCATCGAGCTTCGGAGGGGATGAAAAGATTGACGGTCAGCTCCCCTTTGCGCTCGGCGTAGATCATCTCGCCATAGCGGGCGTGGTTCTCCATACCCGACCCCACGCAACACCAAAACGAGGTGTGCGGCTGCGAATAGACCCGATAGTGACCCGCACGCATCGGTGTGAAATAGACCAGGCCGCCCTGCTCGGGATGTTGGCTCGAAAGGATGTGGTTGTAGAGTGCCCGTTCGTAGTAGTCGATGTAGCGACCTTCGTCCGAGGTGCAGTAGAGCATTTTGCTCAAACGCAACATATTGTAGGTGTTGCAGGTTTCGGGTCCCTGTTCGCTGGTGAGCATCGACGAAAAATCGGTGTGGGGATGGAAATGTTCCCGCACGCTGTTGCCGCCAATCGAGATGGTGCGATGCCCGACCACCTGTTGCCAGAAGTATTCGGCCGCCTGCGCCCAAGCCGTAATCCCCTCCACCTCGGCAATGCGCTTGTAGCCGATAACCTTCGGAATCTGCGTGTTGGCGTGCATACCCGTTAGGGGGTCCTCTCTTCGCAACAGTGGTTCGAGCAGTTCGTTGTCCGAAAAACGATGGGCCAGACGCAGGTAACGTTTGTCGTTTGTCAGAGCCGCCACATCGGCAAAAATCTCGTTCAATCCGCCGTGTTCGCTGTAGAGCATCTGTTGCATCTGCTCGTCAGTCAGGTTGTGTGTCGTGCGCTCCATCCAATTGGTAAGGGCAATGAGCATCTGCCGGGCACGGCGGTCGTGCGTATAGTGCCACGCATCACGCAAGCCGGCGAAAATTTTGTGGATATTGTACAAAGGTACCCACCCACCATTCAGATCGAAACGCCCCGCACGAATATCGCCCGAGGCAATCTCTTGCCAGATTTTGCGGCCGTTGGGCACACCGCAGAGGTAGCCGTCGTCGGATTGGCACTGCGCCAATTCGTCGAGCATATAGTTGAGTCGCTTGCCGATTTCGGGATTCTTGGTCGAGGCGTACATCTGCGCAAGGGCCGAAAGGTAGTGGCCGCCAATGTGGCCGTCGAGGCCCGTATTCTCCCAATTCGGGTAGTTCTCGGCCTTGGGCGGAAGGCCCGCCTCCTTGCGGTAGGGGGCCAACAATCGGTCGGCATCGAGCGTCAAGAGGTAGCGGATGTCGAGTTGCTCGGCCCGCTTGAAGGGCGAATCGAGCAGCGTAACATTCTCCAACGGCAGGGGTTTTAGGTGTGTATCGCTTTGAGCGGCAGTCGTCAGAGTCGTCAGAAGCGTGCAGAGTAGCAGACAAAGGCGCATCGTATCAGAGGTTTGGCGGTTTATACAAAGCTACGAAAATTTTTCTGTCCGACAATGCCCATTGGCCATAAATAACAAAGGAGCAATCCTAAAGGGGACTGCTCCTTTGTGTTGCGGCGAAAATCGGCGCTATTGCTTGTTGTAGGCCTCCAGACCTCGCTTGAGGAAGTCGGCAAAGGCGGCTACATCCAAATCGTAACCACGAGGCTCGACGAGCGGCTTGCCATCCTTGCCCTGAAGCACATAGTAGGGCTGGGCATTGACGCCGTAGGTCGTCAGGGCGTAGTGCGAGTTGATCTTACCCAACTGCTTCAGTACACGGCCCGTGTCGGTCGTGACCCAATCGCTCTCATCGACCACCTTCTTGTCGTCGGAGTAGAGGGCGCAAACCACATAGTCGTTCTTGAGCATCGACAACACCTCCTCGTTCGACCAAACGGCCATCTCCATCTCACGGCAATTCACGCAGCCGTGACCTGTGAAGTCGATGAAGATGGGCTTGTTTACCTCCTTGGCATAGGCCTCGGCCTCCTTCAAATCGAAGAAGCCCTCCAAGCCGTGCGGCAGGTGCAGGAAGTCGCTGTGCTTGCGACCTGCGGGGGTAGCCTGCGAGGTGGCGGGAGCTACGGTCGTGCCCTGACCCAACACGAAGTCCTGCGACGTGAGGGGCGGCAGGTAGCCCGACAGACGGGTCAGCGGTGCGCCCCACATACCCGGAATCAGATAGACCACAAACGAGAAGGTTACGATGGCCAACGTAAGACGAGTAACGCTTACATACTTCACTTCGCTGTCGTGGGCGAACTTGATCTTGCCCAACAGGTAGAGACCCAGCAGTGAGAAGACCACAATCCAGATGGCCAGATAGACCTCACGATCCAGAATGCCCCAGTGGTAAACCTGGTCGGCAACCGAGAGGAATTTCAGACCCAGAGCCACCTCGATAAAGCCGATTACGACCTTTACCGAGTTGAGCCAACCACCACTCTTCGGCAGGTTCTTCAAGAGCGAGGGGAAGAAGGCGAAGAGCGTGAAGGGAAGAGCAAAGGCCACCGAGAAGGCCAGCATGGTCAGGATGGGCGACCAGAACTCGCCGGCGGTCGATTTAATCAGCACCGAGCCTACGATGGGACCCGTGCACGAAAACGATACCAGCACCAGCGTCAGGGCCAGGAAGAAGATGCCGCCCAGACCCTTCGTGTCGGCCTTCGAGTCGGACTTATTGACCATCCACGAGGGTAGCGTAATCTCGAATGCGCCAAAGAACGAGGCGGCAAAGAGCATAAACACCACGAAGAAGAGCACATTGGGCAACCAGTGCGTAGCCAGCCAGTTGAAGATGTCGGCCGTCACCGAATCGCCACCCACCAGGCGGGTGATCAGAATGATGGCGGCAATGGGCAACGTGTAGAGCCCTACGATGAAGAGACCGTAGAGGGCTGCACGCAGACGACCACGGGCTACACCACCCTCGCCCTTCAGGAAGTAGGATACGGTCATCGGTACCATCGGGAAGACACAGGGGGTCAGCAGCGCTGCAAAGCCCCACAGAATGGCCTCGATGATAAGCGCCCACAGACCCTTGTCGCCGGCCGCATCCTTCGGACCCTCGCTTACCGTAGCCGTCGGCTCGCCAATGGTGAGCTTCAGCTCGCTGTCTTGCGGCGGCATACAGCTCTGATCGTCGCAAATCATACTCTCGGTGGTGATGGCAATGGTGGCTGCAGGGGCGTTGAGACGAATCTCTTGGGCAAATTTTGCTACCCCCTCATAGGTGCCAATCTCCATACAGAAGACATCGTCGTAGTAGCGGTGAGCATCCTGCAACGGCGTTACCTCGCCTACCGTCTCGCCCCCCTCGATGGGGAAGGTCAAGGCCGTAGCCAGCGGACCTCCCACATAGGGACCGAGGTCGTACATGTGGTAGCCCTCGGGGATGTTGGCCGTAACCACGACACGACAACCGTCGGCGCTCTGCTCCTCAATCGAGGCGCTCCACTGCACCTCCTGTGCCGAGAGCGACCCAACGGCAAAGAGGGCCGCAAGGATAAGCATCAGTTTAGAAATTAGTTTTTTCATACGTTTTACTATTTGTTTTTACGCTTTAATTCGTTGGTAATGGCAGTACATCAACTGCCCGTTATCGTCACGCAGGTGCATTCCGCCACCCTGGCAGTAACGCCACATTTCGCACTTCTCGCACTCCCCCGTCTTGGCCCAACTTCGGTTGCGGAACTCTTCGAAACGGTTTTGCCACACCTCCCAGAAGCTGTCCCGATAGATGTTGCCCTGGTGGTAGTTGGCCCGAATCGAGGTGCAACCCGAGATCGATCCATCGACCCGAATCGAGGCGACCGATACGCCGGCGGCACACTGATAGAAATGATCTCGCACCTCGGCCTCGTAGCGACCCAGAAAACCCTCGCAGGCGTAGCTGACATCGATTCGGCCCTCTTTGCGGCTGCGGCTGATGAAGTCGAGCAGCGTAGTGAACTCCTCGTCGTTGAGCTGCAATCGCTCATCTTCGGCCGCACGTCCTGCGGGGAAGATCGAGAAGATGCGCCAATGCTTTACGCCCAACTGCAAGAGGTGTTGTTTCATCTCCTCCAGCCGGCCGACCATCGGCGACGTAAGGCAGGTCACTACATCGAAGGCCAACTCGGGGTGGTGCACAATGGAGCGAATGGCCTCGGTGGCTCGGCGATAGCTCTCGCTGTGGCGGCGGATGTAGTTGTGCTGCTCCTCGAAGCCGTCCAAACTGACCGAGATGGAGCAAAGTCCCGCATCGATGAGTCGTTGCAGTCGCTCCTCGGTGAGCAACAATCCGTTGGTGACCATCCCCCACGCATAGCCTCGCTCCTTCAACGCACGCCCCGCCTCCTCCAAATCTTCACGCACCAATACCTCGCCACCCGAGAGGATGATCAGCACCTCGCGGGGCGAGATATGAGGCGTAAGTTCGGTGTCGATGACCCGCAGGAAATCCTCCAAGGGCATATCGGGTTGCGTCGCATCGACTCGGCAATCGCTTCCGCAATGGCGGCAACGGAGGTTGCATCGCAGGGTACACTCCCAAAAGAGCGTATCGAGACGATGCGCCTCGACCTTCTCTTTATATAACTCAGAGAAGAGTCTGAGTGCCAATCGTTTGCGAAAGCTTGGGCGACGACTCATCGGCTCGCTTATTTATCGGTTTCGTTCTGCTCGGTCTCCGCCTGTTGCGTAGCGGGTTGCGTTACACGCGACGGCACGCCGTACATCACAACGATACGCTGATCCTTGATTTCGCCATCCACCTCGGTTGCTTCGCCCGTCGTGATACCCTCGCCTTGAGCGGGAGTTTGCTTGACGGTCGAGCAGGCGGTCGAGAAGCCCAACATAGCCAAAATGGCCCAGATAACTCGTTTTTTCATCGTAGTGTGTCGTTAAGTGACTATAATGTGCAAAGATAGGTAAAAATGGGTAAATACGGCTACATTCCACAAAAATCTTTCGTAGAAAGATAACTATTAACGAAAATAGTTGGTGGATACAAAAAAAATGACTAATTTTGAATGTTGTATTTACTTTTGCAAGTTATAAACTTTTAAATAATCAACTATGAAAGAAGCTATTGCTATTCTGACCGGTGGCGGTCCTGCGCCCGGTATGAACACCGTTGTAGGCAGCGTTGCCAAGACCTTCCTGCACCACGGTTATAAGGTGATTGGTCTGCACGAGGGTTACACGGGTCTGTTCAACCCCACCCCCCGCACCGTCGAGATTGACTTTGCGATGGCCGATGCCATCTTCAATCAGGGTGGTTCGTTCCTGCAGATGAGCCGTTTCAAGCCGAAGGATTCGGATTTTGAGAACAACTTTAACCTCAAGTTCTTCACCGACAACAACATCAAGTTGCTCGTAACGGTGGGTGGCGACGATACCGCTTCGACGGCTAACCGCATCGCCAAGTTCTTGGAGGCCAAGCAATACCCCATCGCCAACATCCACGTTCCCAAGACCATCGACAACGACCTTCCGTTGCCGAAGGGTGCTCCGACGTTCGGCTACGAGTCGGCCAAGGATAAGGGTGCTGTGATTGCCCGTGCCGTCTATGTCGATGCACGTACGAGCGGTAACTGGTTTGTGCTGGCTGCTATGGGTCGCTCGGCAGGTCACCTGGCTTTCGGTATCGGTGAGGCTTGCCACTACCCGATGATTGTGATTCCCGAGATGTTCGATAAGACCGAGATTACGGTCGATAAGATTGTAAACCTGGTGATTTCGGCCATCCTGAAGCGTAAGCTGATGGGTATGGATTACGGTGCTGCCGTGATTTCGGAGGGTGTGTTCCACTCGCTTTCGGACGAGGAGATTGCCAAGAGCGGCATCCACTTCTCGTACGACGAGCACGGTCACCCCGAGTTGGGTAAGGTGTCGAAGGCTCACATCTTCAACGAGATGATCGAGAAGAAGGTGAAGGCTCTGGGCCTGAAGGTGAAGAGCCGTCCCGTAGAGCTGGGTTACGAGGTTCGTTGCCAGACCCCGATTGCCTACGATTTGACCTACTGCTCGGAGCTGGGTATCGGTGTTCACAAGCTCTTCTCGGAGGGCAAGACCGGCTGCATGGTCTATGTAGATTCGGAGGGCAACGTTGC
>CALAQA010000158.1:0-6652 GCA_937889065.1 uncultured Alistipes sp.
CAACAACAAGGAGATGTTTATCAGCATGGGTATCGACTATCTGTTCTACCCCGAGAGGGTGGCTGCGCGTGAGGTTATCACCCTGCTCACCACCGATTGTACCACGAATACCCGAAATTGATTTAATAAGTGTCATTGTTCAAAATGGGTTTTATACTTATATAATATGATTTTTTCGTCGGTTTTGTTTGATATTTGAGGTAAAATTACTACTTTTATCCCAAATATAAAAACAAAAAACGACAATTTATGCGTACGATACCCTCTTCGGAGTTGATTATCAACGATGACGGCTCGATTTTCCACCTCCATCTGCGGCCCGAGCAGTTGGCCGATACGGTCATTTTGGTCGGTGATCCCGGACGTGTCGAGTTGGTTGCCTCGCACTTCGACGAGCGTGAGTGCTCGGTCTCGAATCGTGAGTTCAACACCGTTACGGGTAGCTACAAAGGCAAGCGTATGACGGTCCTTTCGACCGGCATCGGCATCGGCAATATCGATATTTCGGTCACCGAGTTGGATGCCCTGGCCAACATCGACTTCGCAACTCGCCAGGAAAAAGCGGTGAAGCGTCGCCTGACGTTGGTGCGCCTGGGTACTTCGGGTGCCATTCAGCCCGATATCAAGGTGGGCGAGGTGGTCTTCTCGCGCACGTCGCTCGGTTTCGATGGTCTGCTCAACTACTATGCAGGGCGTGATTCGGTCTGTGATTTGGCCCTCGAGGAGGCCTTTGTGCGCCACACGGGGTGGAACCCGCAACTGCCCGCTCCCTACTTTATCGACGCCGACAAGGAGCTTTTCGACCACTTCAAGGATGTGACCCGTGAGGGCATTACCATCGCCGCCCCGGGCTTCTATGCGCCGCAGGGCCGTTGGGTGCGTCTGCAACCGCAGGATCCGATGTTGAATCAGAAAATCGAGCAGTTCGAGTTCGAAGGTCGCCGCATCACCAACTTCGAGATGGAGGGGTCGGCTCTGGCCGGTCTGGCTGCCCTGATGGGCCACCGTGCCGCCACCATCTGCACCATCATCGCTCAGCGCATCGCCCTCGATGCCTGCACCGATTACAAGCCCTTTGTAAAACGTATGATTCAGACGGCACTCGATAAATTGGCCGCACTCGACTAAACGAAAAGAAACGAAAAACAAATAACAATAACACAGAAACCAAAACTATGAAATTTACTGTATCAAGCTCGGCTCTGCTGTCGCTGCTCGCCACGACGGGTAAGGTGATTAGCAACAAAAACACGCTCCCCATTCTCGACTATTTTCTGATGGAGCTTCACGGCAATCAGCTTACCGTGACGGCTTCGGATTTGGAGACGACCCTGACGGGTGGCATTGAGGTGGAGAATGTCGAGGTGGAGGGTACGATTGCCGCCCCCGTAAAGCAGATGCTCGAGTCGCTCAAAGAGTTCCCCGAACTTCCCCTGACCATCGAGACCAACGATCAAAACTGGGAGATTAAGATCAGCTGGAAGAGCGGTTCGCTCTCGATTCCCGGTGCTTCGGCTGTGAGCTATCCCGCCGTTCCGCAGCTCAACCCCGAGAAGAAGGAGCTGACGCTCGACGTGGATGTGCTGGTGAACGGTATCAATAAGGCGATCTTTGCTACGGCCGACGACGAGATGCGCCCCGTGATGAATGGTGTATTCGTGGCTCTGCAGCCCGGTGTGCTGACCTTCGTAGGTACCGATGCCCACCGTCTGGTGAAGTATGAGACGGAGTGCGAGAACGAGGTAGCCGCTTCGTTCATTCTGCCCAAGAAGCCCGCCAACCTCTTGAAGAACATTCTTTTGAAGGAGGACGATGCCATCCGTGTATCGTTCGATGCCAAGAACGCCCGCTTCGAGCTGAAGAACCACACGCTGGTATGCCGCCTCATCGAGGGCAACTACCCGAACTACAACGCTGTGATTCCCGCCGCCAACCCCAACAAGCTGTTGGTGGATCGTGTCGAGTTGGTAAACGGCATTCGTCGTGTAGCTGTCTGCTCGAACCCCACTACGAACCTGATTCGTATGGATATTGCCAACAACAAGATCACGCTGACGGCCCAGGATATCAACTTCTCGATGTCGGCCAACGAGACCATCTCGTGCAGCTACGAGGGTCAGCCGATGTCGATTGGTTTCAAATCGACCTTCCTGGTGGATATTCTCTCGAATGTCGATACGCCGACCGTACTCGTAGAGTTGGCCGATTCGACCCGTGCAGGTGTCTTCAAGCCCGTCTATGACGACAAGCAGTCGAGCACGACGCTGATGCTTCTGATGCCGATGATGATTAACGCATAACGCAACGATGAAACTCAAACTTAAGCGCCCGATCGTCTTCTTTGACCTGGAGACGACGGGCGTCAATACGTCGAGTGACCGCATTGTCGAGATCTCGCTCATCAAGGTGATGCCCAATGGCGAGGAGATTGCCAAAACCCGCCGCATCAACCCCGAAATGCCCATTCCGCCCGAGGCTACGGCCGTACACGGCATCACGGATGAGGATGTGAAGAACGAGCCTACCTTCAAGCAGATTGCCCGCTCGTTGGCTCAGTTCCTGCAGGGGTGCGACTTCGGCGGTTTCAACTCCAACCGCTTCGATCTGCCGCTGCTGGTCGAGGAGTTCCTGCGTGCCGGTGTGGATGTCGATTTCAAGCGTTTCCGCTTTGTCGATGTGCAGACCATCTTCCACAAGAAGGAGCAGCGCACGTTGGAGGCTGCCTACCAATTCTACTGCGACCGAGAGCTGAAGAATGCCCACTCGGCCGAGGCCGACACCCGTGCCACCTACGAGGTGTTGTGCGCCCAGCTGGACCGCTATGGCGATTTGGAGAACGACATCGACTTCTTGGCCGAATATACGACCCGTGACCGAATGGTTGATTATGCGGGCCGCATTGTGCTGAACGAAAAGGACGAGGAGGTCTTCTCATTTGGCAAATACCGGGGGCGCAAGATCGAGGAGGTCTTCCGTGAGGAGCCGAGCTACTACAAGTGGATGATGGATGGCGATTTCCCGCTCTACACCAAGAAGGTGATTACGGAGATCTACCTTCGTTCGCGCGCTACTAAATAACGCAAACCAAAACCGCAACTATGAAACGACTCATTGCAGTGCTTGCACTGCTTCTGGTGGTGTGGGGTAGCTCGGCTATCGAGAAGTCACGCACCATCGTCTATATCAACGGCACGAAGTACCATATCCACCTCGTGGCCCAGGGCGAAACGATGTTTGCCCTGGCGAAGGCCTATGGGGTAAGCGAAGCGCAACTCGTGGAGCACAACCCCCAACTCAAAGAGGGACTGAAGGCCGATGAGAAGATCAAAATTCCCGTGATGGTCTCCGACGAGGAGTTGCCGATGACGGCCAAGCAGCGCAAGGCGGCCGAGAAGAAGCTGCGCAAGACCTACACCTCGCACTACGTGGTGAAGGGGCAGACGCTCTATGCCATTGCACGACTCTATGAGATTTCGGTTGAGACCCTGCTGGAGGACAACCCCAACCTCGACCCTGCGCAGCTGACCATTGGCGAGCGCATCCTGGTCCGCAAGAAGGAGATTGGCACGGCCACCGACAGCCAGAACGAGGAGCAGATGCAGCAGTATGCCGAGCAGGTCAATGCAGTGAGCCACACGGAGGATTACCACGCGGTGGTCAAGGGCGATACGTTCTACTCGCTCTCGAAACGTTACGGCATTACGGAGGAGGAATTGAGCCGACTGAATGGAGGTTTGCAGCCTTCGGAGCTGAAAATCGGCCAACTGCTGAAGGTGCCTGCCGCCCAAAAGGCCGAGCCAGAGCAGACGGTTGAAACCCCTGCTACACCTGAAGTAAAAGAGGAGGAGCCTACGGATAAAGAGCTGGTAATCAATTTTAGAACGGTATGCAATTGTGACCCGTTGAAGGTGTCGCTACTGCTGCCGATGAGTGTCGATGGTCGCCCGAACAGCAACTATATGGACTTCTACCAGGGCTTCCTGTTGGGGCTGGACAGCCTGCGTGTGCGCCACGGCTACTCGACCGAGGTCGATTTGTACGACACGAAACGTTCGGTCGAGGAGGTGGAACGCATTGTGAAGAACGACCGTTTCCGCCGCTCGCAACTCATCATCGGCCCCGTTTATGAGGAGGAGGTCGAGGTGGTGTTGCCCTTTGCTGAGGAGAAGCAACTGCCGATGGTCACCCCCTTGGCTGCAATGAGCCGCCTTTCGAGCGACGCCCTCTTCCAGATGGCTCCCGACCCCGAGAAGAAGTATGCCAAGGCCGAGCCGATGATTGATGGCAAGCGCATCACCTTCATCTACACCGAATCGACCGACAAGGAGTTTGAGGCCGAGATGTTGGCCTTGGTGGGCGATCGTCCCTACCAGCGCCACATCTATAAGTATGTCCATCCGTCGGTAAAGTTCAAGGAGGGGGAGGTACATCCGAGCGATTTGACTCCCATTCTGGATAACGACGAGGATAATGTTTTCGTTATTATGGCCGACAATGAGATTGATGTCGATCGCATCTTGGCCGCTTTGGCTTCGGCCGATACGAATATGCGTGCCCGTTCGCTCGGCACGCCCCGTTACTGCGTCTTGGGTAATGCCCGCTGGAACCGTTATCCGAATATCGACCGTACGATCTTCTTCAAGAACAACGTCTCGTTCTTCACGACCTACCACGCCAAGCGTGACACGGAGGTGATCATCAACTTCGACCGCGCGTACCTGCGTGCCTTCGGGTCGCTGCCTTCGCTCTACGCCTATCGTGGCTACGATGCGGCGATGATCTTTGTGGCAGGTATGTACAACGACATCGAATACGATATGGAGGATCGCCGCTATGCTCCGTTGCGTACCCCTTACCGCTTTGAGCAGCAGGCCGAGCACACGACCCATAGAAATGTGCAGTGGGTGCGTGTGAATTACAGCAACAACTTCACCATCACCGTTGAATAGCCTATGGCCACCATCCCGAGCGGAATACCCGAGAAGACCATCGAACGATTGAGCGAGTATCGTCGTACGCTGTTGCGCTGCCACAAGCAGGGCATCAGCCACATCTTTTCGCACGTTCTGGCCGGCATTCACGGCATCACGGCCGTGCAGGTGCGACGCGATTTGATGCTCATCGGCTTTTCGTCCGATACGAAGAAGGGCTACGATGTGCAGGTGCTCATCAACTACATCAGCTCGATTCTCGACAGTGAGGAGCCGATGAACATTGCCGTCTTGGGTATGGGTCACCTGGGGCAGGCCATCACCAAGTATTTCAATGGCAAGGGGCTGAAACTCAAAATTACCGCCGCCTTTGATGTCGATACCGAGAAGGTGGGCAAAATCATCGACGGCATTCCCTGCTATCCGATGGAGGAGTTTGAGGAGTTGGCCCGTCAGCAGGAGATTTCGATGGTGGTTTTGTCGTGTCCCACGAAGGTGGCCGAGCAGTTGGTGGTGCCCATCATCAATGCAGGTATTCGTGGCGTGCTGAATTTCACCTCCAAGCCGCTGAACTTTCCGCAGGGCATCGTGGTCGAGAACTACGACATCACAACCCTTTTGGAGAAGGTCGCCTACTTTGTCAAGGAGGGCGAAGAAAATGCCTAAACAATGGAGATTGTTCGCCACTTAACCTCGTTTGATTGTGCTACGGCAGTCACCGTCGGCTCATTCGATGGCGTGCATCACGGCCATCGGGTGATGATTGAGCGATTGGTGACGGTGGCTCGTCAGCGAGGACTGAAGAGCGTGGTGGTCACCTTTGAACCGCATCCCCGCATTGCATTGGGGCGTGGCGAAGGGCTGATGCTGCTCACCCCGCCGGAAGAGAAGGCACGACTCATCGAACAACTCGGCGTGGATTACCTCGTGGTGTTGGACTTTACCCCCTCGTTGGCAGCCCTTACGGCCGAAGAGTTTTCGCAGGAGGTGCTGGTCGGAATGCTCAATGCCAAACTGCTTGTGGCGGGATACAACCACCGCTTTGGCCACGATCGTCGGTCGGCAACCGAGATAACGAAGGCAGGTATGGGTATTGAGATTGTCGGCCAACAGACCATCGCCAATCGCAAGGTCAGCTCGTCGGAGATTCGCTCGCTCATCGAGCGTGGAGACTACAAGGAGGCAACGCTCTTGCTGGGCCATCCGATTGATTTAATTTTAGAAACAAAGAAGCAACTATGATTTCGCACGATTGCAAAATACGGGTTTGGTATTGCGATACCGACCAGATGGGGATTGTTCACCACTCGAACTACATTCGCTACTACGAGGAGGCTCGCAGCGATCTGTTGCGGATGATGGGCCTTTCGTATGCCGAGGTGGAGCGTCGCGGACTGATGATGCCCATCTTGGAGGTGCAATCGAAATACCGCCGTCCGGCTCGCTACGACGAGGAGGTGACGGTGCGCATTCTGTTGAAGGAGATTCCCTCGACCCGCATCAACTTCTTCTACGAAATCTACAACGAAGAGGGGGCATTGCTCAACTCGGGTATGACCCAGCTGGGCTTTATGCATAGCGACACCCGCCGTCCCTGCCGCTGCCCCGAGTGGTTCTTGGAGATTCTCCGCGCGGAATGGAAAGATCTTTCTTACGACGGTGACGGAACCAAATCAAGCCCGGTACGCGTGGGCACCTTTGAGGAGCTTCGCCGCGCTTTG
>CALAQA010000159.1:0-12911 GCA_937889065.1 uncultured Alistipes sp.
GCGGTATGAACTTCCACGGCAAATTCGAGTACTGCTCGCTTACGACGATGCAGAAGGCGGTCCGCGTGCTAGTCAATCTGGCCGCACTGTGGGCAAAATAGAGATAGACAATGAATCAATACGGATTTTTGAAGGTGGCGGCGGCCGTGCCCCACGTGGCCGTTGCCGACTGCGCCACCAACCTCAAACGCATCCTCGCCCTGGCCGAAAAGGCCGTGCAGCGAGGTGTGGAGATTATCGCCTTTCCCGAGCTGTCGCTGACGGCCTACACCTGCGGCGATTTGCTGTTGCAACCCGCCCTGTTGGATGCTACGGAGGAGGCACTGGCCACGCTCGTTAAGCGCAGCCGCAAGTTACCCCTGGTGATGTTGGTGGGTGCTCCGTTGCGCCACAACTCGGCCATCTACAACTGTGCCCTGGTCATCGCCCAGGGACGAATCCTGGGTGTCGTGCCGAAGAGCTACATCCCCGACTACTCGGAGTTCTTCGAGAATCGTGTCTTCACCTCGGGTGCAGGCATCACCGACGACCGGATTATCGTGGCCGGCGAGGAGTGCGACTTCGGAGTCGATCTCACGTTCCAAATCAACGGGGCCGAGTTCGGTGTCGAGATTTGCGAGGATTTGTGGGTCGCCCGCCAACCCTCGTCGCAGCTGGCTCTCGATGGCGCCAAAATCATCTTCAACCTCTCGGCTTCGCCCGAGGCGGTGGGTAAGCACGCCTATCTGCGTCAGCTCATCATCCAGCAGTCGGCCCGTACTATGTCGGCCTACGTCTATGCCTCGGCAGGCTTCGGCGAAAGCTCGACCGATTTGGTCTTTGACGGCAAGGGACTCATCGCCGAGAATGGTGTATTGGTGGCCGAGACGGAGCGTTTCTCGATGGAGGAGCAGTTGATTGTGGCCGATGTCGATGTGGAGCGTCTGGCCTTTGTGCGCCGTCGCAACACCTCGTTCCGTGTCAATGAGTCGGGCTCGGAAAACACCGTCATCGAGATGGAGATGCCCGATCCGTTGCAGACCTCGACCCTCGACACGCATCTAAACCCCACCCCCTTCCTTCCTGCAAAGGGCGAAGAGGAGGTATTCTATCAGGAACTGTTTGAAATTCAGTCGCACGGCTTGGCGAAGCGTATGCAGCACATCAACTCCCGTTGTGCCATCCTCGGCATCTCGGGCGGTCTGGATTCGACGCTGGCCCTGCTGGCCGTTGTGCGCACCTTTGATAAGATGGGTTGGGACCGCAAGGGCATCATCGGCGTGACGATGCCCGGCTTCGGCACCTCGGGGCGCACCTATCAGAATGCGCTGGAGCTGATGTCGCTTTTGGGCATCACGCAGCGTGAGATTTCGATTCGCGAGGCCTGCCTGCAACACTTCCGTGATTTGGGCCTCGATCCCCGGGACCGCTCGGCCGCCTACGAGAACAGCCAGGCACGTGAGCGCACGCAACTGCTGATGGATCTGGCCAATATGGTGAACGGCATCGTCGTCGGCACGGGAGATTTGAGCGAGTTGGCCCTCGGCTGGGCCACCTACAACGGCGACCATATGTCGATGTATGGGGTGAATGGCTCGATTCCGAAGACCTTGGTGCGCAGTGCCACGACCTGGGCTGCCGACCACCTCTACGAGGGGCGCATTGCCGAGATTCTGCACGACGTGGTGGCTACCCCCGTCAGCCCCGAGCTGCTGCCTACCGACGAGCAGGGCAAAATTGCCCAAAAGACGGAGGATTTGGTAGGCCCCTACGAGCTCCACGACTTCTTCCTCTACCACTTCATCGAGTCGGGTTACAGCCCCGAGAAGATGCTCTATGTGGCCGAGCAGACCTTCCGTGGGGAGTATGATCGTGCCACCATCCTCAAGTGGCTCAAGGTCTTCTTCCGTCGTTTCTTTGCCCAGCAGTTCAAGCGTTCGGCAATGCCAGACGGCCCGAAGGTTGGCACCATATCGCTGACAGCACGTGCAGATTGGCGTATGCCGTCGGATGCCTCGGCAGCCGTATGGTTGGGCGCACTGGAAAAGATGAACTGATTTTTAACTTAAAAAAGAAGAAACAATGATGAAAAAAGTGTTGTTGATGCTTTCGGTAGCCCTCTTCTCGGTGGCTACGGCCGAGGCACAGTCGCTCACGGATCTGCTGAAGAAGGTGGCCGGTGATGCCGTTTCGGAGGTGGCCGACAAACTGACCGATGGCGCCGTTTCGGAGGCGATGATTATCGGCACGTGGAACTACACTGCCCCTGCCGTGAAGTTCGAGAGCGAGAATGTACTCTCGTCGCTCGGTGGCTCGGCTATGGAGTCGAGCGTAACGAGCCGTCTGGAGAAGGCCTACTCGTTTGTGGGCATCAAGGCCGGTGCTGCCTCGTTCACCTTCAACGAGGACAAGACCTTTACAGCCGTGTTGGGCAAGGCGAAAAATCTGGGTGGCACCTACACCTTCGACGCTGCGACCAACGAAATCAAGCTCACCTTCTCGGGCTCGACCCGCTTCAACCTGGGCACGGTGACGGGCAAGGCCTACATCTCGGGTGGCGAGCTGAAGCTGGTCTTCCCCGTAACGAAGTTGGTGAATATGGTCCGTACGCTGGGCTCGAAGATTTCGTATCTGAAGACCATCTCGTCGCTGTTGGAGAACTACGAGAATGTCTATCTGGGCTTCGGCTTCAAGAAGTAGGCAAAATTTTTTCGTGAAAACAGATTAAAGGGTTGTGGCAACACGGCCCTTTTTTCTTTCAATCCGATTCGCTGAAAAGCCCCTCACTTTCTGATTGAAAGCAATTGCAAAACAGAGCGAAAATACATTACTAAAAAATTTGCAAAACTACTTCAGATGGTGTAAATTAGCGACCGAAAAAGAACAATTAAACCCTATTTTGCCCTATGAACGAACAAGCAAAACAGTATGTCGAGGAGTTTATGGCCAAACTGATTGCCAAAAACCCCAATGAGCCTGAGTTTCATCAGGCAGTGCGTGAGGTAGCCGAGTCGTTGGCACCCCATATTGTTGCCAGCCCGGCGTTGCAGAAGATGAAGATTCTGGAGCGCATTGCCGAGCCTGAACGTGTCATTATCTTCCGAGTGCCTTGGCTCAATGACAAGGGCGAAATCGAAATCAACCGTGGTTACCGTGTTCAGATGAACAGCGCCATCGGTCCCTACAAGGGCGGCATCCGTTTCCACCCCTCGGTCAATCTGTCGATTCTGAAGTTTTTGGCCTTCGAGCAGACCTTCAAGAACTCGCTGACCACCCTCCCGATGGGTGGCGGCAAGGGCGGCTCGGACTTCAACCCCAAGGGTAAGTCGGCCGGCGAGGTGATGAAGTTCTGCCAGTCGTTTATGACCGAGTTGCAGAAGCACATCGGCCACGATACGGATGTGCCGGCCGGCGACATCGGTGTAGGCGGCCGTGAGGTGGGCTATATGTTTGGCCAGTATAAGCGTCTGCGTGACGAGTTTACGGGTACGCTCACCGGCAAGGGTCGTGATTGGGGTGGATCGCCCCTGCGCCCCGAGGCTACGGGCTACGGCACCTGCTACTTTGCCCAGGAGATGATGGCTACGCGTGGCGAGACGTTCGAGGGCAAGACGGTCTGCATCTCGGGCTCGGGCAACGTGGCGCAGTATGCCTGCCGCAAGGCTATCGAGCTGGGCGCCAAGGTGGTAACGCTCTCCGACTCGTCGGGTTACATCTACGATCCCGATGGTATCGATTTGGAGAAGTGGGAGTATGTGATGGAGCTGAAGAACATCTTCCGTGGTCGCATCAGCGAGTATGCAGAGCAGTATCCCAATGCCGTTTATCACGCCGGCAAGCGTCCCTGGGGCGAGAAGTGCGACATCGCTATGCCCTGCGCCACGCAGAACGAGCTGAATGGCGACGAGGCACAAATGTTGGTCGATAATGGTTGCTTCTGCGTGGCCGAGGGTGCCAATATGCCCTCGACGCCCGACGCCATCCGCATCTTCCAGCAGCACAAGCTGCTCTACGCTCCGGGCAAGGCCTCGAATGCAGGCGGTGTAGCCACGTCGGGTCTGGAGATGTGTCAGAACTCGATGCGTCTGACGTGGTCGCCCGAGGAGGTCGATGAGAAGCTCCACTCGATTATGAAGAACATCCACGAGATGTGCGTGAAGTATGGCACCCAGGAGGATGGCTATGTAAACTACGTGGTAGGTGCCAACATCGGCGGCTTTATGAAGGTGGCCAATGCCATGATGGCACAGGGACTTGTGTAAGCAAATTCAAAATTTAGAATTCAAAATTCAAAATGAGGGGGGGCGAATGTCTCCCTTTTTTTATTATCTTTGTACAAAACAACCTAAACAACTACTATGCGACACTTTCTAACCGTACTGTTTCTGATGATTGGAGCCTCGCTGTCGGCACAAACCGTAGTCGAGAAGTGGGGCTACGCCGAGCTGTCGTTTCGACACAAGGCTGCGAAAAACCCCTTCGACGTAACGTTGGAGGCCACCTTTACCAATGGCGATAAATCGCTTACCATCAAAGGTTTCTACGATGGCGACGACACCTTCCGCATCCGCTTTATGCCCACCTCCGAGGGCCAATGGCACTACACAACCCGCAGTTCGGAGCGGGCACTGAATCGCCAACGAGGCGTCATTACGGCCACCGCCCCCTCGGCCGACAACCACGGCCCCGTCGAGGTGGACGGCCTCGCCTTCCGCTATGCCGACGGAGTACGTTACCACCCCTTCGGCACGACGACCTATGCGCTGGCGCTGTTCCGCCCCGAGATTCAGGAGCAGACCATCGAGACGCTTGCCAAGACGGGCTTCAACAAGACCCGTCTGTGTGTGCTGCCGAAAGATTATCCCACGCCTCACGACAAGCCTACCATCTTCCCTTACGAATTGATTTCCAAAGAGGTAGATGAGCAGGGCAAGGAGCATTTCGTGTGGGACACCTCTCGTTTCAACCCCGCCTTTTTCCAAAATCTCGACCGCCGCATCCTCCAATTGCAGGCCCTCGGCATTGAGGCCGACCTGATTTTGTTCCACCCCTACGACCGTGGGATGTGGGGCTTCGATGCCCTCTCGAACGAGGAGCACATCCGCTACCTGGAGTACCTCATAGCCCGTGTGGGCAGCTACCGCAACGTGTGGTGGTCGCTGGCCAACGAGTGGGATCTGGTCAAGACCAAGCGCAAGGAGGATTGGCCCATCCTGACCCGTGCCGTAGTGGCTGCCGACCCCTATCGCCACCTCTGCTCGATTCACGGAGGCTCGGCTGTCTATTTCGACTACCACCTGCCCGAATACACCCACGTCAGTTTCCAGGACGAGGGGCCGCTCTTCACCCAGACCGCCGCAGGCACGATGCGCCAGATCTTCCACAAGCCCGTCATCTGCGACGAGTATGGCTACGAGGGCAACACCTCGATGCGCTGGGCACGTTGGTCGCCCCAGGTGATGCTGCACTACTACACCAACGGCATTATGGGCGGCATCTACGTTACGCACGGCGAGTGTTACAACGACCCCACCCGTGAAGATTGGGTCTATTGGTCGGATGGCAGCACCCTCAAGGGGCAGAGTTGGCAACGCATCGCCTTTCTGCGCTCAATTGTCGAGGAGGCACCCAACCCCATCCGTCTGGCCGACATCAGCCGTGACGAGTGGACCTCAACGGCCGGCGAAGGGTACTACTTCGTCTATCTGGGGCAGCAGATTCGCCGCTCGTGGGCCTTCGACCTGCCCGCCTCGAACAGCACGTTCGGCCGCATCAAAGAGGGCGATAAGTTCCGTGTCGAGATCATCAACCTGTGGGAGATGACCATCACCCCCTACCCTGTCGTGTTCGAGGCAACCGAACGCCTCAACTACCGCCACTACGACCGTCTGCATCGGGAGGTGCAACTGCCCGAAACGCCCTACCTGCTGCTACGCATCCGAAAAGAGTAAAGTTGAAAGTTAAAAGTTAAAAGATAAAAGTTGAAAGTTAAAAGATAAAAGATAGTGCAACGAAAAGGGAGATAGCCACCGTTTAGGCTATCTCCCTACTGTTTGTTGCGGGGTTGAAAGAATAAAAAAACTCTCAACTTTCAACTCTCAACTTTTAACTACTCCCACAATTTGGCGGGATACTTACCCTCGGCAATCATCTTTTGGATGGCGGCCACCAAAGCGGGTTTATCCTCCTTGTAGGTGACGCCGTGCCACTGGGCAGCCGAACGCAGCACACGCAGCTTGGAGGTGCCGTCGGCAATGAGTTTATTGACCATCGTGGGGATGTAGAACTCGCCCTTGAGGTGGTCCGCATTCTCACGGAACCACTGCTGGAAGTAGGCCTCGGTGTGGGCGAAGTAGTCGGGCGTGAAGCCAAACAGATTCATCGACACGGGGGTATCCTCCTCCAACGGCTCATCCTCGCCCAGGTCGTGGAAGACAATCTGCCCGTTGGGCATACGCTCGATCTTGGTGCGCTCGACCATCGAGGTAAGGTTCTGCTCCTCGTCCACGCCGCAGACACCGCGCGACACGGTACCATTCTCCGAGAGGGTCAGATTCAGGTTGTAGGCCACCATACAGTAGCGGTTGGTGCTCTCGCCCAGCGTCGAAAGGTAGTCACCGATGGTCTGGTAGGCCTCGGCACCATAGAAGTCGTCGGCATTGATGACGGCAAAAGGCTCCTTGATGACCTCCTTGGCCATCAGCACAGCGTGATTCGTGCCCCAGGGCTTCTGACGACCCTCGGGAACGGTGCAGCCCTCGGGCAGGTAGTCCAACTCCTGGAAGACAAACTCCACGGCAATTTTACCACCGAAACGCTCGGGGGTGAAGACCTCACGGAACTCCTTTTCAAAGGCGTGACGAATAACGAAAACCACCTTGCCGAAGCCGGCACGAATGGCATCATAGATCGAGTAGTCGATGATGGCCTCGTTGTTGGGGCCCACACCGTCCATCTGCTTGAGCGAGCCGTAGCGCGAACCCATACCGGCTGCCAAAACCAATAACGTAGGTTTAACCATAATTATACTGTTTTTAAGAAATTAGCGTTATTACTCTGACAAAGGTAAAAAAATCAAACCAAAGCACCAAGCATTCGACCAAAAATGGTTATATTTGCAAATTGATAATTGAGCGTTATGAAGTCATCTTTCTTCGAAAAAATAGTCAGTCGTTGGAACGCCCTTTTTCGCAAACACCGCTTTGTGATGCAGGACGCCACGACCCAAAACGAGCAGTGGCACATCCACCTCTCGCCTGCCGCCATTCTGACCACCTCACTTTCGGCCCTGTTGCTGCTGTTTGTGGTGGTGTTGATGTTGGTGGCCTACACCCCCGTGATGGAGTTTCTTCCGGGTTTTCGCACCGATGCCGACCGTCAGCGTGAGTCGCTGACCAACAGCATTATGCGCCTCGATTCGATGGAGCGTGTGATGAACGCTATGATGACCTACAACGAGAACATCTCGATGATTATGGCCGGCAAGACCCCCGTAGCCCGCACCATTGTGCGCAGCGACAGCACCCGCCGCAAGCCGGTGTTGGTGGTTCCCTCGGTGGAGGATTCGTTGTTGCGTGCCCAGATGGAGGGCGACGGCATCTACAGCCTGAATCGTGAAGATGCCGCCCGCACGGTGCGTGAGGCGGTGGAGTTGATTACCCCCGTCGAGGGGTTGATTACCCGCCCCTTCAACCTCGAAGAGGGCCACTTCGGTGTCGCCATCGCCGCCGCCTCGAAGGAGCGTGTGACGGCCATCGACAACGGCACGGTGATTGCCTCGCTATGGACCCCTGAGGGCGGTCAGCAGCTCATCATCCAACATCGTGGCAACCTGACGGCCATCTACCGCAACCTCTCGCAGCCCAATGTCGAGACCAACCAGACGGTGCGTGCAGGCGAGATTGTCGGCTACACGGCCGACAAGCAGAGCGAGGAGGACGAGGCCAAAGAATTTGAATTGGAACTTTGGATGAACGGCAAGCCCGTCAATCCCGAAGGTTATATACTCTTCTAAAAAGCTATGCAACAACCCAAGCAACAACTTTGCATTCTCGGCTCGACGGGCTCGATTGGCGTGCAGACGCTCGACATCGCCCGTGAGAATCCCGACCGTTTCGAAGTACGCACCCTGACGGCCCACAGCCGCTGGGAGGAGTTGGCCCGCCAAGCCCGTGAGTTCGATGTCGATACGGTGGTCATTGCCGATGAGCGCTACTATACCCCCCTCAAGGAGGCCCTTTCGGATACCGACACCAAGGTCTATGCCGGTAGCGATGCCGTGCGCCAGGTGGCCGGCGACGGGGCTACGAATGTGGTCGTGAATGCTCTGGTGGGCTATGCCGGTCTGGAGCCGACCATTGCCACCATCGAGGCAGGCAAGAAGCTCGCCCTGGCCAACAAAGAGTCGTTGGTGGTGGGTGGCAAACAGGTGATGACGCTGGCTCGTGAGCGACGGGTACCGATTCTGCCCATCGACTCGGAGCACTCGGCCATCTTCCAGTGTTTGGTTGGCGAGCATTCACCCCTCCGTCGATTGATTATCACTTGCAGCGGCGGTGCCTTTCGTGATTTGCGTCGGGAGGAGCTGGCCCACGTTACGGTGGAGCAGGCCCTGCGCCACCCCCAATGGGATATGGGTGCCAAAATTACGATCGACTCCTCGACCTTGGTCAATAAGGGTTTCGAGGTGATTGAGGCCCATTGGCTCTTCGATGTGCCTGCCGACCAAATCTCGGTCATCCTGCACCCCCAATCCATCATCCACTCGATGGTGGAGTTCGACGATGGAGCCATCAAGGCGCAACTCGGCACCCCCGATATGCGGATGCCCATCAGCTATGCGCTGCTCTTCCCCGAGCGTGCCCACCGCCCCACCGAGCGGTTCAACTTCCTGAACCACCCCGAACTGACCTTTGCAGAGGTGGATCGCACGAAGTACCCCGCACTGGATATCGCCTACGACTGTCTGCGTCGTGGCGGCACGGCTGCCTGTGCGATGAACGGCTCGAACGAGGTGGCCGTAGGGGCCTTCCTGAAAGGTCGTTGCGCCTGGCTCGACATTGTGCGCTCGATTGAGTATGCACTCGCAAAGGGGACCTTCATTTCGGACCCCACGCTCGACGATTTGGCCGCCGTAAACGAAGAGTCGCGCGAGTTGGCCAATCAGTTTCTTAAGTTGTAAACAAAAAAAACGCAAAACGCACTAAATCAAGCACTATCGCTATGGAAATGGTTATCAAGATAGCACAATTCTTCCTCTGTTTTACCATCATCGTCGGACTGCACGAGTTCGGCCACTTCATCGTGGCACGTCTGTTCAAGATTCGTGTCGAGAAGTTCTACATCTTCTTCGACCCCTGGTTCTCGCTCTTCAAGTTCAACTACAAGGGGACCGAGTACGGCCTCGGTTGGTTGCCGCTGGGTGGCTATGTGAAGATTGCCGGTATGATTGACGAGTCGATGGACAAGGAGCAGATGGCTGCCCCCGTGCAGCCCGACGAGTTTCGTGCCAAGCCCGCTTGGCAGCGCTTCTCGGTGATGATTGCCGGTGTGGTGATGAATTTCCTGACGGCCATTCTGATTTACTGCGCCGTCTGCTACACCTGGGGCGAAAGCTACGTGGCAAACGAGGATGTGAAGTGGGGCTACAACTTCAACACGGCCGCCGAGGAGTTGGGATTCCGTGACGGTGACCGCATCCTCTCGATTGACGGTCAGGCGATTGACAACTACGCCGACATTGTAAATGACCTGCTGCTGGTCGATGCCGACCGCACCGTAGTGGTGGAGCGTCAGGGCGAAGAGGTGGCCCTTTCGATGCCGCTCGATCGTCTGATTGAGATGCGCCGCGAGGAGGGCTACAAGGGTTTTCTGGAGATTCGTCTCCCCTTCATCATCGACAGCGTGGCCCTGCCTTCGGCAGCCGCCCTGCACCCCGGTGACGAGGTGATTGGTGTGGGCGAGGCGCTGGATATGGATTTGGTGGCCGTACGTGAGGCCATCCAAGCTGCGGCAGGCGACTCGTTGCGTCTGAACGTCGTGCGAGGCAACGAGCAGTTGCAACTGATGTTGCCCGTAACCCAAGAGGGTACGCTGGGCATCCTCCTCAAGAGCGACGTAATCCCCGTTCGCACCAAGGAGTATGGGCTGTTGGCCTCGATTCCTGCCGGCATCAAGCGCACGGGCACGACCATTTCGGACTATTGGCAGCAGCTGAAACTCATCTTCCAGCCCAAGACGAAGATGTACGAGGAGTTGGGTGGCTTCATCGCCATCGGCAGCATCTTCTCTACCGAGTGGAATTGGCTCGATTTCTGGCTCAAGACCGCCTTTCTTTCGATCATCCTGGGCGTGATGAACATCCTCCCCATTCCGGCACTCGATGGCGGCCACGCCCTCTTCACCTTCTGGGAGATGCTCACGGGTCGCAAGGTGAGCGACAAGGTGCTGGAGGTGGCACAATACATCGGTTTGGTGCTGTTGATGGCGCTGTTGCTCTACGCCAACGGCAACGACATCTACCGCTTCTTCATCAAATAAGCAAGAGAGGCTATGCGTAAGGTTTTGTCGTTACTCTGCGGGCTGTGGCTTTTGGTCGCCTGCTCGGAAAAGGAGGAGGTCTTCTACTCGACCACCTACCCTGTCACCAATGTCGAGGTGCTGGTACTCTACGACACCGATTCGGAGTATGCCGATGAGGCGTTGATGCAGCAAATCGAAGAGGAGGTGATTCAGGCCGCCCCCGTACGTTCGGGAGGCAGTTACCGCCTCGACTTCGACCGCTTCGACGGCGGCACGCTCTACGTCAAGCGCACGGCCGAGGCCGGCGACGAGGTGGGAGTGTTCCACAAGCAGCCCGCTTCGCGCGAGATTAAGATGGAGTATGCCGACACGAACTATGTGGTCACGACGCAACGCTACACCTCCGACCTGGGGGAGCCGATGACCCTCTTCGAGGTCGATTTGACCGACTACTATTTCCGCACGACGAAGAATTTGGCACTGATACGTGTCTTGCGCAACGAATACACCTCGCACATCTACGACTAACCCTTCCAAACAAAGTACCCCTATGGCAAAGGTCAAGAAGGCATTTTTTTGCAAAGAATGTGGCTACGAAGCCCCCAAATGGCTCGGAAAATGCCCCTCGTGTGGGGCGTGGAACACCTTTGCCGAGGAGGTGATTGCTCGTGAGAATGTGCCTGCAATGGTAGGCGGCTCGACCACCAAGAGTCGTCCGCAGCCCATTCGCGAGGTGAGCGAGAGCGTGCATCAGCGCATCGACACGGGCAACTCGGAGGTCAATCGGGTGCTGGGCGGTGGTCTGGTGCCGGGGTCGTTGGTGCTGCTGGGTGGCGAGCCGGGCATCGGCAAATCGACACTGGCGTTGCAGTTGGCCCTCTCGGAGAACAACCTAAAGACCCTCTATGTCTCGGGCGAGGAGTCGGCCGAGCAGATTCGTATGCGTGCCGACCGCATCGGCATCCGCAACGAGCAGTGTATGATCTACGCCGAGACGCTGTTGGAAAACATCACCGCCCAAATCAGCGAACTGCAACCCGACGTGGTGGTCATCGACTCGATTCAGACCATCTACAGCGAGGTGTTGGAGTCGTCGGCCGGCAGCGTGTCGCAGATTCGTGAGACGGCGGCCATGCTGCTGAAGGTGGCCAAGATGACCGGCACGGCCATCTTTATTATCGGTCACATCACCAAAGACGGAACCATCGCCGGTCCGAAGATTCTGGAGCACATCGTCGATGTGGTCCTCCAATTCGAGGGCGACGCCAACAACTGTTACCGCATCCTCAGAGGCATCAAAAACCGCTTCGGTGCCACGTTTGAAATCGGCGTCTTCGAGATGGTCGATAGCGGTCTAAGGAGCGTCGAAAACCCCTCGGAAATACTGCTTTCACACTACGAAGAGCCATTGAGCGGTATCTCGGTTGGCTCGTCGGCCGACGGATTGCGCCCCTACCTGATCGAGGTGCAGGCCTTGGTGTCGGCTGCCGCCTACGGTACCCCCCAACGTTCGACGACGGGTTTCGATGCCCGCCGCCTGAATATGCTCCTGGCCGTGCTGGAGAAGCGGGTCGGGATGAAGATGTTTCAAAAGGATGTCTTTCTGAACTTTGCGGGTGGCTTCAAGGTGGCCGACCCGGGATTGGATCTGGCGGTTGTGGCGGCCGTCATCTCCTCCTACTACGACAGGGCCATCGCCCAAGGGGTGGCCTTGGCAGGCGAGATTGGTCTGTCGGGCGAGGTGCGCCCTGCCCCCCGCACCGAGCAACGCATCAGCGAGGCGGCTCGTCTGGGCTTCAAGCGCATCATCGTCTCGGGCTATATGTCCAAATCGCTGAAATCGGTCAAGGGCATCGAGGTGGTGGCCATCAACTCGATTGGAGAATTGCCCAAAGCCATGTTTATGGAATAGTATTTGCTCTTTGTGCCGTCACATAAACGACGGTACAAGATGCAAAAACGAATTGTTGTTCTGGGCGGCGTGGGCTTTGTCGGCTCCCACCTCTGCCGCCGACTGCTGGACGAAGGCCACGAAGTCTTCGCCATCGACATTCGGGATGTGGCACACGCTCCCCTCTTGAGGGAGATCAAGCACCACCCCGCCTTTCACTACATTCATCACAACATCATCCACCCCTTCGGGATTCGGTGTAACGAGATCTACAACCTCGCCTCACCGGCTCGTCTGAACTACAACAAGGTCTTGCCTGTCGAGACCTTGAAGGTCGGTATGGTCGGATCGATTCACGCCCTCGACACCGCCCGCAGCGAACGGGCACGGGTGCTCTATGCCTCGTCGGGGGCGGTTGGAGAGCCTATTTCGCTCCCCATCGATGGGGCCGTCACGACCCGTCAGGCGGTGACCGAGTGCCAACGGTCGGCCGAGGCGTTGCACCGTGCCTACCGCACCG
>CALAQA010000160.1:0-25992 GCA_937889065.1 uncultured Alistipes sp.
TGTTGCACATACTCCACGGCCGGCGAGGTGATATACTGCTGGGTGTTGCCCGGGAAACCATAGATAAAGGTGAAGTCGCCCTCCTTGACCCCCTTGGTCGAGATGGTGAAGTGACGTTTGGGGCGGTAGGGGACATTGTCGGGACTGTAGGCGGCGGGTTGGTTCTCTTGGTCGGCATAGATGCGGAAGAGCGAGAAGTCGCCCGTGTGGCGAGGCCACATCCAGTTGTCGGTGTCGCCACCGAACTTACCAATCGACGAGGGGGGTGCACCCACCATACGCACGTCGTCAAACTGTTGATAGACAAACAGGAACTGCTGGTTGCCGTAGTACATCTGCTCGATGGAGGCACGGTAGGCGGGACCCTCCTTCTCGGCCTGGGCGATGATGTCCTTCGCCTCCTCGCCATTGGCCAGGCGGTCCGTCACCTCCTCCATACGCACCAGGATGCGAACCCACAGCCCCTCGTTCGGCAGCTCCTCTTGGCGGTTGCGGGCCCAGAAGCCGTTGGTGAGGTAGTCGTGCTCGATGGAGGAGTGGGCCTGGATGGCATCGTAGCCGCAGTGGTGGTTGGTAAGCACCAACCCTTCGTCGGAGATAATCTCGCCCGTGCAGAAGCCGCCAAAGAGCACGACGGCATCCTTCATCGAGGCTTGGTTGATGCTGTAGATGTCGTCGGCCGAGAGGCGGAAGCCCTGACGGCGCATCTCCTTCACGCGCGACGAAATCAGGCTCGGCAGCCACATACCCTCGTCGGCCAGCGTCGGCAGGGCGATAAGGGCGGTCAAAAGGGTTAGAAGTAGTCGTTTCATAGTATTAAAGTGCAATAAATTTTTCCAATTCCACGTACAAGCGTTGGATGGGCAGCCCCATCACGTTGTAGAACGAGCCGTCGATGCGCTCGATGCCCACGTAGCCAATCCACTCCTGGATGCCGTAGGCGCCCGCCTTGTCGTAGGGGCGGTAGGTATCGACGTAGTAGGCTATCTCCTCCTCGCTTAACGCCCGAAACCAAACATCACTCACGGCCGAGAAGGTCTCGCTGCGCTGTGCGGTGCGAAGCGTTACGCCCGTCACCACCCGATGGCGGTTGCCCGCCAGACGGCTCAAAATCGAGAGGGCATCGGCTCGGTCCTTGGGTTTGCCGAGCACCTCGCCGTCGAGGATGACCACCGTGTCGGCTGTCAGCAAAATGTCGTTGGCTGCCAGCGGATGGGGGTAGGCTTCGCTTTTTAGGCGGGAGAGGTAGGCGGGAACCTCCTCGGAAGTAAGCGATGCGGGGTAGCACTCCTCGCAGGGGTACTTCTCGGTCAGCGTGAAGGGGATGCCCGACCCCTCGATCAGCTCCCGACGGCGGGGCGATTGCGAGGCGAGTAACAGACGGTAGGGGGCCAATTTTTCGTGTAGCAACATCACTATCGAATATCAAAGTTCAACAATTCGCGGCCTGCGAGCGAGGCACGCAGGTTGTCACCCGCCGTCACCTTACCCACACCGGCCGGGGTGCCCGTGAAGAGCAGGTCGCCCATACGCAGCATCACATATTGCGAGACGTGGGCAATGAGCTGATCGACCGTCCAGAGCATCTCCGAGGTTTTGCCCGTTTGGCGCAGCTCGTCGTTCAGGTGGAGCGTGAAGTCCAGCTCCTGAATCTTGCCGCCCAACTCCTCGAGGGGGATGAATTGGGGCGAGATGGCGGCCGAGTAGTCGAACGACTTGCAGCTCTCCCAGGGCAGCCCCTCGGCAATGGCACGTCGCTGAATATCTCGGGCCGTGAAGTCGATGCCCAGCCCCACCTCGTCGTAGTAGCGGTGGGCAAAACGCTCCTCAATCGAGCGTCCCACCCGATTGATGCGTACCACCAACTCACACTCGTAGTGAATCTCCTGCGAGAAGCGGGGAATGTAGAAGGGGTCGTTGTTGCGCAACAGCGCCGTGTCGGGCTTCATAAAGAACAACGGCTCGGAGGGCTTCACTCCGCCACCACCCAAATCCTTCTCCTGAATATGGTCGTTGTAATTTCTACCTATGCAAATTATCTTCATTGTCTTTTCGATTTATATGCGGCCTATTTTGTTCTTCCCTTGGTTACATCCATTCGTGCCCGCAAAATTTTCGCCCCCTAATTTTTAATTTTTAATCTTTAATTTTTAATTTCTCTAACCATCGCTTCGGCGAAGCGGTCGCTGGCTCCCGGGCCGCCAATGATGGCTTGCAGCTCGGCAAAATCCTGCAACATCTTCTCACGCTTGGCCCCTCCGACGAGCAGCGAACGAAGCTCTTGCTCGGCCTCCTGCATATCGACCCGTGCGCAGACAATCTCACGCACCGCCTCACGCCCCAGGTTGATATTGACCAACGAGACAAAGGGGATCTTTAACACCAACGGGCGCAACACCTCATAGAGCTTGGGAATGTGGTACAGCACCATCTCGGGGATGCCCATCAGGGCCGTTTCGAGGGTCGCCGTGCCCGAGGTGACGATGGCTGCCTCAGCGTGGGCCAAGGTCTGCTGGGTCTGGTTGCAGAGGTAGCGCACATCGCTTCCGGCGAGGTACTTTTCGTAGAGCGCTTTATCGAGCCAGGGTACGGCCGTCACCACAAATTGGTAGTCGGGCAGCCGCTTCGACAGCGCCACCATATCGGGCAGATTTTCCTTGATTTCGTTCTTGCGACTGCCTGCCACCAGGGCCACAATTGGACGCTTGTCGAGCCCGTTTTCCTGCAAAAAGGCCTCCCGTGTGGGCATCGTGCGGCGGCGTGCATCGATGTCGTCTGCAAGAGGGTTGCCGCAAAAGACGGGGACAATTCCGCGTTCGCCAAACCACTGTTGCTCGAAGGGGAAGATGATGTAGAGCCGATCGACATACTTTTCAATCTGCTTTACTCGCCACTCCTTCCAGGCCCAGGCTTTGGGGGCGATGTAGTAGAAGACACGGATGCCCTGCTCCTTGGCCCACTTGGCCATCTTGAGGTTGAAGCCGGGGTAGTCGATAAGAATCAGCACATCGGGGCGAAAGTTCTTGATGTCGGCCTGGCACTCACCAAACTGACGGCGAATGGTGCCGAGGTTTTTCAGCACATTCATAAAGCCGAAGAACGAGGTCTCGCGGTAGTGCTTGGCGAGGTTCTCTTCGCCACCGGCTTGGGCCATCAGGTCGCCCCCCCAGAAACGAAACTGCGCCTCAGAGTCGGCCTTTTTCAGCCCCTCAATCAGTTTCGATCCGTGCAAATCGCCCGAAGGCTCACCCACAATGAGATAGTATCTCATAAATTCAAAATTTAGAATGCAAAATTCAAAATTACAAGCCTGCGATTACATCTTATTCGGCAGGTGTTGTGCTATTTTTTTCGTTGTTCTCTTTGGTGCTGATGACAATTTTTGCAATGATGTTGGTTAAATCACGGCATTCCGAAAAGAGCGAATCAAACGAGGTCTGTTTCAGGTAACAAGTGGCGTGCAGCAACTCCAACCAATACTCACACTCGTAGGCCTCTTTGAGTGAAATGTTCATCTTGGCCAAAAACTCGTTGCGAGACTGCGCACGAACCGCCTCTCGGACATTGGCACCAATGCTTGTTCCGCACTTCAGGAGCTGGGTGGCCAAAACTCGATTATCGCTGTGGGCAATGAGTTCTTGATAGAGCAAAACAATGCGCTTGGCAAACAGAAAGCTCTTTTCGAGGATGAGATTTTCACTTTTCATAGCCCCTTTTTCAAATTCATTTTGAATTCTACATTTTGCATTTTGAATTGCGAGTTACTCCTCGAGTAAGTCGGGCCGCAGGGCTTTGGTGCGCTCCCAGGCCTGCTCCTCCTGCCACTTCTCAATCTCGGCAAAGTTGCCCGACAACAACACATCGGGGACTCGCCAGCCACGGAACTCGGCAGGGCGGGTATAGACGGGCGGAGCCAGCAGGTTGTCCTGAAAACAGTCCGTCAGGGCCGAGGCCTCGTCGCCGATGGCGCCGGGTACGAGTCGCACCACCGAGTCGGCAATGATGCAGGCGGCCAACTCGCCACCAGTCAGCACATAGTCGCCAATCGAGATTTCACGGGTGATGAGGTGCTCACGGATGCGGTGGTCGATGCCCTTGTAGTGGCCGCAGAGGATGATGATGTTCTCGAGCGTCGAGAGGCGGTTGGCCTCGTGCTGGTTGTAGCGGATGCCATCGGGCGAGGTGTAGATAATCTCGTCGTAGTGGCGCTCGGATTGCAGCTGCTCGACGAGCTCAAAGACCGGCTCGCACTTCATCACCATACCCGCCTCGCCGCCGAAGGGGTAGTCGTCGGTCGTCTTGCGTTTGTCGTGGGCCCAGTCGTGGAGGTTGTGCACCACAATCTCCACAAGCCCCTTCTCTTGGGCTCGTTTCAGAATCGACTCGTTGAGGGGCGATGCCATCAAATCGGGCACCGAAGAGATAATATCAATGCGCATAGTAAGGTCTAATTTCGATAGTTAATCTGCTCTTGCAGGACCTCCACCACAAAGGGGTTGTACATCGACTCGTGGCCGATGGTCGAACTTTCGGCGTGGCCGGGGTAGATCTTCACCTCGTCGCCCAGCGGCAGCAGCACCGAGAGAATCGAACGAATCAGGGTGGGATAGTCGCCCCCCTCGAGGTCGGTGCGACCAATCGACTCACGGAAGAGCGTGTCGCCCGTGAAGGCGATCCCCTCGGCCTCGTTCAGCAGCGTCACACCGCCCGGTGTGTGGCCCGGCGTGGGCAACACCCGAAGGGTGGTGGTGCCGAAGTGCAGCTCGGTGGCAGTGGCCAGGTCGATGTCGATCGTGGGGATGCCCCGAATCGGAATGCCGTAGATTTGGCCTGCGGCCCGCTGGCTCTCCAAGAGGTAGTTGTCCTTCGACGAGCAGGCGAACTGCACGCCGTAGTGCTCCTTCAGGTGGCTGACACCTAACAGATGGTCGAAGTGGCCGTGGGTATTGGCTGCAATGACGGGCTTCAGCCCCTCTTGGGCGATGAAGTTGTCGAGGCGGGCATCTTCGGCGGGGTTGCAGCTGCCGCCGTCGATGACGATGCACTCCTTCGTGTCGTCCCAAATCACGTATGTATTCTCCCCAATGGGGTTAAAGGTGAATGTTGCAATTTTCATAGCTGTGAAGAATTTGCACAAAGATAACAAATTTTGGCTATCTTTGCACCATTATGGCACGAAAGAAGAATAATTACCCTCTTTTAGAGGGTCTCGAAATTACGACCCTCGCCGCCGAAGGCAAGGCGATGGGCCGCTGGAACGAACAGGTGGTCTTTGTTCCGATGACCGTTCCTGGCGATGTGGTGGATGTGCAGATTCGCCAGAAGCGTCGCCGCTTTATGGAGGGCTATGTGGTGCGCTATGTCAAGCAGTCGCCCCTGCGCTCGGAGCCCTTCTGCGCCCACTTTGGGGTGTGTGGCGGCTGCAAGTGGCAGAACCTGCCCTACGAGGAGCAGCTGCGTTTCAAGACCGAGCAGGTGCGTGATCAGCTGATGCGCATCGGCAAGGTCGAACTGCCCGAGATTCGCCCCTGCCTGGGGTCGGCCGAGACGAGCTACTACCGCAACAAGTTGGAGTTCACCTTTGCCGATCGCCGTTGGCTCACCTACGAGGAGGTGGCTACGGGGGCCGACCTGGAGGCATCGCCCGCCCTGGGCTTCCACATTCCGGGGATGTTCGACAAGGTGTTGGACATCGAAAAGTGCCACCTGCAAGCCGAGCCGTCGAATGGCATTCGTTTGGCTGTCAAGCAGTTCTGCGTCGAGAACGGCTACACCTTCCACAACGCTCGTGCTCATACGGGTCTGATGCGCAACATCACCATCCGCACCGCTTCGACAGGCGAGGTGATGGTTATTGTGGTCTTTGGCGAGAACGACCAGGCACGCATCGCCGCCCTCTTGGACCACCTCTTGGCCCGCTTCCCCGAGATTACGTCGCTCTTCTATGTGGTCAATACCAAACTCAACGACTCGACGGGCGACCTGGACCACATCCTCTACCACGGCAAAGACCACATCTTGGAGGAGATGGAGGGGCTGCACTTCAAGGTGGGGCCCAAGAGCTTCTACCAGACCAACTCGAAGCAGGCCTACGAGCTGTATAAGGTGGCTCGTGAGTTTGCCGATTTGCAGCCGACCGACACCCTCTACGACCTCTACACGGGTACGGGTACGATTGCCAATTTCTGTGCCCGCCGTTGCCAAAAGGTGGTGGGTGTGGAGTATGTGGCCGAGGCCATCGAGGATGCCCGCATCAACTCGTCGATTAACCAAATCGACAACACGGTCTTCTATGCAGGCGATATGAAGAATGTGCTGAGCGACAGCTTCGTAGCCGAGAACGGTCACCCCGATGTCATCATCCTCGACCCGCCCCGTGCCGGTGTCGATGAGCCGGTGCTGGAGGTGATTCGCCGAGCCGCTCCCGACCGCATCGTCTATGTGAGCTGCAACCCTGCCACCCAGGCCCGTGACTTGGCCATCTTGGATGCCGACTATCGGGTGGTGGCTGTTCAGCCGGTGGATATGTTCCCGCACACCCACCACGTCGAGAATGTGGTGAAGCTGGTGCGCCGATAGGCCGAAACAAAGGCACAAAAAAGGGGTCGTGAACGCATCACGACCCCTTTTTTAATCAATCATTACTCTATTCTAACACAAACTTTGCCTGCACACGGTGTTGCAGCTTGATGGTCTGAAACTCCAACCCCTCTGCTTCGACCGACTCTTCAAAATCGGCGTAATCCATCTCGGTTGCACGTGATTTCATATTGGCGACGGCCAGTACCGTGCGTACGGGCGAGGAGTAGTCGGCAATCCAGAAACAGCGGCCTGCCTTCTGGTCGATGGCCTCGGCCAGGGCACGGGCGTTATCTCGTGCGGCACGCATCGCCTCGGTGCGGGTCTCGGCCTTGAACTGCTCGATGTCGGTGTGGGTGGCACGATTGACGGTCACCTCCGAGATGCCCAACTCGTCGAGCGCACGCCACACCCGAGCCACCTCGACGGCCGTCGAGAGACGCAGCTCGTACTGCGCCCGAGCCAGGGCATTGCCACGCTTGAAGTAGCTGCTTGTCAGGTCAATCATACGGAGCTGCTCGGCGGGTTTTACGCCCAACTTCTTCAGAGCATCAAGCATCTGTCGCTGCTGCATATCGACCGAAAGTTTCCCCTTCGAATCTCGTTCGTTGATGGTAATCGAGAGGTATATTTCGTTGGGGATGACCTCCTTTTCGGCCACGCCCGTCACCTCGATAAAACTCGGAAAGGCCTCCGTCTGCTGCGCCGAAGCCGCAGTCGCCACACCCGCAAGGAGTGCCAAAGCAAATAACATCTTTTTCATAGTGGTAGGGAATTTTCTTGTAAAACGCTCCCCCGGGCCGATTTCGTATGTGCGATTTTGTGCTTTTGGCTTTTTTGACTACCTTTACGTTCCAAAACGACATTTGCCATGAAAAGTGACATTTTTATCAGCTATTCTCGAAATGACCTTGCCGAGGTCGAGCCTTTTGTCAAGCAGATAGAGGCTCGCACGGGCTTACGTTGTTGGATCGACTGGAACGGCATCGAAAGCGGAGAGGAGTTTGAGGAGAAAATCGTAAACGCTATCGACGAGGTGAAGGTGGTGCTTTTCTTTGTGTCGGACCATTCGATGGCGTCGCCCTACGCCAAGATGGAGATCAATTATGCCTACAACACCCAAAAAAAGGTGGTGCCTGTGGTGTTGGATGGGGGCCAATTGCGTGGCTGGTTCTTATTTAAGTTCGGCTCGATGGATTACATCGATATGCGCCAACCTCGCCAAGTGGATAAGTTGCTGAATAATTTAATGGAGTGGTGTGGTGGAAAACCCACCCCTGTCCCTGCCCCTGCTCCCACGCCTGTAAAGACCTACCAAGTCGGTGATTTCTACGACGATGGAACGAAGCAGGGTGTTGTTTTTGAGGTCAGCGAAGATGGTCACCACGGCAAAATTGTGAGCTTGGAACAGTCGGAGCAGCGGTGGTGTTCGGAGGCAGAATACGCCAAAAGAATAAAAACGGGCGCAACCGACCGTAGAAACGGAATGACCAATCAGCGTAAAATCGAGCAAATCAATAATTGGCGTAACAAATATCCGGCCTTTGCCTGGTGTGCTGATTTGGGCGAAGGATGGTATCTGCCGGTTATCGAAGAGTTGCAGAAAATATATAGGGTGAAAGATGTTGTAAACAAACAGTTGGAATGCCAGGGTGGTGCTGAATTAAGCGCTTGTTATTGGTCATCAACGGAAGTTAATGAGTTCTGCGCGTTGGGTGTCAGTATGAGCAGTGGCCGCACCTACGACTACGATAAGAACTACGACATCTATGTGCGCGCAGTGTCCGCTTTCTAATTTTTAGGCTTGCGGCTTTTCTCTTTTATCGGTCTTGTCGGTCGGCAAGACCGATTTTCGTAGGTGCGGTTTTGGCATTTTCGAAAATTCGGTTTAACTTTACCAAACCAAACCGCCACCAAAATGAATAAGGAGATATTTATCAGCTACACAAGCACAGATAGAGCGTTGGCTACAACGATTCTGAGGTTGTTGGAGCAAAACGGATTTGCTTGTTGGATGGCACCTCGAGATATTCCTCCCGGTGAGGATTACAGCTCGGCTATTCCGGCGGCAATCATCGCTTCGACGGTTGTGGTGGCGCTCTGTTCGCCGGCAGCGTACGAGTCACCGAATGTCAAGGCGGAGTTGCGTTTGGCTTTCGATTACAGAAAACAGATTATCCCCTTCAAAATCGACACATCGTCCATCCCCAATTCGTGGCTGTACTTTTTGGCCTTCTCGCAGTGGATTGATGCCGCAGACGACCCCAAATCGCATTTTGACGAACTTTTAGCGTCGATTTGTCGTTATGTGCGGACGGGTGATTCTCCGGAACCGCAACCCGAACCGAAACACCAACCTGCCACCACTTACAACGTGGGTGACTACTACGACGATGGCCTAAAGCAGGGTGTTGTCTTCGAGGTGGATGCTTCGGGTCGGCACGGCAAGATGGTGAGTTTGAGTCAGTCGGGCGAGCGATTGTCGTGGTGTTTGTGGGGCTTCGACTATGCTGTATCGCCCGGGGCTACAAACCAAAAAAACGGCTCGCTCAACCAACGCAAAATCGAGCAAACCGCCAATTGGCCGACAAACTATCCCGCTTTTGCCTGGTGCGCTGATTTGGGTAACGGATGGTATTTGCCCGCCATTGAGGAGTTGAAACAACTTATGTTGAATCGAGCGGTGTATAATGCGGTGAATCAAACGTTGCAGATGCGTGGCGGGATGCCCCTTTTGAGGCGGGGGCAGATGTATGGTTATTGGTCCTCCACGCAAAACTCCTCTTGCGCTCTCTTGGCCTATGTGCTCTATATGGGCGATGGGGCGATGTCGGACGAAAATATATGCCACAACTTTCACGTCCGTGCCGTGGCGCAATTTTAGTTTTTGATCCTTTTTAGGAACAGTTTATCGGTCTTGTCGGTCGGCAAGACCGATTTTTTGTGCCGAGAGCTCCGATTTCCTTCGATTTTGAATTTTGAATTTTGAATTTTGCATTTCATTTGCTACCTTTGAACGATTATTCATTAATGGTAAGGCTATGGAGAAGCAATATCTTTTTCAGTACGAGTCCTACGCAAGCCTCGGCGAGATGTCGGAGCTTGACAGACAGCTGGTGGAGGAGGCCGTGAAGGCCACTCAAAACGCCTATGCCCCCTTTTCGCACTTCTCGGTGGGTGCTGCCGCACGCCTGCGCAGCGGTCGCATCCTGACGGGCAGCAACTCCGAAAGCGAGGTCTTCCCCGCAGGCCTTTGTGCCGAGCGGTCGCTGCTCTTCTATGCCCAGGCCAACTACGCCGACGACCCCATCGAGACCATCGCCATCGCCTCCGACCCCTCGGAGCGGGAGTGTTACCCCTGTGGGCAGTGCCGTCAGGTGCTGGTCGATGTCGAGCGACGTCAGAAGTCGCCCATTCGGGTCATTATGTATGGTGCAGGCTCGGCCAGCGTGGTGCGCTCGACCGAACTGCTGCTCCCCTTTACCTTTATCCTCTAAACGACTATGTTCTCACCCGACGATATTCTCTACGAAGACAACCACCTGCTCATTGTCAATAAGCGCAGCGGCGACCTGGTGCAGCCCGACCCCTCGGGCGAGAGCGCCCTGGAGGACCAGATCAAGGCCTTCATCAAGTGCCGTGACCAGAAGCCCGGGCAGGTCTTCCTGGGGGTGGTGCACCGCATCGACCGACCCGTGAGCGGGGCGGTGGTCTTTGCCAAGACCTCGAAGGCATTGGTGCGCTTGAACGAGATGATTCGTGGCGGCGAGATCAAGAAATACTATTGGGCGCTCGTGGAGAGTCGCCCCGAGGCCGAGCAGGGGTCGCTCACGCACTACATTCTGCGCGATGGGCGCACCAACCGCTCGAAGGCCTACCTCAAGCCCCGCCCCGAGGCCAAGGAGGCCCGCCTGAACTACACGCTCAAGGGGGCAGGAACCCACTACACGCTCCTCGAGGTGGAGCTGCTGACGGGTCGCCACCACCAGATTCGGGCCCAACTTTCGGCCATCGGATGCCCCATCCGAGGCGATTTGAAGTATGGCGCCAAGCGTTCGATTGCGGGCGGCGGAATCTCGTTGCACTCCCGTCGTGTGGAGTTCGACCACCCCGTGCGCCACGAGCTGATCAGCGTCACCGCCCCCGTGCCCCAAGGGGATAATTTGTGGGCTCACTTTGCCGATTTGTAGCCTATGCGGGTCGTGATACAGCGTGTCAAGGAGGCCTCGGTCTCGATTGAGGGGCGCCTGCACTCCTCGATTGGAGCAGGTTTGATGGTCTTGGTGGGGGTGACCCACGACGACACGGACGAAGATATGGAGTACCTGGTGCAGAAGCTCGTCAAGATGCGCATCTTCGACGATGAGGCGGGGGTGATGAACCTCGATGTGCAGCAGGTGGGCGGCGAGGTGATGGTGGTGAGCCAATTCACCCTCTTGGCTTCGACCCGCAAGGGCAACCGCCCGAGCTACATTCAGGCGGCACCCGAGGCCGTTTCACGCCCGATGTACGAGCGGTTTGTGGCTCGTGTCGAGGAGTTGCTGGGACGAAAGGTGGCGACGGGTGAGTTTGGTGCCGATATGCAGGTGGCCCTCATCAACGACGGCCCGGTGACGATATGTATGGATACGAAAAACAAAAACTAAATAACAATGAAGCGACTTTTTACCCTCTGTTTTCTCTTGGCTGCCGCCTCGTGGCTGGTAGCTTGTGACGACGACAACGACTCGTTGCAGTTGCCCGAAGGTGCCGAACTGAAGATCTCGTGCAACCCCGTGGTGACGCTGCCGAGTGCCAATGCCACCAACGGCCAGATCACCTACACGGTGACCAACCCCTATGGTACGATGATAGCCAAGGCCGAGAGCGATGTGGCGTGGGTACGCCCCGCCATCTCGACCAAAGGCTCGACGGGCACGGACCAGCTCGGCCGCCCCACCTTCACGGCGATGATTGCCTACCACGTGATGGCCAACCGTGGCGACAACCGTGAGGCCACGCTCACCATCAGCTACGGCGATGCCGAGCCGGTGGTGGTGACCATCCGCCAGCCCTATGGCGAGGTGGAGGAGCCCGAGAATTCGGGCGATGCGCCCACCTTCGGCACGGCCTCCTACTCGAATCTGGAGAAGGAGTCGGTGACCCTTTCGTGCGACTTTTCCTATGCGGGCAAGGAGAGCGTGAAGGCTCTCTACTTCCTCTGCCGCCCCAACGATGGCGAGGAGGTGAAGGCGACCGTATCGACCTCGGCAGGTGTGAAGACGGCAACGGTCAGCGGCCTGCAGCCCAACACCTTCTACACCGCTTGGTTGGGAGCCGAGATTGGGGAGCGCAGCTATAAGAGCACCTCGCTGGTCTTCACCACGACGGGCGAGGGAGGTACGGACAGCCCCGTAGTGGGGAGCGGCTCGACGCTCGTGAGCGGTTGGGCCGAGCTTCCGACCACCATCGAGAAGGCGGGCGACTGGTACTACACCTACCACATCACCGACAAGAAATTCTCGAATGGCAACAAGGCCCGCAACTATGCCGCCTGCTACAGCAAGGATAAGATGTGTGCCATCTGGGTGGCTGCCCCGATGCACGATTTCTATGCCGTGAAGAACACCTCGCGTCAGGACAACTACCAGACCGACCCCAACTTCGACTTCACCCAGCCGGGTAAGTGGTCGGGCTATACGCGTGGTCACCTCCTGGGCTCGGCCGAGCGTCTGGTGAGCCGCAAGGCCAACGACCAGGTCTTCTACTACTCGAACATCGCTCCGCAGCACTCGACCTACTTCAACACGGGTGGTGGTGCGTGGAACACGCTCGAGAGCTGGGTCGATAAGCAGTGGGTTGGTGCCGCCGATACCACCTACCAGGTGATTGGCTGCTATTGGGACCCCGCAAAATCGACCGAGAAGGTGAGCGGCACGACCATCCCGACCCACTACTACAAGGTGCTGCTGCGCACCAAGAACCACAAGACCAAGTGGGTCGTGGAGTGCAGCAAGGAGGAGTTGCAGTGCATTGCCGTGATGATCGAGCACAAGGCCTACGCCAAGGCCGATGTACCCCAGCCGGCCGACTACGAGTCGAAGGGGCTGTTTATGTCGGTGAGTGAGTTGGAGAAGCTGACCGGTTTGAGCTTCTTCGGCAACGTGCCCAACGCCCCGAAGGAGAGCTACAACGTCTCGGATTGGACCTTCTAACCGCTCGGCGATGACCTATCCGTGGGGGGATAGCCGCCGCTTTAACTCCTATGCGGGTTATTTTCGGCGTAAGGTGGGCTGCCGCTTGCAGAAACTCTCGATTGATGCAGGCTTCAGCTGCCCGAATCGGGATGGCACGGTGGGCGAGGGGGGATGCACCTTTTGTCTGAACGCTGCCTTTACCCCCTCGTACTGCGCCCGTACGGAGGGCATCACCCGCCAAATCGAGGAGGGAATAGCCTTTCATACCCGCCGCTACCCCAAGAGCCAGCGTTACCTGGCCTACTTTCAGAGCTTCTCGAACACCTACGCCCCGTTGGAGGTGCTCCGAAGCCGCTACGAGGAGGCCCTGCGCCACCCCCAGGTGGAGGGGTTGGTGATTGGAACGCGCCCCGATTGTGTCGATGACGAGAAGTTGGACTACCTTGCCGAGCTGGCCCGTGACCACTATGTGGCCATCGAATACGGCATCGAGTCGGTCTATGATGCCACGCTGAAACGCATCAACCGAGGCCACGACTTCGCCACCGCCCAACGAGCCGTCGAGGCTTCGGCCGCACGGGGGCTGAACGTGGGGGCGCACTTCATTGTCGGTCTGCCGGGCGAGGATGAAGAGGCCCTGCTCAAAGGGGTCGAGCGAATCAACGCCCTGCCCCTCTCGACGGTGAAATTTCACCAACTGCAACTCTTTCGCTCCACCCCGATGGCCGAGGAGTATGACCGCCACCCCGAGCGGTTTCGCCTGTGGTCGGTGGATGAGTATATCGAGCTGATGGTGAGCATGCTGCAACGCCTGCGGCCCGACCTGGTGGTCGAGCGTTTTGCCTCCGAGGCTCCGCCCCGCTACCACCACATCGAGGGGTGGGGATTGTTGCGCAACGAGGAGTTTTTGGCCCGCCTCGAAAAAAGATTGGCCGAGCGGAATACCTACCAAGGTGAAATTTTTATACATTTGCAACCAGAAAATAACACGCTATAAAACGATGATTACGTTTGACAAAGTTTTCAAGGTCCTCAAAGAGTACATCTTTATGGCCTGCGGTATGTTGTTCTACTCGTTTGGTTGGGTAGCCTGCATTCTGCCTAACGACGGTACGGGCGGTGGCGCTTCGGGTTTGGCACTCGTGTTGTGCAAGGCCTTCAGTCAGGCCGGTATCTTCGACCTGCAAATCGGTACGATGGTGTTGATTATCAATGCTATCCTGCTCTTGATTTCGGGCTTTATCGTGGGGTGGAACTTCGGTTTCAAGACCATCTTCTGCGTCTTTGTGCTCTCGATGAGTATGAATATGTGGATCGATATATTGCCCCCGGGCAACTTCCTGGGGCTGCAAGACCCGATTGTGGCCATTGTGCTGGGTGGTGTCTGCGCCGGTCTGGGTATTGTGATCTGCTTCTCGCAGGGCGGCTCGACGGGCGGTACGGATATTGCCGCCGTGATCATCAACCACTACCGTACGGTAAGCTATGGTAAAATCTTGATTTATAGCGACCTCTTCATCATCGGCTCGGCCCTGTTCGTGGGCTACAACATCGCTACGGTCATCTACGGTTACATTATGACGGCGGTGGTTGGCTATACGGTCGATATGATTCAGGCGGGCAGTCAGCAGTCGAATCAGGTGCTCATTGTCTCGCAAGACCCCGAAAAGATGGCCGATGCCATTGCCCAGAATGTCCATCGTGGCGTGACGCTGCTCGATGCCCAGGGTTGGTACTCGAAGAAGGATACGAAGGTGGTGATGGTGGTCTGCCGCAAGCGTGAGACGCCGATGCTGCTCAAGTATGTCAAGTCGGTCGATCCGGGAGCCTTTATGACCGTCGGCTCGGTGATGGGCGTCTATGGTCAGGGCTTCGAGACGCTCAACAAAATCTAAACAAACAGAGGCACTTACGCCTAACAATAACGGGTGGTTGAGGGCCGTTACGAACGCTCCTGAACCACCTGTTTTCGTTGTCGAAAACCACCTGAAACACCACCTGTTGCGATGCGCTACGCCGATATTGTGTTGCCGTTGGCACAACCCACCTACACCTATGCCGTGCCCGAGGGGATGACCCTCAGGGAGGGCGATGCCGTGTCGGTGCAGTTCGGCCTTCGGAAATACTACACGGGCATCGTTTGGCGGTTGCACGACGAGCGCCCCGATTTCAAACGCATCAAGGAGGTGGAGTGCCGCCTCTACGACCATCCGTTGGTTTCGGAGCGTCAGCGGGCGTTGTGGGAGTGGGTCGCCTCGTACTATATGTGTACGCTCGGTGAGGTGATGCGCTCGGCCCTGCCGGCCCTGATGAAACCCTCGGCCGACAACCGGGCAACCCTCTTGGAGGAGGCCTTTCAGCCTCGCACGGAGCGTTACTACCGCCTCTCGGAGGAGCTGCGTGACGAGCAGCGGCTGAGCGACGAAATGGATCGGTTGGAGCGTCGTGCTCCGAAACAATATGCCGCCCTGCTGGAGGTGGCCTCGGCCGAGATGGAGGAGGTGCCCCGCCGCTTGATTATGTCCGATTCGACTATTCTCAATGCACTGATAAAGAAGGGCTTTCTTGTTTGCGAGGAGCATTGCCCCGCTGCCGAATATGGCACGCCCTCGTTCCGCCTGCCACTGTTGAGTATGCACCAAATGGAGGCGTTGGAGGCCCTCAAAAAGAGTTTTCGGGAAGGGGGGCACACGGCCCTATTGCAGGGAATTACGGGGTCGGGCAAGACAGAGGTCTATATCTACCTCATTGCCGAGGTGTTGAGCCGAGGCGGTGATGTGTTGTTGTTGGTCCCCGAGATTGCCCTGACGGCCCAACTCATCGAGCGTATGGAGCGCATCTTCGGTGCCCGTGTGACGGCCTACCACTCGAAACTCACGCCGATTCGCCGTGCCGAGAATTTTTTGCGATTGAGCCGCTCGAAGGGGGGCGAATTTGTGGTGGGTGTCCGCTCGTCCATCTTCCTGCCATTGAACAATTTGCAGCTTATCATCGTCGATGAGGAGCACGACAGCAGCTACAAGCAGGCCGAGCCGGCACCCCGCTATTCGGCCCGTGATACGGCGGTCTATATGGCCTATTCGATGGGGTGTCACACGCTGTTGGGCAGTGCCACCCCCTCGCTCGAAACGTGGCTCAATGCCGAGACGGGACGCTATGGGCGGGCCGAGATGACGGAGCGTTACGGCGATGCCGTGTTGCCGAAAATCTACCTCTCGGACAGCCGTCGTGCCGCCCAACGAGGCGAGCGACAAGGCCATTTCAACAAGTTGTTGTTGGATAAAATCGAGGCGGCGCTGGGGCGCAACGAGCAGGTGATGCTCTTCCAGAATCGCCGTGGATTTTCGCCCTATTTGGAGTGTCCGACCTGCGGTTGGACTCCTCGTTGCCCCCATTGCAATGTGACGCTGACCTACCACAAGGGGCGCAATCAGTTGGTCTGCCACTACTGTGGCCATACGGTGCAGGCGATGACGCAATGTCCTACGTGTCAGGTGGTTGATTTGATGCCGATGGGCTTCGGCACCGAGAAGGTCGAGGAGCAGATTGCCGCCATCTTCCCCGAGGCTCGTGTGGCTCGTTTGGATCGTGATCAGGTCACCTCCGAGCAGGCCTTTCAGGCCATCATCGACGACTTCTCGGCCCATCGCACCGACATTCTGGTAGGCACGCAGATGATTACCAAAGGCTTCGACTTCTCGCAGGTCGGGGTGGTGGGGGTGTTGAATGCCGACAACCTGCTGCTGAATCCCGATTTCAGAGCCTCCGAGCGAGCCTTCCAGCTCTTGACGCAGGTAGCAGGTCGAGCAGGTCGCCGAGACCGTCAGGGCGAGGTGGTCATCCAGACCTCCGACCCGACGAATCCCATCTTGCAGCAGGTGCTCAATGCCGATTTCGGGGCGATGGCTCGCTGTCAGTTGGCCGAGCGTCGAGACTTCTTCTATCCCCCTTATGCCCGCCTGACCTACCTTACGTTGCGCCATCGTGACCGCCCGACGGTGGTGCGTGCCGCCTCGCAGTTGGCCACCTCGTTGCGTGCCAAGTTGGGTACACAGCGGGTGTTGGGACCCATTGCCCCCGCCATCGACCGCATTCGGGGCGAATACCTGATGCAGTTGATGCTCAAAATCGAACCACGCTCCTCCCGAGCCCGTGCCAACGAGTTGTTGCAGCAAGCCCTGACGGCGCTGCTCGAAGAGAAGGAATACGCTACGCTCCATGTCAAAATTGATGTCGATCCTCAGTAGGTGGTGGCGTGAGGCGATGCACCTGCTTTACCCGCCCGTGTGTGTTGTTTGTGGTCGGATGTTGGCCGACGACGAGGAGCACATCTGCCTGACGTGTCGCTTTCTGGCACCCGTCACGGGCTATTGGGAAAAACCCTATAACCCCTTGTTCGAGAGCTTCTTGGGTCGTGTGCCTTTGTGGTCAGCCTCGGCGATGCTCTTCTACGAATCCGCTTCGCCTTGGCGGCGGTTGATTCACGACTTCAAATACCACAAACGGTGGGCTTTGGCCGAGGAGATGGGGCGTTGGTACGGCCGATTACTCAAGCAGAGCGGCTACTACAACACCATCGAGGTGGTGGTGCCGATGCCGCTCCATCCGTTGCGCTATTTGATGCGTGGCTACAACCAATCCTACTACCTGGCTCGGGGCATTGCCGAGGCCTTGGAGGCCGAGGTCGATACCCGCTCCGTGAAGCGTGTGCGCTACACCCGACCGCAGGCCCGATTGGGGCGCCGAGAGCGTGACAAGAATGTCGCTTCGGCCTTTCGGGTGGTCCATCGAGCGGCCTTGGAGCGACGACACATCTTGCTCGTGGACGATGTGCTGACAACGGGTAACACGTTAGAGGCGTGCGCCAATGCCATTATGGAGGCGCAGGTGGACTGCAAAATCAGCATTGCCGTGCTGGCTACTCCGCCACCTCGCCCGGTGATGGAGTCGTAGCACAACTTTTTATCGACAATTTACCCCCTTTTATTGACATACAGACCCCCGTTCTGTGGGGGTCAGACTCCTTTTTGTTGAGTTGTGAACACCTTTTTCCACATCGAACCGTAGGTTCGGTTTTGAAATCTCGCTACTTCTTGCTATTTTTGAAATTTGAAAGCAACTAAAACCCTATGGCAAGAGAATATACCCCCTCGACACGCAACCGTGCCGCCTTTGAGCAGCTGACCGAGACGGTCGGCAACGTACCTCCCCAGGCCCTTGAATTGGAGGAGGCGGTGCTGGGTGCCCTGATGCTCGAAAAGGATGCCGTCATCGAGGTGCAGGAGTACCTCAAGGCTGCCGCCTTCTACTCCGAGCAGCACCGCATCATCTATGAGGCCATCACCGAACTTTCGACCGAGCTGAAGCCCATCGACCTCTATACGGTCACCGAGCGACTGAAGTCGAAACGCCAACTCAAAGCGGCAGGAGGCCCCGCCTACCTGGCCAAGCTGACCCAGAAGGTGGGTGGTGCGGCCAACCTCACGTTCCACGCCCAGATTGTGGCCCAGAAGTATGTGCAGCGTGAGCTGATTCGTTCGGCTTCGGAGATTCAACGCCGCTCGTACGACGAGGATACCGACGTGACGGAGCTGATCGGCTTTGCCGAGAGCGAGATTTTCAACGTCTCGGAGGGCCACGTAAAGCGTTCGGTGCAGGAGGCCAAGGATGTCTTGAGCCGTGCCCTGAAGCAGATCGAGGAGGCCTCGAAGAACAGCGGCTCGCTGAATGGTGTGCCGTCGGGCTTTATGTCCATCGACCGTGTGACGCTCGGTTGGCAGCTTTCGGACCTGATCATCGTGGCGGCCCGTCCTTCGATGGGTAAGACCGCCTTTGTGTTGTCGATGGCCCGCAATATGGCGGTCGATTACAACCAGGGCGTTGCCTTCTTCTCGCTTGAGATGTCGGCCGTGCAGCTGATGATGCGTCTGATTATTGCCGAGACGGGTCTGAGCGGTACGGATGTCAAGTCGGGTCGCCTCTCAAACGAGCAGTGGCGCCACCTCGAGTCGGCCACCAAGCCCCTCGGTACGGCCCCGCTCTACATCGACGATACGCCCGCTCTGTCGGTCTTCGAGTTCCGTTCGAAGGCCCGCCGACTGAAGATTCACAACGACATCAAAATTATCATCATCGACTACTTGCAGCTGATGACCGCCGGCGATACGAAGGGCGGCAGCCGTGAGCAGGAGGTGGCCTTCATCTCCCGTACACTCAAGGCCATTGCCAAGGAGTTGAACGTACCCATCATTGCCCTGTCGCAGTTGAGCCGTCAGACCGAGATGCGTGGCGGCTCGAAGCGTCCGCAGCTCTCCGACCTGCGTGAGTCGGGTGCCATCGAGCAGGATGCCGATATTGTGGCCTTCATCCATCGCCCCGAGTACTACGGCATCACGCAGGACGAGAACGGCCTGCCCACGGCTGGTATGGCCGAGATTATCCTGGCCAAGCACCGTAATGGTGCCGTGTGCGATGTGCCGTTGCGCTTCATCAAGGAGCAGGCCCGCTTTGCCGACCCCGACGATTCGACCCTTCCGCCCCAGCAGGCCTCGGATATGCAGCAGGCCTACGACGACTATGCCAGCAGCGGCATCGGTGGCGGCTCGGGTGCGTTGGGAGGTGCTACGGGCGACGATGACTTCGGCCTGCCCCCGACCGGTGGCGTGAATATGACCCCCAACCTGAACGACGAGGTTCCCTTCTAATTTAGCTTCGACCCTCAAAAAACCGAGTAGCTATGTATGTTCGCACCTATGCTGCCGCATTAGTCGGAATCGATGCCGTGCCCGTCACGGTCGAGGTCAATATCGCTCCGGGCGGTATGGGCTTGTACCTGGTTGGTCTGCCCGACAATGCCGTCAAGGAGAGTGAGCAGCGCATCCGTTCGGCCTTCGAGAACTCGGAGGAGAAGATGACGATGCGCAAGGTGGTGGTCAATTTGGCCCCTGCCGACCTGAAGAAGGAGGGTGCGGCATTCGACCTGCCGATTGCTGTCGGCATTCTGGCAGCCCAGGAGCGGGTCGATCAGGATATGCTTCCGGAGACGATGTTGGCCGGCGAGTTGGCCTTGGATGGCGGTGTTCGCCCTGTTCGAGGCGTGCTTTCGATGGCTCTGGCGGCCCGTGCGGCGGGCATCAAACGGATGATTCTCTCGCAAGAGAACGCCTCGGAGGCGGCGGTGGTCGGCGGCATCGAGGTCATCGGCGTGAAGACACTGCGTGAGGCCCTCGACTTTTTGAATAGCGAGCTTACGATTACCCCGACCCGCCCCGAAGAGCAACTGATGGTGGAGAGCCACCGTCTCTACGAAGAGGACTTTGCCGATGTGAAGGGACAACGCCACGCCAAGCGTGCCCTGGAGATTGCGGCGGCAGGAGGTCACAACGTGCTGATGATCGGCTCACCCGGCTCGGGTAAGACGATGTTGGCCCGCCGTCTGCCGACGATTCTGCCTCCGCTGACGGCCGAGGAGGCGTTGGAGACGACCAAGATTCACTCGGTGGCGGGGCTGCAACGCTTCAATGGGTTGATGCAGCGTCGCCCCTTCCGTGCACCCCACCATACCGCTTCGCCCGTCTCGCTCATCGGTGGCGGACAGACCCCTCGCCCGGGTGAGGTCTCGCTGGCCCACAACGGCATCCTGTTTTTGGACGAGCTGCCCGAGTTCGGCCGTTCGGTCTTGGAGGTGCTGCGTCAGCCCCTGGAGGATCGCACGATTGCCGTCTCCCGTGCCCGCTACAATGTCGATTACCCCGCCAACTTTACGCTGGTGGCGGCGATGAACCCCTGCCCGTGCGGCTACTACAACCACCCCTCGAAGGAGTGTGTCTGCTCGCCCGGGTCGGTGATTCGCTATATGGGCCGTGTGTCAGGCCCCTTGATGGACCGCATCGATATGCACATCGAGGTGACCCCCGTCGAGGCCTCCGAATTGCAAAGCACCACCGAAGAGGAGTCGAGCGCACAGATTCGTGCCCGTGTCGAGCGTGCCCGTGAGCGCCAGCGTCGCCGCTTCAAGGAGGTCGAGGGGGTCCATACCAATGCCGGAATGAACTCGGCGATGTTGCGTGCCTACTGCCCGTTGGATGCCGCCTCGGAGCGACTGCTGGGGCAGGCGATGGAGCGTTTGGCCTTCTCGGCCCGTGCCTACGACCGTGTTTTGAAGTTGGCCCGCACGATTGCCGACCTGGCCGACCGTGACGAGATTATCCCCTCGGATATTGCCGAGGCGTTGGCCTACCGCACCCTCGACCGAGGCACCTGGGGCGATTAGCCAATTAAAAATTAAAGATTAAAAATTAAAAATTTTTCGGGTTTGCTCGAAATGTTTTAAGCGATATACTGATGAAGAAAATTATTCTTTCGGGAGGCGGCACGGGTGGCCATATCTACCCGGCTGTAGCCGTAGCCGAGGCCCTGAAGCGTCGTTTGGGCGACGAGGTCGAACTGCTGTTCGTGGGTGCCGAGGGGAAGATGGAGATGGAGAAGGTGCCTGCGCTGGGCTACCGTATCGTGGGTTTGCCGATTGCAGGTCTGCAACGACGACTCGATTGGCGCAACCTGCTTGTCCCTTTCAAGGTGTTGAAGAGCATCCGTAAAGCTCGCCAAACCATTCGTGACTTTCGGGCCGATGTGGTGGTGGGCTTTGGCGGTTATGCAAGCGCCCCCGTCTTGTGGGCGGCGCAGCGGATGGGGGTGCCGACCCTGATTCAGGAGCAGAACTCCTACGCAGGTCTGACGAACAAACTCCTGGCTCGTCGTGCCTGTCGCATCTGCACGGCCTACGAGGGAATGGAACGCTTCTTCCCGGCCGAGAAGATTCGTCTGACGGGTAACCCCCTGCGTGGCAGCTTTTCGCAAGGGGGTGTCGATCGCCGAGAGGCGTTGGCCCACTTCGGCTTCACGGCCGAGCGTCCGACCATTCTGGTTGTAGGCGGTTCGCTCGGAACCCGCACCCTGAACGAGATGATGAAGCATTGGCTGCCCTCGCTCGGTGGCGAAGCCCCCGTGCAGGTGATTTGGCAGACGGGCAAATACTACGAAAAGGAGATGCAGGCCTTCCTGGCGGCCCATCCCACCCGCCACATCTGGCAGGGTGCCTTCATCAATCGGATGGACTACGCCTATGCAGCGGCCGATTTGGTCATTTCGCGCAGCGGTGCAGGTACGGTCTCGGAGTTGTGCCTGGTGGCCAAGCCGGTGCTGTTTGTCCCCTCGCCCAACGTGGCCGAGGACCATCAGACGATGAATGCCCGAGCCTTGGAAGAGGAGGGTGCCGCTCGGTTGGTGACCGATGCCCGTTGTCGGGAGGAGGCGATGCCCAAGGCGTTGGAGCTGCTTGCGGATAAAAAGGCCCTCGAGGCGATGAGTCGCAACTTGCAGCGTCTGGCACGTCCCCGTGCGGCCGAAGATATTGTCGATGAGATTTTGAAGCTGATTGAAGCATAAGATGAAAAGCTATAAGAACTACTATTTTCTGGGTATCGGCGGCATCGGTATGAGTGCCCTGGCCCGCTACTTTCTGCACGAAGGGGCGGCCGTAGCCGGCTATGACCGCACCGAAACCCGCCTGACCCGTGAGTTGGAGGCCGAAGGGGCGGTGATTCACTACGACGAGTCGGTCGAGGCGATCCCCTCGATGTTCCGTGACCCTGCAACTACGTTGGTGGTCTATACCCCTGCCGTGCCGACCGACCACGCCGAGTACCAATACTTTATCTCGAACGGGTTTCAGTTGGAGAAACGGTCGCAGATGCTCGGCTACCTCTCGGAGGGTAAGCGTGTGATGGCCGTAGCGGGTACGCACGGCAAGACGACTACCTCGACGCTGGTGGCCTGGCTCAACCGCAAGCTGACCGATGGCGGCTCGGCCTTCCTGGGAGGCATCTCGAAGAATTTTGGGGGCAACCTGGTCTTGGGTGAGGGCGATCGCTTGGCCGTCGAGGCCGATGAGTTCGACCGTTCGTTCCTGCGCCTTGCGCCCCACGTGGCCGTCATCACCTCGTGCGATGCCGACCACCTCGACATCTACGGCACCCACGAAGCGGTAAAAGAGGCTTTTTCGCAATTCGTGTGCAAGATTTTGGACGGTGGCGCCCTCATTATTAAAGAGGGGGTGGAGATTGCCCTCGAAAACAAGGCGATCGACTACTACCGTTACAGCTACGATAAGCCGTGCGATTTCTACGCCCGCAACATCCGTTTGATCGAAGGGGGACACTACCTCTTCGATTTGGTGCTGCCCGATGGCGAGATGAAGGATCTGACGCTCGGCATCCCCGGATGGGTCAATATCGAAAATGCCGTAGCGGCGGTGGCGATGACCTGGGTGGCGGCTCGTCAGGAGGGCGTTTCGTTCCAGCGGGAGCGTCTGGCCGAGGCGTTGGCCTCGTTCTCGGGGGTGAAACGTCGCTTCGAGTTCTACCTGAACAGCCCCGAGCAGGTCTATATGGACGACTATGCCCACCACCCCCGTGAGTTGGCGGCAGCCCTCACATCGGTGTGTCGGATGTTCCCCGGGCGACGGGTGACGGCGGTTTTTCAGCCCCACCTCTACACCCGCACACGGGATTTTTATGTGGAGTTTGCCGAGGCGTTGTCCGAGGCCGATGAGGTGATTCTGTTGCCAATTTATCCTGCCCGAGAGCTTCCCATCGAGGGGGTTACCTCGGAGCTGATTGCCGAGCGGGTGACCAAACCCTGCCGCATTGTCGAGCGGGACGAGTTGGTTGCTACACTGGCCGAAGAGGCTACGGATGTGGTGGTCACCTTCGGTGCAGGCAACATCGACGTATGTTGCGAGCCGCTGGCCGAGGCCCTGAAAAACAAAACGAAGTAATCCAAAAAGCGAGGAGCGATGCAACGAGTTTTGCGCATAGTGTTGGTGGTCTTGCTGTGGGTGCTGGTGGCCTTTTATGTGGTCTATGCTACCCGCCTGGCCCGTCATAAGCGTGCCGAGCGTCGCTTGACCTCGATAGAGATTGTGTTGGCCGACAGCACGGCCGACGGCTCGCTCCTGACGGCCCAACGTGTCGAGGGGTGGTTGCGACGGAGCAACATCCGCTTGGATGGTCGCCAAATCGACAGCATCGACCTGGCCGCCATCGAACGTCTGGTGGCCCGCAACGGCTTTGTGGAGCGGGTTGAGGCAGGTGTGACGAGCGACGGACGACTGCGCATCACCCTCTCACAACACCAGCCCATCGTGCGTCTGCTGTGTGGCGGAATGAATGGCTACTCGACCTCCGAAGGCTACCTGTTTGCCACTCCGCCCCGCTCGGCCCTCTATGTGCCGGTGGTGACGGGCACCTACTCGCCCCCCGTGCCTCGCACGTATGAGGGGTTGGTGCGGGATCATATCGACCGCCAAAAAGCGCGAATCGACTCGCTCATCGCCCGAGTGGAGGTGGAGAAATACCCCTTCCTGAAGGCCGAGATTGCCAACGACAAGAAGATTGACTCGGTGCGGGCGGTGCGAATCAAACGCCGTTGGTGGGCCGGAGAGACGAAGGAGATATTCGAAAAAAAGGTCGAAGAGACCCAAGCCAAGAAGGCTGCCGCCCGTCGCTACTTCGACTATCGGGGGCGTCTGATTCAGGCCGATTTGGATCGGTTGGCCGAGCGACAGGAGGAATATCGCCGCCAACAAAAAAAGTTGGAAAAAAACTACGAAGATTTCACGAAACTCCTTACCTTTGTAGAAGAACTTGAGCAGCTTGACTTCTGGCGCTCGGAAGTGGTTGAAATCGAGGCGAAAACGGCCCATAGCGGCGAATTGGAACTCACGCTCATTCCCCGCAGCGGCCGCTTCGAAATCCGTTTCGGAAGGCTGGAACAAACCGCCGAGAAGTTTGAGCGATTGGAGCACTTCTATCGCGAGGGCCTGACGAAGTTGGGATGGGAGCGTTATCGGGTGGTCGATGTGCGCTACTCGGATCGGGTGGTCTGCCAATAGCGGCCCGAGGAGAGAAGAGGGGGGAGAAGAGAGAAATCGCCCCACTCTGTTGAAAACGAAGAAAAATAAAAACACACAATACCGTGGAGAAGAAGAATTACATTGTTGCTGTCGATTTGGGTTCGCACGCTGTCGTGGTGGCCGTAGCCGCCAAGCAGGAGGATGGGAACCTGGAGATTGTGTCGCTCGTGTCGAAGCCCATCAAGGGTGTCACCATCGGGCGCATCGGAAACATCGAGTTGGTCAGCCAGGCCCTCGGTGAGGCGATCGATGAGGCCGGTCAGCAGGCCGGTATCCGCATCGTCGAGGCCTATGCCGGTATCTCGGGCGAGTTTGTGCGTTGCGCACGCCACACCGACTTTGTCTATGTGTCGGACTACCAGAATGGCGTGGTGCAGAGCGACGTACACAGCCTCTTTGCCCGTATGAACAACCTGCAAGCCCCCGAGGATGAGCAGATTATGGAGCGTATTCCCCAGCGGTATATGATCGACGACCAGCACGAGGTGGCCGACCCCGTGGGTGAGTTTGGTCAGAAACTTTCGGCCACCTTCAACTTCATCCTCTGCCAGAAGACCCCCATTCAGCGTCTGGATATGGCCCTGAAGCGTGTCGGCGTGAAGAAGCTGGGGGTAATTCCCAATACGTTGGCGACGGCTATGGCCGTCCTCTCGGCCGATGAGAAGGAGGATGGCGTGGCTGTGGTAAACCTGGGTGCCGATGTGACGGATGTGACCATCTGCCATCGGGGCATCGTGCGCTACATCGGGTCGATTCCCATTGGCTCGTCGGCCATCGACCGCGACATTCGCTCGATGGGCGTGCAGGAGCGTTTCATCACCCAGCTCAAGCACCGCTACGGCTCGGCTGTGGCGGCCAATGTTCCCGAGGAGAAGGTCATCCGTGTGCAGGGTATGCCTCCCCGCCGTGAGGCCCGTGACATCCTGTTGCGCAACCTGGCCACCGTCATCGAGGCCCGTGCCCAGGATATTGTCGATTTGGTGCGTGACGAGTTGCGCTACTCGGGCTATGCCGACAACCTCGGCTATGGCTTGGTGCTGACGGGTGGCTCGGCCAACCTGACCGACATCGACGAGCTGTTCCGTCGCTCGCTCAATATGGAGGTGCGTGTCGCCGTGCCCGATATTTCGCTCACCGAGGAGTCGTGTGCCAAGGTAAACGATCCGCAGTTTGCTACGGTGGTGGGTCTGCTGATGCAGGGCGCCGAGCGCAGCGTCAATGGCGTAGGTTATGCCGAACTGCCCCCCGAGAAGCGTGTCGCAG
>CALAQA010000161.1:0-17659 GCA_937889065.1 uncultured Alistipes sp.
AACATTTGGCTCGATTGTGCCTTTCAGGTCCTCTGCAAGGACACATATCTGCTTGCCATATCTTGAGTCTTCCCTGACTCCTTTCAATTGACGAGTTTTTGAGTGACGGGAAACAAAGCCAATAAGCTCTCCCGTTCTTTCCGATTTCGCAAACTTAATCTGCGACTTCTCCGATGTCATTTTACTTGTCTGTTCGTTGAAAGCGGTGCAATCGCTCCTCATATGATCGCTTATACATGCGCTTTATGCGGTCATCAAGGAACGAGCGTTCTATTAGCTCATAGACCATTGGTTGCTTCGTTGCGAACAGCTCTATAATGGCATCTATTCTCTTGGGCAACACACCTATTCTACGACCAAACTCCGCAAAATCATCACGACAAGGGTGTCCCATATTTAAGTATATCTCCGAGTGAGCTTCTTTCGGCATCAAGCCTTCCTGCAAAGCGAAATCGCCATCGTCTATATGGATAGAGGTGTTCAGCAGATCGTATGCGGGTGTCATAATATAATCGCCACCAGCGGTCTGTTGTAGAGAGAAGTTTTTGAGATGAGCATCACCATTCCCAAAGAGATAGTTAAACACAACAAGTGCGAAGAAATTTGACATTTCCACTTGCCAAGATGCCACACTCTTGCGCAACAACATCGCAGCATCCTCGTAGCTGCCTGTATATTTGAAATCCTTGCCGTGGGTGTTTGTAGTTTTTCCTGCCAGTGAGGCAAAGTCCTCTTGTGCTATCTTTGTGCCGTCAGCAGCATAATCAAAACGCTTTGTGATATATACAATCTTGCCATCCGAGAAGAACGCCACGACATTTTCCGCAGTCTTGATCTTATATACCTGCCTTGCAATCTGCATTGTTAGATGCTCGTTTACCGGAATCTGCTCACGAAAGCGCAGGTGTTTATAGTCGGGTGCTGGTTTGATTATGTAGCGACCGTGCTCGCCCTCTGGCGTAAGGCATATCTTTCTTTAGAGTATTTACCCAAAATGCACCTATCATATTACGCAATAATCCAACCTTGTACCCTCCTTTTTGTCCAATACGACTTCTATATTTTGAGTTTTTCTATCTTTGGAAGTGTAACACCTCACTATACTCATAGAGAAACCATGCAAAAACCACCCCGAAAAAGAGTAAATCTTTCAATTTTTTCTTATCTTTGTAGTATCTGCTGTGAGGCGGGATTAATGGAATTCAAAATTAACCACATCTAATAGTTGTTTGTTATGCCAGATAATACCATTAGCTTGTATAAGTTGAAATCGAAACTTAATGAGTTTAAGTTAGATAAATTTTCTTATTCAATAAATCAAAACAATTCGTTAACGATTGTTAATGAGCAAAATCCAAAATATGTAGAGCCTATATTTTCGCTTCAACAGTCCGGATTGGAAGGCGGCTCATTGGAAAATGCCACGATTATTCTTATTTCTGCAGCCGGTGCTACCGGTAAGACCTGCTTAACTGAAAATCTATCATACTCTTTCGGAATTCCTATTTTCGATTTGAGCAAGCATGAGCCTGTTGCAAGCAACTCATTGACTGGCTTGCTCTTCAATAGTATGGATATAAACGATTTTACCGATTATACTCAAAGTCTTAAATCGGGGAAGGGCACAATGATTATTGATGCCCTAGACGAGGGCTTTATCAAGACAACAGCAGATGGTTTCTATGCATTTTTAGACAATGTGATCAATATTTCCCAAGGGGCAAAAGGTGTTCCTTTTGTTATGTTGGGTAGAACAAATATTGTCGAGTTGACAACTTTGTATTTAGAAGAAAAAGGTCTCAATGTTGCCTTTTTGCAGATTGAACCCTTCACTATTGAATCTGCTAAAGAATTTATCGACAAGCACATTGAGTCGGACGCAAAAGATCGTTTTAAGAAGGAGTATCAAGATGTTCGCGACTACATAGTAGAGGCGATTGGTGGCTTTTTTAAGAATCAGACCGAAATGAACCATAAACAATATTTGCAGTTTATTGGCTATGCTCCTGTCTTGCTGGCAATAGCAACCCTCTTAAATAGGAATAGCAATTATCATGCTTTATTGGAAACTTTTAAATCAAGTAACAGGCAAAACATAAAGCTAATAATTGATATTATTGAAGAGATTCTCCGGCGAGAGAAAGAAGATAAAATTGGGCAGTTGCTCCTTCCTAAACTTTTGGAAAATCGTGACGATTTATTCAAGGATGTTGCGACAAGAGAGGCATATTCGGAAGAGGAACAATGCATTAGATTGTTGTGCAGGCAATTAAATAGCGATTTGGATATACCTGTTACGGGGGATGTCTATTTTGATACCGAATACAATAAACAAATTTCTTCATGGTTGACTGAACATCCATTCTTATCTAATGGGAAAATTCAAAATGGAGTTTTTGAGAGCTATATCATAGCAAAGATAATTAAGAAAGCAGAGCATAGGGATAAGGTATTTCAATATCTTCGAAGTTCTTACAGAAATGCATATATGCTTTTTTACATATACAACGAGTTGGCGAATGAGGATCGGGATATTGATAAAGAGTTGATACCTTATCTGTTTGATTCGCTCAAAGCATTGGATAAAAAGGGGTTCTACTCTTCGATGGAGCTCACAACTCATGTATTGGATGACACTTTGCAGAATATCATTTGTGAATTGACATTTTTCAAAGCGGGTAACTTTAATGAAGAGTATAGCTACTATGTGAATACAAGTTGCCATGATACACTCTATCTGGGGGCAGATATTTCTAACTTAACAATTGATTTACCCTTGACGATTGGGTTATCATCCGATAAAGTTGATTTTACCCCACCTGCATATATCAAATGTAATGCGATTGAATGTAGTGCGTCGGAGATTCTGTTAAATGTTGGTTCACAATGCGAGAGTGTTGTTCTTGAGTGCGATAATTTTAATATTAAATGTGGCAATAGGGGAACCTTGCCGGTTTTAACCAATAGGGGGAGCAATCGAAGTCAATTCCAAATCATCTGCAAAAATCAGATTACATACCCATTTGTAGAATATGTAACCAAAGCATCTGATAATGATATCCCTAGTAATATCCTGGAAAAGTACCATAAGATGCGTCGTTTGCTTATGATGTTCCGTTCTCACAGTAAGGGTAGTTTGGCGCGTTTCAAGGAGAAAATTGACAATAGAATTGGAAAAGGCGACATTGGAAGGGAGGTCTTAGATGCTTTAATTAAAGCGGGTATCTTATATTCCGATGAAAAAATGTATTTTATTGATTCCGATAAAATTGCGCAAAAATTGGGCGTAAAATACGATGACATCAGATCCTCTATTATTAATGATAAAATCAAACAATTTTTGTCGTAGGGGCATCATGCTGTTTTGAGGTCTGCACATCACCTCATGGTCATGTTGGGAAATAATGTTTGCTATTAGCGAACAATTCGACAGAGTGTTCGGGAGGTCAACATAGGGTGCAGCAAGGTGTCTGGGGGGGCACAAACTTAACAATGCGTTGCAGTTAGGCAATATGGACGTTTCGTTCAAACAAATATCGAGCAACTGATTGCAATTGACTCCTATCCACGAAAACGAGTTTACATAACAGCGGACTTGTACTACGCTAATCAGGAGTTCAAACGACAAGGTGTCCGGTCATTACCGGGCACCTTGTCGTTTCTGTTAGTTAGCGGCCTCTTCTGTTGAGGTATTAGTTCCCTCTGGTGAACATTTTCTCCATTAAAGCTTAAGCTCGCGCCGCTTAGTTTGGCGGATAGTTTGTCCGTCTCGTTGCTCACTGTTTGGGCAACAAGGTGCGCGAAAATTTGGGTGTTGGTGAGTTTGTAGCGAGAAAAAAACAAGCCACGGGCCCACGTGCGTGGGCAATACTCGCGAACTATATTTACACCCCCAGCCCCTGGAAGGGGAGCTTTGGGGTTACGACGGACAAGCCTTGACTTCAAACATCTATAAGCCTCCCTTATCAAAGGGAGGTTTGGAGGGATTGTCTATATAGACGCGAACTCTTCCGCGAAACGCACAAAAAAAGCGATAATCTTTCGATTATCGCTGTGCGTTGAGCGGAAAACGAGACTCGAACTCGCGACCCCAACCTTGGCAAGGTTGTGCTCTACCAACTGAGCTATTTCCGCAAAATATATTTCCCCGACTTTGCAATTGCTCCTTGCCAAGGTTGGGGATGTTTATCCTTTTGGGGCAAGGTTGTGCTCTGTCAACTGAGCTATTTCCGCAATTGCGAGTGCAAATATAGGGCAAAAATTGTTACCTGCAAAATTTTTGGCTATTTTTTTTCAAAAAGGTGCGTTTTACGCCCCAAACACCTATCTTTGTAGGGATGAAACACACCATAGAATTATTCAGCGCCCTCTCGGAGCGGCTCGCCCACCTGCCCGAAAGCATCGTAAAGGAGGCCATAGCCGAAAATCCGTGGTACACCCCCGAGGCCATTCATACGGCTGTGGAGGCGATTCGCCGTGAGATGCTCGACCCCGAGCTGCTCACTCGTTGGCTGTCGGCCTATCGGGTGCCTGTGGCCAATCCCAAGCGGGTCTTGGTCATTATGGCCGGCAACCTGCCGTTGGTGGGTTTCTTCGATCTGCTGTGTGTGGTAGCGGCAGGGCACCATTGCATCGTCAAGCCCTCGTCGAAAGACAAGGCATTGACCCACCACATTATCAACGAGTTATCCAACATCGACCCAAAGGTGGGGATTTCTTATTACGATGGCTACACCCTTCCCGATGCGGTCATTGCCACCGGCTCGGACAACACAAATCGCTATTTCCGTGCCCGCTATGGCACCATCCCTACCCTGCTGCGTGGCAGCCGACAATCGGTAGCGGTGCTGACGGGCGAGGAGAGCGAGGCCGAGTTGCGAGGGCTGGAGGAGGACATCTGGCTCCACAACGGATTGGGGTGTCGCAATGTGTCGATGTTGTTTCTCAAGGAGGGAATGGCATTCCCCGCCATCCGTCCCGCCTCATTGCACCCCAAATACTGCAACAACTACCTGCAAAACAAGGCGTTGTTGGAGATGACAGGCGAGCCGTACATCGACCTGGGCGGCGCTGTTGCGATGGAAAGCGATCGTTTCTCTGCCCGCCTATCGACCCTCACCTATCGCTATTACCGCACCACGCAGGAGGTTGCCGAGTGGCTGACGGCCCACGACAGCGAACTGCAATGTGTCGTGGCACACGAAAAACTCCATCCCCGGGCCGTACCGTTTGGCCGTGCGCAGCACCCGACGCTGACCGACTACCCCGATGCGGTGGATGTGGTTGCATTTTTGGAGCAAATAGCCTATATTTGTGATTAGAAATTCTGAACTAAACTTTGCATACCTATGTCAATGGTCTTTCGATTCCGTATGTTGAGCGACGAGAACGACAACTTCGTGCGTGATTACGAGGTGTTGTACGATATGACGTTGCTCGAGTTTCACAACTTCCTGCTCGAGGCGTTGGAGTATGAGCCTTGTATGGCCTCGTTCTTCACGGCCGACAACCGCTGGGAGAAGCTGCGTGAGTTTACGTTGATGGATATGGGCGAAGGGGGCGAAGAGGAGCCCGAAGCGATGGAAAATGTCCGTCTGGGTCAGATTATCCACCAGTTGCGTGACCGTCTGATCTACCTCTTCGATCTGTTTGCCGAGCGTGCCTACTACCTCGAGCTGACGGGTGCCTACGAGGCCGAAGCAGGGGCTTCGTATCCGCGCGAGATCTACGCCGTAGCCGATGTGCCCGACCAGTACGACCCGACGATGGTGAGCGGTGACGACGACGGCTCGATCTTCGACGATGCGATGGGCGACTTCAGCGACTTCGAAGGTGACGACGCCTACGACGATGAGTATTAAGCGATTGGTGGTTATTGTCGGTCCTACGGGCTGTGGCAAGACGGCGCTCAGCATTTGTCTTGCCGAGCACTATCACGCCCCGATTATCTCGACCGACTCCCGCCAATTCTATCGAGGGTTAGCCATCGGTACGGCCCAGCCGACTGCCGAGGAGCTATCCCGAGCCGAGCACCACTTCATTGCCAGCCACGACCTGACGGACGAGATCAACTCGGGCCGTTACGAGGTGATGGCTCTGGAGCGGTTGGAGGAGTTGTTCAACCGTCACGACACGGTGATTGCCGTGGGAGGCTCGGGGCTTTATGTGCGGGCCTTGTGCGAGGGGATGGACGACCTGCCCGAGGCGGATGAAGCGCTGCGCCGTGAGCTGACCGAACGGCTTGCCGCCGAGGGGTTGCCGGCATTGGCCGAACAGCTAAAGACCCTCGACCCCGCCTATTGGGAGGTGGTCGATCGGCAGAATCCCGCCCGTGTGGTGCGTGCTTTGGAGGTCTGCCTGCAAACCGGCAAGCCCTATTCGTCGTTGCGCACCGGCGAGCGTCGCAAGCGTAATTTCGAGATTATCAAAATCGGCATCGATTTGCCACGTGAGGAGCTGTATGGGCGCATCGATCGCCGTGTGGAGCTGATGATGGAGGAGGGTCTGGAGGCCGAAGCGCGTGCCGTACTTCGCTATCGCCACCTGAATGCACTGCAAACGGTGGGCTACAAAGAGCTCTTCGCCCACTTCGATGGCGAGATTTCGCTGGAGGAGGCTGTGGCACTGATTCAGCGCAATTCACGCCGTTATGCCAAGCGGCAATTGACCTGGTTTCGACGGGACGAGGAGGTGCGTTGGTTTCACCCGAGCGAGGTCGAGAAGATGATAAAGTGGATTGAGCGTTGCGAAAATTGATTTTTTTTCTTACTTTTGCTGCGCCGATATGGCAAAACAGGTTGCTCGGATGGTGGAATAGGTAGACACGCCGGACTTAAAATCCTGTGGCCAGTAATGGCCGTACGGGTTCGATTCCCGTTCCGAGTACAGCAAACCCCGTCAGATTATCGTCTGGCGGGGTTTTGCTTTGGTTAATGTCGAACTTTAATCGACAACCTTTTGTGCAGCAATTTGTTCCTCTTGCAAATTTCTTATTTCACCTTTTGGCTTTTCGGCTCAACGGTTGTATTTTTGCAGACCGAAGGAGTGCTTTGCAGAGTAGTTTGCCATTCTGCTTGCCGATATTCGGTTCGGGATCGATGTCTGTCCTGCCGCCCGAGGCCTCCTTCTTTTTTCGTAGGGTTTTCTACTTTTTAGTGTTATTCCACACCCCACCTCTTGCTTTTGCTGATTTTGGATTGTATCTTTGTAAAAAGAGGAAAGTTTGAGCGTAGGGTCGGCAAGGGCTCCGACCTCTTCCGAAATCTCGGAAGGCAGTATGAGGAGTTGCCCGTCCTCACGTTCGACTTACCTTTTTTTTGAGTCTTCGTAACTATAATAATCAATCCACTCGTGAATCTCTACGATTGGTGCTCCTATCGCCTCTTCCAACTTCTGTTTTGCTTCTTCGTAAGTCATTTCTGTAGATGTTAAGAATTTCACTCAATGCTAATCTTGTCTAAGGTAGCGATTTCCCGCCCTATTGCATCCACACGTCGTCTATTCCGAATCGGTCAACTCGTTCAGCTTTGACATAAAGATTTGGGCTGTCAAAGTACCACCCTCGTCGCAATAATCCACAACCCAATCTATCATTTCCTGATGAAGATGGTGTGCCGATATTATTGCCATTGTTAGCATTATTCTAACTTTTGGCATTCCGAGCCCGTGCAAGAGCTGTATCAAAATAGAACTTAACTCTTTCTCCTTTTCCGACATTGTTGAGTCTCTGTTTTACTTGATGGCCTTGCAACTTAATAACCTCGTCAGCAACTCCTCGATTCTTTTTCGATAACTTGCCAACTTTTCTTTTATTCCCATCTTGGCTTTAGGTATATCTTCCGGGTAGATGAGAAAATCCCAATCTGGATCCTCTCCGTAAATCTTGATTTCCTCTTCTTCCGTAATCATTTCTGAAAGTGTTAAGAATTTCACTTACTGCAAATCTACCCAAAGGTAGCGATTATCCTGAATTTTTGAGCAACGATTGTGTGACTTTTTTTTTTACGCAACATTTTTGTTTTTTTTCAATTCATTGCAGCAACTTTGTCTCATCAAAACGGAAGATGTAGCATTTAGCAGCGAATTATGCGCTTTGGAAACTTGCGAAATCTTCCGTTTTTTTCATTTAAGAGCTGGGTGATTACACCATTAGCTCAACTATACAGACCAAAAAGCAGGGTTGGATATTCTCCAACCCTGCTTTTGATTTTCAGGCAGTTACCACCCTACTCGTAGAGCGCCTCGACCTTGGCTACTACATCCTCCACATCGGGATTGAGCGGGAAGACGTGGCTCGGCTTGAGGTACCACACCTCGCGGCCCTTCTTGAAGAGCTGCTCACCGCCACCCGTGATGTTGAGCATCACCGTGGCATCCTTCTCGATGCGACCCTCCTGCACCGCCTTGATCAGCGACGCCGTAGCCACACCTGCAGCGGGATGGATATCTACACCTTCCAACTCCTCGAAGAGCTTGCAAGCCTTGCGCTCCTGGGGATTCGTAACGACCATAATGTCGCCACCCGTTGCCTTCAGAGCATCGTACAGACCGCCCATCACACCATAGGGAGGCTTGCGGTTCGAGAGCACCTTGGCATCGATAATCTCGGCATCACGGCGAGCCTTATCGTCATCGTAAGGCAACATCGCACGCGAGTCAGCACGCCAAGCATCGTACATCGGCACAAAGGGGGCATTCTGCGACACCATCAGCTTCATCGTGTTCGTTCCATAGCGGCCGTCCTCGATGAGGCGCATATTGGCCTCCCAAGCGGCAATGGCACCCGTACCGCTGCCCACCGCCTGGAAGTAGTAATCGGGAATGCGACCGATGGTCGTGGCGGCCGACAGCACGGTGGTAGCCATACCGTCACGACGGGCGATATTCTTGGCACCACCCTCGGCGTAGAAGTTCTTGGCCTTGAGGGCCAGCTCCGAGAGGTGGATGGCATCGAAGTAGTCGCCACCCGAGGCGCAGGCAATCACCTTCACGCAGGGGTTCAGCGGCTCCTCAAACCAGAGGGCATCCAGATTGTCGTAGGGGATGGCCAGCAGCAGGCGGATATTGTTGGCCGAGCAGACCTTGGCAAAGGCACGGGCCGTATTACCTGCCGAGGCAACCACCAGCACACGGTTCTCGTCCTGCTTGGCACGACCACACACCGAGTAGGCCTCGGTCTCCTTGAACGAGCAGGTGGTCATATTGGCACCAATGGCGGGGTTGTAGCCGTTGAAGGTGATCCACAAATTCTCCAGACCGAGGTGCTGCGCAAGGCCCTTGCTGCGGTAGGTAACGGGGGCAGCCGAGCCCTTCAAGAGGTGGCTCACGGGCAGCCAATCGCAGAACTTGTAGAGGCCGTAGCTCTCGGGCTTCACCTCGAGCTGCTTCTTGGCGTAGTGGGCACGCACCAGCGAGGGGCACTGACACTCACGGTCGGCCAGCGTCCAACCTTCATCTTTGAATTCGTGACCCGAAGCAACGCACACGAGCGTGTATTGGGTCGGAGTAAAGTTTTCCATAAGGTATCTTTGTTTATTATATTGTTTTCTAAACGGTTATCCCATTCTGTTTTTGTAGTCTTCGTAGCCAAACTCACGCACTACCTCCACCTCGCCCGAGGTGTGTGCAATGGCAATCGAGGGGTGGCTCACGCCATTGAACATCGTGGTCTTGACCATCGTGTAGTGGATCATATCCTCGAAGATGATGCGGTCGCCCACCTTGGGATCTATGTCGAAATACCAATCGCCGTAGAAGTCGCCGGCCAGGCAGCTGTTACCGCCCATACGCCACTTTTTCTCCCCTTGCTCGGGATCACGGGCACCGATGATGGCGGGCTTGTAGGGCATCTCCAGGCAGTCGGGCATATGGCAGGCAAACGAGACATCGAGCATAGCCGTATGCACTCCCCCATTCTCGACCACATCCTCGACGGTCGAAACCAGGTAGCCCGTGCGCCACGTAAAGGCCGAGCCGGGCTCCAGGATGAGGCGCAGATGGGGATGACGAGCCTTGAAATCACGCAACACCGAAATCAGCTCGTCGCAGTCATACTCGGCGTGGGTCATCAGGTGACCGCCGCCCATATTGAGCCATTTGATTTGGTCGAGGTAGCGGCCAAAATGGGTCTCCACAGCCTCCAAGGCGAGCTTGAGGTGGTGCGGGCGCGACTCACACAAGACGTGGAAGTGCAGCCCCTCCAACCCGGCAGGCAGGTCGCCCAACTCCTCGGCCGTCACACCCAGACGCGAGCCGGCTACACAGGGGTTGTAGAGGTCGGTTTCGACGGGCGAATACTTGGGGTTGATACGCAGACCACACGAGATACCACGCAGGATGGCCATCGGGGCAAAGCGGTTGTATTGGGCCACCGAGTTGAAGGTGATATGGTCACTGCAACGCATAATCTCCTCGATGGTGCGGTCGGTATAGACGGGGGCGTAGGTGTGGGCAGGTTTTCCGTACTCCTCGAAGACGAGGCGTGCTTCGGCGGGCGATGAGGCGGTGGCACCATCCGAATGGAGGGCCAACGTGGGAAAGATGGACCACATCGCACAGGCCTTGAGCGCAACAATAATCTCTACGTCAGCCTCACGACGCACACGGTCGATCAGGGCTAAATTATCCAACAGCAACTGCTCATCGAGCACATAGCATGGCGAGGGTACTTTCGTAAAGTCAATCATCGGTCAAAGGTCGAATTGGTTTATACGCGCACAAAAATAACAAAATTCGCCCAATTTTTGCCACTTCGCCCTCGAAATAGGTATTTATACTTATTGGTTTATTCTCCGACCACCGACTACCCTACTCCAATTTACGTGGATTGGAAATGAAGCAGTCACACAAAACGGAAACACATTTTTTGATTTTAGAGGAGCAGATTTGTGCTTAAACGAAATGAGGCACGGATGGGTAGTACTCGACGTACGTCCCATTCGTGCCTCGTGAGAGCAAGGACAAATCTGCCCTATAAAATCGAAAAATCAGACTTCGATATCCACATCAAACAGCTCACGCCACGGCAACCCCTGCTCGCCCAACTCGGCCAGGAAGGGATCGGGATCGAACTCCTCGACATTGAACACACCGGCACCACGCCACAGACCCTTGGCCCACATCGAGGCACCCAACGCTGCGGGGACACCCGTCGTGAAACTTACGGCCTGCGTACCGGTCTCCTTGAAGGCCTCCTCGTGGTCGCAGTTGTTGTAGATGTAGTAGGTGCGCTCCTTGCCGTCCTTGATACCGCGGATACGGCAACCAATCGAGGTCTGACCCGTATAGTTGGCACCCAACGACTTGGGATCGGGCAACACAGCTTTCAGGAACTGGATGGGCACAATCTCCACACCGTTGTAGATGATGGGATCGATGCGGGCCATACCGATGTTCTGAATCACACGCAGGTGCGTGAGATACTCCTGACCGAAGGTCATCCAGAAGCGGGCACGCTTGATGGTCGGATAGTTCTTGACGAGCGACTCCAGCTCCTCGTGATAGATGACATACGACTCACGCTCACCAATGCCGGGATAGTTCAGCGGGCGGTGAATCTCGTGCGGCTCGGTCACCACCCACTCGCCATCCTGATAGTAGCGGCCCTTCTGGGTCACCTCGCGGATGTTGATCTCGGGGTTGAAGTTGGTGGCAAAGGCCATACCGTGGTTACCGGCGTTGCAATCGACGATGTCGAGGTAGTGAATCTCGTCGAAGTGGTGCTTTGCCGCATAGGCAGTATACACACCACTCACGCCCGGGTCGAATCCGCATCCGAGGATAGCGGTCAGTCCGGCCTCTTCGAAGCGTTGCTTGTAGGCCCATTGCCAGCTGTACTCGAAGTGTGCCTCGTCCTTGGGCTCATAGTTGGCGGTGTCCAGATAGTTCACTCCGGCCTTCAGACAGGCCTCCATGATGGTGAGGTCCTGATAGGGGAGAGCCACATTGATGACTATCTCGGGACGGAACTGGTTGAACAGGGCCACCAGCTCATCTACGTTGTCGGCATCCACCTGTGCCGTCTGTATGTTGGGATTGCCGATGGCCTTCACCACTGCATCGCATTTCGCTTTGGTACGGCTGGCAATCATGATATCTGTAAATACCTCGGGGTTTTGTGCCACCTTGTGTGCCACTACAGTGCCTACACCTCCGGCACCGATAATCAATACTCTACCCATTGTTTCTTTCCTTTGTTGTTTACTTTAATGTATATAAGTGTAAAATCAGTGAGCAAAGATAGATAAATTAAAGTTAGTCGCAAGGATTTATTGAAGTTTTTTGAGTGTGTGGTGTGAAATTCGCTTGCTTTGCACTATCTTTGCCTGCAAATAGCGAAAAGTATGCAACATATCAAGTTAGGAAAATACAATCAGTTGGAAGTGGTGAAGACGGTTGACTTCGGAGTGTATCTGGATGGATTCGACGATGGCGAAATACTGCTTCCTACCCGTTATGTGCCTGCCGATTGTCGGGTGGGCGATGTGCTCAACGTCTTTATCTACCTCGACAACGAGGAGCGTCTGGTGGCCACTACCCTGGAGCCACTGGTGCAAGTGGGCCAGTTTGCCTGGTTAGAGGTCTCTTGGGTGAATGAATATGGGGCTTTCCTTAATTGGGGCTTGATGAAAGACCTGTTCGTTCCCTTCCGCGAACAGAAGATGAAGATGCAGATGGGACGCAGCTACCTGGTGCATGCCCATCTGGACGAGGAGAGCTACCGCATTGTGGCCTCGGCCAAGGTGGAAAAGTTCCTCAGCAAGGAGCGTCCCGACTATCAGCCAGGGGAAGAGGTGGAGGTGCTTGTGTGGCAACGCACCGACTTGGGTGTGAAGGTGATTGTGGACAACCGCTATGGCGGATTGCTCTACCGTAGCGAACTCTTCACCTCCGTAGAGCCGGGCATGAGGCTGACGGCATACGTGAAGCAGGTGCGCGAGGATGGCAAGATTGACCTCACTCTCCACAAACAGGGGTATGCCAAAGTGGAGGACTTCTCGGACACTTTGTGGGCTTATCTGAAAGAGCATGATGGCTATGTGGCGCTTCACGACAAGAGTCCGGCAGAGGCCATCTACGACACCTTCGGGGTGAGCAAAAAGACCTTCAAAAAGGGGGTGGGCGACCTCTACAAAAAACGCCTCATCAGCATCAGCGAGGCAGGCATCAGACTGCTCTAAGAAGGGGGCGCGGAGACATCAAGTTCTCTCCCTCGGCGACATCAAGATGTCATCGGTGACGACATCAAGTTCTCCCCAAACAAGAGAACTTGATCTCCCGGCAGGTGACATCTTGATGTCTTTTTTGTGCCTTGAAGGAGGGGGTGGGAGAGACTTGCGGAAGATGCTTCCAGGGACATGCGTATCTCTTGGAGCATGACATACGTATCTCTTGGAGCATGACATACGTATCTCTTGAAGCACGACATACGTATCTCTTCAAAGGGGGCTTGCGTCAGTCTTGTGGAAGTCTTGTGGGGAGGAGCTGGGGTATAGATACAAAAAAAGGGTCAACGCTTTGACCCAACCTTTATTAACCTTAAATCTAATACCATGAAAAACTTGATGCAAAGGTACTGCTTTTCTGCAAATCTGCAAGGGATGAGGCCAAAAAATATGTTTTATAACATGTTTTCTTGATTTATGTCAATTCCTTTCGGGCTGGAGAGGGTCAGAAACAGGTCTGATGCTCCTTCAACTCCTTTCTCAGGGCTTTGGCTTTCCCATCGGTCAGGTTGTCCAGCAAAGCCCAGAAACGTGGGCCGTGGTTCATCTCCCTCGTATGGCACAGTTCGTGCAACATCACGTACTCGCGCAGATGGGGTGGAAGCAGGGCAAGGTAGCACGACAGGCTGATGTCCTTCCGTCCCGAGCAGCTTCCCCATCGTCCTTTACTCACATTCACCCGGCAGGCCCCGAAGGGTAGGTTATGCTGTTGCGATAGGGCACGTATTCTTTCGGGCAACACCCGCTCGGCTTGCAACCGCAGGGCACGCTCCACCACCCGGTGCAACCACTCCTGTCGGGTGGGATCATTGAAGTCCGTGTCGGGCGGACAGACGATGACCGTTCTTCCCTGCTCCGTCCGCAGGTAGAAGTCCTTCCTTGTCCCACATTCAAGAGCTATATTTATCAGGTCGGTTTCGAGGCGGAAGTCCAGATCGATGCGCGAACTGCCCGTCCCTTTCTCCTCTGCCACCTTCTGCATCTCCAGTTGTTGGGCGCGTAGCCGTTGGCGAAAGTGGTTCAGTGTGTCGGTCAGCTGGCGTTCTGTTGTTTGTGGAGGAACTGTCACCTGCACGCCATCGGTCTGTGGACGCATGATGATGCGCTGTGCACGGGCATTCGTGCGCACGATGATGAGTCCAAGCATTTCGTCGGTGAAGGTGGTGAACATCGTTTTTTCTGAAGAAGTTAAAGGTTTATCCCAATGGCAACGTGAACCAGAAGGTCGAGCCTTGTCCCACTTGGCTTTCTACTCCGATGGTACCGCCCAGTTCGTCCACGATGCTTTGGCTGATGCTCAGCCCCAGTCCGCTGCCCGGTATGAAGCTGTCCAGTTTGACGAAGCGCTCGAACACAGCTGCTTGTTTCTCTTCGGGGATGCCCTTTCCTGTGTCGGCCACATAGAAGTGTACGTGTGTCTGGTCCTCCAATTCAAATCCTATGGTGATACTTCCTTGTGACGTGAACTTGGTGGCGTTTCCCACCAGGTTGGAAAGCACTTGGCTCACACGGGAGCGGTCGCTGCAGAGGGTACACTCCGGCAGGTTGTCCGCCACGCGCAGTTCCACTCCCGGCTGCACCTTGATGCTCATGCTCACCACTATGTCGTTGCACAGTCCCACGGGGTCGAAGGGGTGTTTGTCTATTGCAAATGTACCTGACTCTATTCGGGCCAAGTCCAGCACGTCATCGATGAGCTTCAGCAGTTGGGTGTTGTTCTGGTCAATGATTTCCTGATACATCTGCCGCTCCTCGCGGTTGTCGGTCTCGGTCATCAGGGTCGAGAATCCCACGATGGCATTCAGCGGTGTGCGTATCTCGTGGCTCATGTTGGCAATGAAGGCACTCTTCAGGGTGTCTGCCCGTTCGGCCCGCTCCTTGGCAATGGTCAGTTCGCGTTCGCGTTCGCGGTTGGCCGTGTTGTCTATGTTTATCATCACATAGCCAATGCACTGCCCGTCGGAGTGGAACAGTTTGCGTATCTTGGTGATGAGGTTGATGGTGCCTGTGCGATGGCTGGAATAGTATCCTCGCGTCAGGTCGAAACTGTAGTCGAAGTGGAATCGGCTTTCGTCCTGACTCATAATGATGCGGGTTCGTTCCGGTCCGAAGTTCGGGTTGTGCAACAGGTCAATGCCCAACATCTCCTGTTTGTCTTCCACGCCAAACATGGCCATGTCCTCGGCATTCACATCCACCAGTATGCCCGCTTCGTTGTAAATCTCCACCCCCACGGGAATGTTGTCAAAGATGTTTTTGAAGAGAGTCTCTTCATCCTCGCGGCTGGTAAAGGTCTGTTTCCACCGGATGGCCTCCTCTTGCAGGGCCAGCCGGCGCAGTCGGGCAATGTCATCGTTATGCGGGGTTGCCATAGTATTCAGATTCTTGTTAAAAGAGTAATAATTGTTGCAAAAATAATGTATTTGACGCTTTCCGCCAAGCCTGCCGACATTTTTTTTCAGTTTGTGGTGAACAAAGTTGCAGTCCGGTGTGTTTTCCTTTCGTTAATATTTTCTCTCTCTAATATTCTAATAGGAACAGCGGCTTACAGTTCGGGATGAATAGTAAGCCGCTTATTTTGTCTTTGAACCCCAGTCCGCTGGATACCTCTCAGGGACACAGGTGTGTCTTATAAATTCCCAAGTAGGTTTGCCTTCTTAATAAAGGAACCCCATTGTCCAAAGGGGTAGCTTGTGACCGTATGGGGTCTCAATGTCATCGGCCAAGATGTAAGATGAGGGGACATCGGCTATTTGGGTGAAGGTCTTCTTCTCTCCTCCCACTTCAACCGTGTAGCGGCCGTCAATCTTGAAGTCGCCAACATTTTTTCCATATTCTACCGTGTGTTGGTAGGAGAGCTGGTTGACCACAAACACTTCGCGGGCTGTGCCAATCTGCACCTGTGAGTCTGCCAAGGCATAAAGCAGATTGCTGTTCTCCAAGAAAATCTTGTCAGGCTTTTGCATCTTCTTGACAGATTTGATGTCGGCATACAGCAAATGCATGAGTTGCGCATTCTCCAAGTGGTTCAGGTACTCAATTACCGTGTTTCTGTGAACTCCGATGACCGTTGCCATTTTGGTGATTTCCACTTCAAATGGTACAGAGGTGGAGATAACCTCAATCAGTGCTTTCAGTTTACGGATGTTGGCCGTGTTTACTCCGCACAGTTGGGGAAGTTCTGTCTCAACTATCAGATTGACTACTTGCTCGATGCTTGTGTAGTAATCAGTCTGATTCTTCAAGTAGAACGGGTAGTAACCATATCTCAAATACTCCTTAAACAAGGGTATCGGTTTGCACACTTCGTTCACTCGGCTACACAATTCTTGTGGCTGTGTCAATACCTCTTCCAAAGAGGAAATAGGTATCTCTATTCCTTTATAGAACTGTAGGAACTCTCTAAAAGACAATCCCTGCAAATTGTATGGAATACACCGACGCGAGAGATCTGCATCTCCCTTCAGCAGATTCAGAAGCGAAGAAGCACTTATTACCACCCGCAAGTCGGGATAGAAATCATATATCTCTTTAATCTCCCGGCTCCAATTGGGGTACTTGTGTACTTCATCCAGAAACAGATGCTTTCCTCCGTTTTTGTAGAACTTGTCAGTCAAGTCCAGCAGACTATGATTGCTGAAATAGACGGCATCTAACGAACAATAAAGCACTTCGCGGCTGTATTGGGGGTAATTCAACTTGATGTATTGTAACATCAGTGTAGTCTTTCCCACACCCCTTGCTCCTTTGATGGCAATGAGTTGGGCATCCCAATTGATCTGTTCTATCAGCTGGCGCACAATCCCGGTTGAGGTCAGTGCCAACAGTCTGTCTTGCTTCGCAAATAGTGTTTCCATACAGTTCTTTCTGTTTGTTATACGCTGCAAAGATACACATTTGCTGTTTACAAACAGCATTTTCTTTCACTTTTTGCTGTTTGCGAACAGCATTTTTGTGCTTTATTTGCTGCTTGCGGACAGCAAATAGGGGAGAATACCCTTTTCCAGAAGGTTCTTCTTAGAAGTTTCTCGTTTACACACAATGCCAAAGAATGCTATTTCAGGTCCCCTCCCTCACAGGGAGTTTTTGTGGATTTACTATTTAGTAATTTACGATTTACTATTTATTCAAGTTTCGAAAGCTCAACTTTCTGGAGTTCAGGAGTCTCTTCGGTCAGTCGAAAATCTCTTCTGATTTTTACACTAAGGTATGGTCAGAAGTTTTCGCTTCGCTCAGGAGTTCAGACAATGGTTTTGAACACTATGTAAAGTATAGTCGGAACTATCGTCTGAACTCCTGTAACTCCTGAACTTCTGCAACTCCTGAACTCCTATATAATCATCCCTTCGCTATCTCATCTGCCGGATGGGCATGAGCCGTCTTCCACACGCGCCAGCCGATGCAGAGGGCAACAAGCAGGGTGACGAGGAAGAAGA